>CAINDJ010000260.1 GCA_903847325.1 uncultured beta proteobacterium | reverse complement strand
CGCTATGCGTTTATCGAGCTTGATATAAAGCTTAACTGCTCGAATGCGGTCTTCGTATGAGTACATGAACTACCTCCAAGTAGTCCAACTTTTCCGCCGCACCCCCTCTCTGGGTCAGTTTTAAGTGATTCTCAACAGGCAATGGTCCAATATTAGGTATACTTCAAAAGAATTATTATCAATTTAAAAATTAATTTTGGTTAACAATATTCATATAAATTTCAATGAAAAAAATCCTCACTTTATCCATAGTACTGCTGGTCAACTTGTCAGCACTGTCTTTAAATGCAAACGCACAAACGGGTATTCCAACTCCATTAATTGGTGATTTTGCGCAACAACGAAATGATGTGAATTTTCATAGATACATCGATGGTGCATTCGATGGATTGTCTACTTACGATTTCGTTGTTCAGCAACGCGGCCAACAAAAGCCAGCGTTCTGCTTACCTGCAGGCGTCGACACCTCCGTAAAACTGGCAATTGAACTGATCGACGGTTATGTACAAGCCAACCCTCTTAAGTCAGATGCCGATAGAAAATCGCCAACATCTATCGTTCTCTTTCTAGCACTTGAAAGTAAATATCCTTGCAAATAAATTATCTACCTCGTTAATGCTGGCTATATAAACATTGTCAATTTTTCAACTAAGGGGACATGCAAATGTTAAGTCTCATAAAAAAAATTTCTATGGGTTTTGTACTGATTGGTTGTTTTGGCAACTCTTCTGCTCAGCAAATACAGTGGTGTCAAGTTCGCCTCGCGGATAATGCTGTTAGTACTTGTTACTCAACTAGAGACAACTGTATGTTGTTTAATAAAGGTAGTGAAAGTACCTATATTTGTATGCCTATTCAAAAATAGAATTTGAGACATATTCTACAGACGCAGGATTAACCATCCTCAGGCCTTGGTCGACACCGCCCCGGGCCACCATCTGATTTCCTAGAAACCCTAGCGTTCTGAACATTTTTTTCACGTTGGAAACGCCCTGTTGAACGGACAAAACCTACAGCGTCTAGCTACCGGACGAATTGCTTGATCGCCTTGATATCGTTGTTTTACTAGACTCTAGTTAACGCTTCAATTGCTTCGATATTTTTTTTAGAGCCACCAAACTCTTCTATCAATTCTTCGCGCCTTCCTATTTCAAAGTCGTTGAATTCAAAGCCAGGTGCGTATTCCGATTATCGTGACCGCTGATTCTGACCTATCGTGACCAGTTGCGCAGCGTGATGTGTTGTGCCCTTAAATTATAAGTACATCGGTCACGATGGGTTAATTTTTTTCTCCTGTTTGGTGGTTTTTGGCTTTTGCCGTAGTGATTCTCCCGCTAAAGTCAGGCGGTGATTTTTTTGCATTAAGCGGTCCATGATCGCGTCAGCAATCGTGGCATCTCCGATCCAGGCGTGCCAATGTTCGATGGGTAATTGACTCGTGATGATGGTAGCCTTGCTGCCGGCTCGGTCGTCAATCAGTTCGAGTAAATCAGCCCGCGTATGGGCATCCAGACCAGTCATCCCCCAATCATCCAGTAACAACACGTCAGTTTTGGCGATCTGTATCAGCCATTTGCCGAAGGTGCCGTTGCCGTGTCGGATTTTTAAATCTTCTGTCAGGCGCGGCACGCGCTGGTAATAAACCGAGTGACCTCGGCGGCAGGCGTATTGAGCCAGTGCACAACCCAGCCAGGATTTGCCCGCGCCAGTCGGCCCAGTAATAAAGATTGTCTGACCATTGGTCACCCAGTCGCCTAGCGCAAGACTCATGATCTCTTTGCGGTCGAGCCCTCGGCCGGCGCGAGTATCTAGATCTTCAATCGCAGCCTGTGGATAACGTAGGTGAGCATTCTTTAAAAGACGTACAAGCTTTTTATCATTGCGCCAGTTGATCTCGCGATCAACCAAGAGTGCGAGTCGTTCTTCAAAGCTCATGCTACTAATGGTGGCTTGCATCAACTGTTCTTGCAGGCTGTCTGCCATGCCCTGTAGTTTTAATTCTTTTAACTGGTCTAGCGTTGTATGGGTCATCATGATTAAAAGTCCTATTGGTAGTAGCTCGGGCCACGGACGTGTTCGTGCTCGGGGCTGGTCCATTGAGTGGCATCTTGCTGGCTGACTTGGTCGCGGTTATTGGCCAGAATGTCACGCACATGGCTGTACTTGGTCACGCCAAGCTCAAGAGCGAGTAAACAGGCCGCCTCCAATCTCGTCTTGCCATAGCGCTTAGCTAAAGAGAACAACCCAAGGCAGGCGCGATAACCATGCTCGGGGTGTCGTCGCATATGCAAGAGCTTGGAGACAAACCTGCCGGTGGCCACCCCAATCGTCTCGCCCCAGTGAATGAGCCTCTCAGGTGTCCACTCCATGTGCGCACGGTGTGCGGCCGACAGGTGTTCGGCAACCGTTGTGTAGCCACCTTTTTGCATACTGCGTGCGTGACACGCTACCCGCTGACCACGGTGCAAGACCTCCACGGCGTGCGCCGTCACTCGAGCCTCTAACTGCTGACTCACTAATGCCTGCGGCACGCTGTAGCGATGTCCTTCAAAGTCAATGTGCTGATCGATATGTACGCGCACAAGTTTGAATACCGCAAACTCCCACAGCTGGGCTGGCAGCGGTTGTAGTGCAGGCGCATCGATTTGCGTAAAACAGCTGGCGCGCGTGCCCGGCATTTTTTGGAAGTTCTTATTGTTTAACCGATCAAGTAGCGGCCGAATAGAATCATTCACATCATCGATAGAGTTAAACCGAGTATTACGCAGGCGCATCATGATCCATCGTTCAACAACTTGAACCGCCGACTCCACCTTGCCTTTATCTTGCGGATGGTAGGGACGCGCAGGCAAGACCGAGGTGCTGTAATGACGAGCAAAGTCGGCAACAGTCACGTTGGTGCCAGGCTCGTAGCGATCAGGGTCGCTGATCATGGCGCGAGGGTTGTCCGGCACGATCAACTGTGGCACGCCACCATAAAACCTTAAGGCTAAAGAGATGGAGTTCAACCAATCCATCATGGATTCTCGCGGTGTTGCACAGGCAAAGGTATAGCTCGAGGCGCCCAGCGAAGCGACAAAGATATGCACCCGATCGCCGTTATTCAACCCAAGTGTCGGTCCGGCAAAGTCTACAAACAGCTTCTCGCCCGCGCGGTGGGTCTGGCGCATGGATCGTTTAAGCGCGCGGGCATACTGTCGATAGTGCTCGCAGAATTGCGAGTATTTATGGGTACGTTGCTCAGGGCGTTGACCGACATGCTCCTCCCAGAGCAGCATCAGCGTCATGCCTTTACGACGCAATTCCTGATGAACATAGCCGTAGTCTGGTAGCGCCACGTCGCTGTGCTTGGCGGGGGCCGGCAGCAACCTGCGTTGCAGATCGGCTTCATCAAGACCTTGAATGGTCGGCCAATCAAGCTGTGCGGCTGCCGCCAAGGTGACGTACTTGGTGACTACGCCTTTGGATAGCCCCAGAGATGCGGCTATCCGTTCATGAGAGAGCTGTGCGTCTAACTTCAGACGCAAGACATCCTTTATTTTGCGCATAGTAATCCTTGCTACAGGCATACCGACTCCGGGTAAGAGCTGGAAGGTTTGCCTGTTTGGGTGGATAGTTATGCACAACCCATAACGCTGCAGTACGACGCCGTGCCGGCATCGTGACCGATGATTCCGGTATCGTGACCGACCATTCCAGTCGGGGTTGAAAAACGGTCACGATAGACCAGAATCATCGGTCACGATGCGTCGGAATCGGCGGTCACGATAGCCCGGAATGACCGGTCACGATGGTCCGGAATACCCAATCTGTAATTGATTGGTACAAGCCGTTGTATGTAGTCACTTTTCTATTGCTTTTTTTTACTTTGCTCAGAT
>CAINDJ010000259.1 GCA_903847325.1 uncultured beta proteobacterium | reverse complement strand
TGGGTCTATTCCAGAAAATGCATCAGATTTTCGGCTGATGGATAGGAAACTTTATGAAACCGTCCGATCTTTGGATGAGGAATTCATTTCTGCTTGCATGGGTTACTCGATACTTTTATCTTTCGTTAATTCAAGGAGTGATTCAAAATCAAAGCGCTGCACAAGGGTGCGTAATTGAGCGACCAACGTCTGATGAGAAGGCTCGTGTTTCGCATGCTCATCGAGTGTATCGAGTAATCCTTGGACATGACCGATCTTGATCATCGGAGCAAGTTTTTCTTTCAGAGAGACGGGTATTTCTTGTTCAATGACATCTGCTTGCGGTCCGAACATATCTGGCAAGTCAGCGGTATTGAGTCCCGCAGCGATCCACTCTATTCCTAAAAACCGACCCAGTACACCAACGAGTTCGGATTCTAAAACGGGCTTTGCGACGAATGCCTGACAACGTGCAGCTTGAATTTTCTCAGGATGATTATCATATAAATTTGCAGAAACAAGAATGATCGGAATATCTGTATACCCTTGTTCCCGGATCGCTTTCGCTGTCTCCCAGCCATCCATTTCATCCATGGTCAGATCAAGCAAAATGGCATCGGGTCGAATATCTTTCAGGCTTTCCAGGCATTCGCTGCCGCTTGCAGCCTCATGCATGATGAATCCAAGTGGATTGAGCAGCGCGGCAAGCATTTGTCGTTGATCGGGCTGATCATCGACAGCCAGTAAGGTCCGCCTTCTCCCCACGTAACCGGATACAGGTCCTAGCGTTTTAAGTGTGATTCCAGGATCAGGTGCTTTAGGTAAATAAAGTCGTACGGTAAATGTAGTGCCTTGCTCGGAGGTGCTTGTCATGGACAAGTCACCGCCCATCATCGAAGTGAGCAGACCCGTAATCGTCAGGCCTAGTCCCGTTCCGGGTTCGCCACGTCTGCGCGCAGCACCACCGCGCTCGAAAGGAAGAAATATTCGTTGTTGATCTTGCGGGGCAATACCCACGCCGGTGTCTTCGACTTTGAAAAGAAGGACTTGCGCGCGCGCGTCGATGCGTAACGTCACCATGCCTTTGTCAGTAAATTTAATCGCATTGCCTAGTAGATTGATCAGGACCTGCGTGAGTCTTTTTGCATCGCCTTTAACCCAGTCGGGCATTTCTCCATGCACAATATATTCAAATTGCAAGCCTCGCGCGATGGCTTGCGGGCGAATCATTCTCACGAGCTCGTCCAGCAGCAAAGGCAGTGGGATGGCCGCTGTTTCAAGTCTTAAACGACCTGATTCAATATGCGCCAGATCAAGCAGGTCATCGACAAGCCCTGCCATATGAATGCCGCTGCTTTGTACGGTGCGTAATGATTCACGCTGTTTTTGATCGAGTTTGTTTTCTTTTAGCAGAATCTGCAAGTAGCCGAGAATACTGTTCAGGGGGGTACGCAATTCATGCGTCATACCCGCCACATAGCGGGTTTTTGCATGGTTGGCGCGCTCAGCTTCATCCTTGGCTAATTGCAGCGCCGCATCGGTACGTCGCAACGTTTCTACTTCACGCTGGAGCAAGCGACTTTGCGCATTGGATTCTTCTTGCGCGAGCTTGCGGCTCTCGCTGATCAATACAACCCACCAACTGCAAACGGCTACAACAAACATGAGCATTAGAAATATTTTATAAAAAATATTTCCTTGTGAATGAAGCGGAGTTGTATCCGTCAAACTTTCTTGCGTCAGTGCAATCCCCATTACGGTGGCCAAGACGAGTGATAGCGACAGGAAAACAAGCAAAAAACGACCCGCACGGGATTTGAAGCGCTCGGACAAGGTATCGGGCAGTATGTGTGCCATCCAGCCTGTGACTTGCTCATCGAGTCTGGAGCCATGTTTGCAAGAGTCATTACAGCGGGAATCAAGCGTGCAGCAAAGAGAGCAAATAGGGGCGCCGTAGGCAGGGCAGTGTGCCATGTCGGGTGATTCAAATTCATTTTCACATACGCTGCACTGAACAATCTTATTGGGACTGACTGACGGGGGGGCACGTCGTGCGATGTACCATTTCCCTTGCGTGAACCAGGCGATTAAAGGCGAGGCGATCAAGGACGCGAATAAAGCGATGAACGGAGCAAAGGCTTTTGCGATTTCGCCAAAGTAGCCGTTGTAGGCAAGCAGGGCAAGTATCGCGGCAAGGATGGTTGCACCTATTCCGACAGGATTAACGTCGTAGAGGTAAGCACGCTTGAATTCAATGCCTTTGGGGGACAGTCCCAGCGGTTTATTAATGACCAGGTCAGCTACGATGGCACCGATCCAGGCGATAGCGACATTGCTGTACAGACCGAGCACTTGTTCCAGAGCCCGAAATACGCCAAGTGTCATGAGCAGGGTTGCAATCAATACATTGAACACCAGCCATACAACTCGTCCTGGATGGCTATGCGTCAGACGAGCGAAAAAATTCGACCAGGCCAGCGAGCCTGCATAGGCATTCGTGACATTGATCTTTACCTGCGACAACACAACAAAAAGTGCGGTAATGGCAATGACCCAGACAGGATCATTAAAAACGTAAGAAAAACCAGCGGTATACATGCGGGTAGGCTCACTTGCAAGAACGGGTGTGAGCTCTTGCTGAAGCACTAGGAATGAAAGAAATGCACCACCAATCATTTTGATCATGCCGGGAATAATCCAGCCTGGTCCAGCGAAAATGACAGCGGCCCACCATTTGTAGCGATTGTTTTGAGTTTTTTCTGGCAAAAACCGCAAGTAATCAACTTGCTCGCCAATCTGAAAAAGAACGACGAGGTGATTACCGCCAGCGGCATACACGGAACTATCACTAATGTAAAGGATACTATCGTAATTTTAAGGGTAGACGATAACGTCAATATAGAGGTGGAAAAGATCTCGATAGCCGCTTTGAAGAACGCACCCAGCACAACTCAAGGGAAATAAGATGGAGAAAAAACTTTTGATGAAGATTGGTTTGATCGTGGCCTTAGCTGGAGTATTCGCTTATTATTCTTTTCCCTTACAAAAAAGGATCAATCTCGGCCTTGACCTTCAGGGCGGGATGCATCTTTTATTAAAAGTGGATACCAGCCACCTGACCGGTAAGGCTAAGGATGACGCGGCTGACCGGGCCATAGAAGTTCTGCGTAACCGGATTGACGAGTTCGGGGTCAGGGAACCTTCTATTCAGAAACAGGGCGAAGACGAGATAGTGGTTCAGCTTCCCGGAATTACCGAACGCGAGAGAGCGATAGGAATTATCGGCCGGACGGCGATGTTGGAATTCAAACTGGTTTCTCAGGATCAGGATAAATTAAAAGCGGCTTTAGACGGTAAAGTCCCGGAAGGTTTTGAGTTAAAACGTTCTGAGGAAGAAAATGAACCGCTTTTACTGGAATCGAAAGCTCTTCTGACCGGTGATTCTTTGACCAATGCCGAAGTACATTTCAGTTCCGCGGAATTCAATGAGCCGGTAGTCGCTTTGAAATTTAACTCCGAAGGAGCCAAGAAATTCGCGGATGTGACCGCGGCTAACGTGGGCCGGAGATTGGCTATTTTATTGGACGGCAAGATCCAGTCCGCGCCCCGGATCAGGGAAGCGATCCCCTCGGGAGAAGCGGTGATCAGCGGACGTTTTGAAGTTGCGCAGGCT
>CAINDJ010000258.1 GCA_903847325.1 uncultured beta proteobacterium | reverse complement strand
TGGCCAATATGCGGGTGAGCGAAAAATTTCATTATTTGCTGCCTTGTTTGAGCAAGGCGTTGAGTCCAGACTGAATACGCGTCAGCTCGAACCATTGCGTACTTTTGGTGAGTTTATTGTTCGAATTCAATTTCGTGCGGGTAAAACCGAGGTGGGTCAGAAAGTTCAGGCCGCTGAACCTGCAGGCGACATTCTTGATGATTTGATTGGCGCGATTCAGTACGAAAGATATCTTTACGATACCTTTGATGAAAAGCCTGCCCAAAGCCGCTGGCACAATGTGCTGGAATTAGTTGGCTGGCTCAAGCGCAAGGCTGATGCCGATAGTATGGGCTTGTTTGATCTGGTTCAGCATGTGGCGCTTGTCACAATGCTTGAGCGCGGTGAGGACGAGGAGCCCGATGCGGTGAAATTATCTACGCTTCACGCCTCAAAAGGTCTTGAGTATCCGCACGTATATTTGCTCGGCGTCGAGGAGGGGCTTTTGCCTCACATGGGGCGTGATGATGACGAAGGAGATGCTGCGAGTATCGCCGAGGCGCTTGTTTCGCGCATTCAGGAGGAGCGGCGTCTGATGTATGTGGGGATCACTCGCGCACAGCGCAGCCTGCATTTGAGCTGGTGTAAAAAACGCAGGCGCGCGCGTGAGGATTTGCTGCGAGAGCCATCGCGCTTTATTGAGGAAATGGGACTGTCTAGTGCGCCTGATCAGCAACCCGAGGCTGAGGCGATGAGTCCTAAGAATCGCCTTGATATGCTCAAGGCGATGTTGATCAAAACCTCATCGTAAACGTCTGTTAAACCAACGTTGAAAGCGTATTGCGCCAGAATTGCAGACGGCGTGGCAGCGCAGAGACAAAGATGTATTCGCGCAAGGTGTGTGCGCCATCGCCCTCAGCGCCCAGACCGTCTACCGAAGGTATACCTAGCGCAGCAGTAAAGTTTGCATCACTGCCACCTCCAGTCACGGGTGCATCTATCAGCTCGAAGCCAGCCGCATCGGCATAAACAATCAGCTTGTCGAGCAGTGCTTGTGCCTCAGGTGTTTTTACCATCGCAGGTCGGTTGAGCTCTACCTCGATGTTGAGGGTGGTATCTGGATCGACGGGCTTGAGAGATAGCATTCTGGCTTCGATTTCCTTGCCTGCCGCCTCATCCGGGATCCTAAAATCCACCATGACTTCGCAATGTGACGGGACGGTATTTGTGACGGTACCGCCAGAGATGGTGCCAACGCTCACGGTGATGCCACGGCTGTAATCTGTCATCGCCTCAAGTGCGATGATTTGATGCGCCATTTCGCGAATTGCGCTACGACCTTTTTCGTGTGCCATGCCAGCATGTGAGGGGCGACCTGTGACGGTCAGTTTCGTCATGCCTGTCCCTTTACGTGCTGTGACGCATTTGCCACCATTGGGGCGTGCAGGTTCGCAGACCAGTGTGTAGCGGGCACGTTTGGCATAGGACTCAATGGCAGGCCGTGAGGCGTGGCTGCCGACTTCCTCGTCTGGCACCATTAAAAAGTCTACAGGCAATGGGGTCGAGCCTGCTGCGGATAATTCGCCTAACGCGGCGAGTGCCAGGTAGGTCCCGCCTTTCATATCAAAACTGCCAGGCCCGTATAGCTTGCCGTCTTCGATACGGCAGGGGTTGATCTTGAGCGTACCAATCGGATGAACGGTATCCAGATGGGCGAGTAAAAGAATGCCAGGTCGTTCATCGCCAGGGGCCCGGTTAGAGGCGACCAGGATTGGCAGGTTTTTAGGACCCGCATGGGTAAGTGTGACGGTTAAGCCGGCTGCACGGGCTTGATCGGCAACCAGAGCTGCCATGCGTTCTACTGCAGCGGCATCGCTTGATGGCGACTCGCATTCAATCCACATGCGAATGCCTGCAGCCAATTGATCTGCCAGTGCTTGGGTTTCTGGAGTGAGCACAGGGGTCAGTGCAGGAGTATGTGCAGTAGTAACTGCAGGCGGTGAGACTTGGGTGGACATACAGGGCTCCAGAGGATTGTTATTTGCGTGCAAGCATACTTATTTTGCGGGGTGATTGCGAACGCTGCGCGCGGCATCCGCTAATTCACCAGCGGTCAGACCAATGGGACCGATACCTTGTTGAACGAGCTGGTCTGCAGCAGCACCATGCAACCATACGCCCGCAGGGACTGCTTGAGACATGGGCAAGCCCTGCGCAAGCAGGCTGACCAGCAAGCCAGTCAGAACATCGCCCGAGCCGGCTGTGGCTAGACCGACATTGCCGGTAGTGTTGATTTGCCAGGAAAGATCGGGTGCACAGATGATTGTCCCCGCGCCTTTGAGTACAACCCAGACTTTGTATTTTTTAGCGAGTGCCATGGCGGCAGCCGATCGGTCGTCCTGGATTTTTTTTGTGTCGGTTTTGAGTAGTCGGGCAGCTTCTGCAGGGTGGGGGGTGAGCACGATCTCACCACTGCCCCAGGTGGGGGAGATTTCGCCGCTCGCCACGGCATTTAAGCCATCCGCGTCCAGAACCAGCGGAATATCCCGGCGTTTGATAAAAAGCTGGCGCAGTAAATTTAAAGCGTATTCAGATTGACCAAGACCGCAACCTGCTGCCCAGGCATCCATTTTGATGGCTGTCTCGATCAGTTCTTCGGCTTCGTGCAGCATCAATTCTGGGGTGACGCTGTCGTACGCCACGGGCATTGGGGTCTGGGCAATCCCCACCATAACCTTGCCTGCTCCCGTTTTCAGCGCAGCTCTGCCAGCGAGGATCACCGCGCCGGTCATGCCGCGTGCGCCACCAAGAATAGCGGCGCAACCAAAGCTGCCTTTATTGCCCTGTGGGTCGCGAGGCTTAAAAAGAGCGCTTACCTGGTCAGCGCTGACCGCAAGCCCTATCTGAAGTGTGTTTTGCATAGGTCAATCTTAGAGCGATAATGACCCAAATGGTGAAATGGAACAAAAAATGAAAAATATTCAAATAGTCGGTGTAGCAGGTGCGGGGGCGATGGGACGTGGGATCGTTCAGATCGCGGCTCAAGCAGGATTAACGGTCAGATTGTTCGATGTCCAGCCACAGGCTGTGATCGCAGCCCGAGAGGCGTTGGCAACGACTTGGACCACACTGGTCAATAAGGGCAAGATTTCCGCTGAGGCCGCCGAGGCTGCCCTGGCCAACGTGCATGGTGCCAAGGATCTGGCTGAGCTGAAAGACTGTGATCTGGTGATCGAGGCGATCGTTGAGCGTCTGGATATCAAGCAAAAGTTTTTTAAAGACCTAGAAGCCATTGTTTCGGATGACTGCATCCTGGTGTCCAACACCTCCTCGTTGTCCATTACCTCGATTGCAGCGGCTTGTGCCCATCCCGAGCGCTTAGCGGGTTATCACTTTTTCAATCCCGTACCGCTGATGAAAGTGGTCGAAGTCATTGATGGCTTGAAGAGTGATCGTAAGGTCGGTGATGCATTGATGGCCTTGTCGACCAAAATGGGTCATACCGCTGTGCGTTGCAAGGATATGCCCGGATTTATCGTGAACCACGCTGGCCGCGGTATGAACACCGAGGGCTTACGTATTGCACAAGAGGGCGTGACTTCCTTCCCGACGATTGATGCCATCATGCGCGAGCAGGCTGGATTCAAAATGGGGCCTTTTGAGCTGATGGACCTGACCGGTCTTGACGTCTCGCACGCGGTGATGGAGTCGATCTATCGCCAGTTCTTTGATGAGCCACGTTTCAAACCCTCTCCGATCGGCACTATTCGCGTGGCCGGTGGGATTTACGGCCGTAAAACACAGGCAGGCTTTTATGACTACGAAGATGGTCAGAAAAAAGTTGTGATTGAGCCTCCCGCGCCAGAGCAGCAATCCGTTCCTAAGGTCTGGGTCAGCCATGCGCATGAACTGGGTCATGCGCGCGCGGTGAATTTGTTGCGTAGTCTGGGTGCTACGCTGGAAACAGGCAGCACGCCTTCCTTTGATAGCCTGCTGGTTGTGACGCCTTACGGTCAGGATGTTTCGACGGCGGTGGTGGAGCAGGGTCTTGATGCTGCGCGTACGGTTGGTTTAGATACCTTGAATGATTTTGAAGGTTCGCGTCGTCGCACGCTGATGGTGTCACCTGCAACTGCCCCAGCCTGGCGCACGACAGCACATGCCTTATTTGGTAGTGACAATGTGCGTGTCAGTGTGATCGAGGACTCAGCGGGTTTTGTTGCGCAGAGAATTACCGCCATGATTGTGAATATCGCCTGCGATATCGCGCAGCAAGGGATTGCTACACCTCAGGACATTGACCGCGCAGTATCACTGGGCCTGGGTTATCCAAAAGGCCCCTTGGCTTTGGGCGATGCACTGGGTGCACGTCAAATCCTTGAGATTTTGAAAAATATGCAGCAGGTCACCGGTGACCCACGCTATCGCCCAAGCCTGTGGCTTCAGCGTCGTGTGCAATTAGGGATGTCGTTGTTAGCGACGCACTCGGCGTAATTAGTTATACATAAAAAAACCGGTCACTGCTGGCATGCAGTGACCGGTTTTTTATAGAGCCGTTAATGGGGCTCTCGAACTTCAGGATTTATTTTGCTGGCGCTGCCGCAGGAGCGGGCTCTGCAGGTTCGTCAAACTTGGCACCAGAGTTATTGGCCATGTAGACAACTGCGCGGGTAACTTCAAAATCATCCAGAGCGGGGTTGCCGCCTTTTGCCGGCATGACGCCAACGCCGTTTTTACCTTTGATTGCGTTGGTGACCATGGTGTTTAAACCGGTCTTGATCGGAGCGGCCCAGCTAGCCGTATCGCCAAATTTTGGTGCGCCTGCTACACCTGCCGCATGGCAGCCAGCGCAAACAGCTTTGTAGACTTGTTCGCCGGTTTTGAACACCTTAGGACCGCTTGCATCAACGAGCTCGAGGTGTGCAACTGGGGCAATGCGTTTGGCCGTCGCCTCGGGGCCGAGAGTATCTGAGCCTGCGCCGACCTGATTGCCTGCGGCGACCAGATTCACTAGGAGGATGATAATTAGTATCGGCACGACAAACGACAGCACGATCGTAACGATCAGCTGTTTAGGCGTTTTAATCGGAGAGTGATGCTCTTCGGTATGTGATTCTTGATGTTGCTGTGTATTGCTCATGACCAAATCCTGTCAGTTTGTTGACGGTTTTTCTTACAAACCGGGAGATTATAGCGGGATAAGGCGATATCGTTTGGGCTTCTTCGGACTTGAGGCCGCAAGTTTTAGTCTGCCGCTATAATTGGACGCTTGGCGCCCGTAGTTCAATGGATAGAATTAGAGTTTCCGAAGCTCTCGATACAGGTTCGATTCCTGTCGGACGCACCAGATCAAGATCGATTTTGTTATGTTTTCCGCTCAGTTTTTGCTCATTGCAGGTGCTTTGAGTGCCAGGTGAAAGCGTTCAACATAGTCGTCAAAACTCTCCGTATCGCTTGATTCCAGGCGTTTTTGTTCCAAAATCGATGTTTTTGCCTGACTTTCAGCCAGTGTAGCCTCGCTGGCTGTCAGTCCTGTTTGGCGGAGTAACTCGGCGTGGCGTGCGCTCATCTGCAAGGCGTAGTCATGGAAAGATATCTTTTCCGACTGCAATGTGCGCAGAACTTTCGCCGAAGGCGTGAGGTTCGGATCACGAATTTTTTCGCGTTGCATATCCAGTGCCAGCACATAGGATGTGTCTTTCAGATTGTCTGCTAAAACGGCACTGCATGCTGAAATACCGTCCAGCAGTTTGTTTGCCCAGTCCTCTAGTCTGATATCTTTTCCTTGCTGCCTGAGCATCAGGCCCGGCTCGCGTCCTTGTTTGACGACAAGCGAGAAATTGGCCGCGCTTTCAGGACAAAAACCACTATCCGAAAAGTCCGGACTATCCTGTAGCGCGCAAAACAATAAAAATGCATCGACGAATTTTGCCGTCTGGGCCGAAATCCCCGTGGACTCAGTCGGATCAATATCCAGGCAACGCACTTCGATGTATTGCACACCGCGATCGGCGAGCGCAGTTATCGGACGTTCGCAAGGTCCTGTTGTGCGCTTGGGGCGAATGCTGGAGTAAAACTCGTTTTCAATTTGCAGGGTATTGGTGTTGAGCTGGATCCATTCACCGTTGCGATGCGTACCGAGTTTTTCGTAAGCGGGCCACGGTGTGGTCACGGCGTCATAGATACGCTCTAAAAAAGTATTGAGGTCGTTGTAGCAGGGCTTGAGGCCAGATTGAGCCTTGTTTTGATATCCCAGATCACTCATTCGCAGGCTGGTGGCGTAAGGCAGAAACATTGTCTCTGCATCTAGTTCGAGCAGATTGCCGGTATTGCCGCGTAAAAAATCACGTGACAATGCAGGTGAGGCACCAAAGAGGTACATCAGCAACCAGCTATAGCGGGTGAAATTGCGAATCAGCGCGATGTAGCCGGCGGATCGCCTGTCCTGTGGGCTCGCCTCGCTCCTGTCGAGCATGTCCCAGAGCGATTCGTCAAAGGAAAAGTTGTAGTGCAGACCTGCGATGCATTGCATGGTTTTGCCGTAGCGCTCGGCCAGTCCGCGGCGATAAACGTGTTTGATCATCCCTGTGTTGGAAGTGCCGTACCAGGCGATCGGGATATCTTTTTCTGCAGGCAAGTGTGCCGGCATCGAGTGATTCCACATCAGTTCGTCGCGTAGAGTGATCGAGACGACCCGCTGAATTTCGTTGATCTCAGCAATGAGACTGTCCACACGGTTGTGCGTGCCCGTGATGAGCTCGAGCAGGGACTCCGAGTAATCAGTCGTAATCCGGGGGTGTGTCAGGGCAGACCCAAGCGCCTGGGGGTGAGGGCGCGCAGACAGCTGGCCCGTACGGTCGACACGTAGGCCTTCTTTTTCGATACCGCGAAGCGAGTGGCTCAGTACCTCGGGATGAGCCTTCAGGCGTGCGAGCCGTTTGGACAGCGTGTCAGTCACAGAGAATCCTTTCATTCATCAATCGTATGGATTTTAAAGTATGCGCGCGACTCGGTGTGAAATAGGCGCTGTACACAGTTGTAACTAATTTCAACGACAATATGATGATTGTCATGTAATGAATGGTAGGTTTCTGGTGGGAAAGTGTTTGGGTTTCTGGCTATCGGGTCTCGTTTTAGCTTTATTGCTGGGGTGTAGTCCTGAATTCAACTGGAGGGAAGTGGGTGTGGCCGAAGATCACGCCATCCTTGCTTTTCCAGCCAAAGAACGGACCGAGCAGCGTCAAATTCAGATTGACGGCCATCAGCTTGAGTTTTTTCTTTCCGCCGCGAACGTCGGACCTGCCGTGTTTGCTGTCGGATTTGCCGTCTTGCCTGAAAATCTTAACGAGGCTGCGCAGCACTCGATCAAACGCGCCCTGTTGACCTCACTATTTGCTTCGAGTGGGCGAACACCGACGCAGGCTGCACTGGATGGTCAGCTTTTTGAACTGGAAACGCTGGTTGCCAAACAGCCTTCTTTGCTGATGGCTCGGGTGTTGGTCCATCGTGGCATGCTGATGCAGGTGGTTGCCTCAGGACCAACGCAAGCTTTGCCGCGCGAACAAGCGCTTGAGTTTATGCGGTCACTGGTTCTGAAGTAAGCGAGTAGTCCGTTTGGGTCGAGGTGTTTTCGCTCGACTCTTGATTGCCTGTGTGGAGTAAGCCTAAGCGTACAGCTTTGACAACGCCGGCCTGTCGGCCATAGACATTGAGTTTGCGGCAGGCATTGCGCAGATGAAAGTTAACGGTGCGTTCGCTCAGACCAAGAATAGAGGCGGTTTCCCAGCTGGTTTTGCCAAGCGACACCCACTCCAGGCATTGCAGCTCTCGCCCGGATAGTGGTGTTTTTGTCATGGATGAATTTCCCTGTGCACAAGCTCAATTAAGCCTTGCAGTGTGCTCGCTTATGGAGCATTTGGAAATTCGCAGAATCCCTGTGTTTTACAGTGTTTTACAAATTAAATGCTTAGAAAATCTTGGGGTGGTCGTGTCTTCGCGAATCATGGCTCCTCAAGCTTGAGATGCAATGTTAAACTTTTACTTCAGTTGGCGCCGATTTGCCTGATCCGCTTGCGGGCGCCTCATAAATCCAGCTAAAGAAGGTCTGTATGACTGCTTCGTCCGAATCCCTGGGCGCCCATTTGCCCGGCCTCAATATCGATACCCCGCCTTCTGGCTCGGTTGGTGTTGTGCATACCCAATTCATGCAATTCAATGAGCCGCTCTCTCTGGCAAGTGGCCACACGCTCAATGCCTATGAACTTGCGATCGAAACCTATGGCACGCTGAATGCGGAGGCGAGCAACGCAGTTTTGATCTGCCATGCGCTGAATGCTTCGCATCATGTGGCGGGGATTGCTGCGGACAATGCTGAGGATATTGGCTGGTGGGACAATATGGTTGGACCTGGCAAGCCAGTTGACACCAATGTTTTTTTTGTCATTGGGATCAATAATCTTGGATCTTGTTTTGGTTCGACCGGACCCGCCTCGATCTCACCAGAAACAGGCAAGCCCTGGGGCGCTGCTTTTCCTGTTTTAACGGTTGAAGACTGGGTACAGGCTCAGGCGCGTGTGGCGGATAGGTTAGGTATCAAGCGCCTGGCTGCGGTCATGGGCGGTTCACTGGGTGGTATGCAGGCAATGAGCTGGGCCATCACGCTGCCCCAGCGTGTCGCGCATTGCGTGGTGATTGCCAGCACACCAAGATTATCCGCACAAAATATCGCATTCAATGAAGTCGCACGCCGCGCCATCATTACCGATCCAGAGTTTCATGGTGGTAACTATTACGCACAAAACACGGTGCCGCGCAGTGGCTTGTCGGTCGCCAGAATGGTGGGTCATATTACTTATCTGTCTGATGACGATATGGCGGAAAAATTTGGTCGGACACAGCGTGAACCTGCTGCGGGCGGCGCCTTTCATTACGGCTACGGTGTTGAGTTCGAGGTTGAGTCTTACCTGCGTTATCAGGGTGAAAAATTTTCTCGCTATTTCGATGCTAATACTTATCTATTGATTACACGCGCGCTGGATTATTTCGATCCTGCACGCGAAACGCAGGGCGATCTTGCGCGCGCGCTGGCCCCAGCGCAGGCGGACTTTTTGTTGGTCTCGTTTACGACGGATTGGCGTTTCCCACCTGAGCGTTCGCGTGAAATCGTACGCGCATTGCTTAAAAATCATCAGTCTGCGACCTATGCCGAAATTGATGCTCCGCATGGGCATGATGCGTTTCTGCTGGACGACACGCGTTATCACGCCGTGATGCGCGCCTATTTCTTGCGGATTGCAGCGACTGTTTCGGGATCTTCAAAGAAAGACGAGGTGCAGCCATGAGCCCGCACAACAATCAAACTCCCTTGCGTGAAGACCTTGCGCGTATTGCGCAATGGGTCAAGCCTGAGAGCCGCGTACTGGATCTCGGGTGTGGCGACGGTACATTGCTTGCACACCTTAAACACACTAAAAATGTTCAAGGGATCGGTGTCGAGATCAGTGATGCGCGCGTACTGACTTGCGTGCAGCGTGGCGTACATGTGATCCAGCAAAACCTTGAGGACGGCTTGGCGATGTTCGAGGATCAGCAGTTTGATACTGTGGTGCTCTCGCAGACGTTACAGTCGATGCACAATACCGAACATATTCTCAGAGAGATGGCGCGCGTGGCGCGTAACGGGATTGTTTCTTTTCCGAACTTTGGCTACTGGCCCCACGGCTGGTCGATCCTGAAGGGGCGCATGCCCGTCACGGGGCAGATGCCTTATGGGTGGTACGACACACCCAATATTCATTTATGCACCCTTAAGGACTTTGAACGTCTCGCGGATACGCTTGACTTTCAATTACTGGAGCGTGCGACCTTTAATGATCAGCATGAGGTGACGTGGCTGGCCGGTTGGCGCAGCACGCTGGCGGTCTATCGATTTACCGCCCAAGCAGGTAAATCGCACGTATGACCACTCGAACCTCTAGCCTCTACACAAGTCGCCGTGTTGCACCGCTGCTAGGGCTAGGATTTGCCAGTGGGCTGCCCTTGGCGCTGACTGGCGGCACCTTGCAGGCTTGGGCCACGGTTGAGCAGATCTCATTGCAGCAGATCGGGTTTTTGACGCTGGTTGGCACGGCCTACACGCTGAAGTTTTTATGGGCACCTTTGATTGATCGTTACGCACCGCCCTTGCTTGGTCGTCGGCGCGGCTGGATGCTGCTGATGCAAGTGTTATTGGCACTTGGCATGATGACGATGGGTTTGCTCTCGCCCGCGCAAAACCTATTACCACTCGCATTACTCGCTGTTGCGGTGGCATTTTGTTCTGCAACGCAGGATATTGCTTTTGATGCCTACCGTAGTGATGTCTTGCATAAGGCTGAGCGCGGTGCGGGGGCGGCGCTGTCTGTGCTGGGTTATCGGCTGGCGATGCTGGTGTCGGGGGGGCTCGCCTTGATCCTGGCGGATCAGTGGCTTGGCTGGGGGCATACCTATATGTTGATGGGCGGCTTGATGCTTGTGAACGCACTGGCGACAATCTGGGCACCAGAGCCCGATGTCGTTGCGCTCGCCCCGCGCTCACTCGCTGATGCGGTGTTTAAGCCTTTTAAAGAATTTTTCAGTCGTCCCGAGGCCATCACGGTTTTGGTTCTGATCGTGCTCTATAAGTTAGGCGATGCGTTTGCTGGCGCGCTGTCCACAACATTTCTGATTCGCGCTGCGGGTTTTACCGCTACCGAAGTTGGTACGGTGAATAAACTCCTTGGGCTGGCTGCGACGATTGTTGGCGCACTTGCTGGCGGCACGTTGATGGCCAAGCTTGGCCTCTATCGCTCACTCATGCTGTTTGGCGTGTTGCAAGCCGTGTCGAATCTTGGGTTCTGGGTGATCTCGGTTGCTCCGCATAATATCTGGCTCATGGCCGGCGCAGTAGGCTTGGAAAACTTATGTGGTGGCATGGGGACAGCTGCTTTTGTGGCATTGCTGATGGGCTTGTGTAACCAGCAGTTTTCAGCGACGCAGTTCGCTTTGTTGTCTGCGCTCTCTGCGGTGGGACGCACCTACCTGGCAGGCCCGCTTACCCCACCTATGGTTGAGTATGCGGGTTGGCCCACTTTTTTTATCCTGACCGTATTGATTGCCATACCGGGATTACTTTTGCTGCATTGGCGCAGGCGTGATATCGACCGGATCGATACCGCTGGCGTCTGAGCGCCTGCGGTGCTGTCAGCATGGCTGCTAGCCAAGGTTAAAGTCGTAATCAATCGTGAGTGGGGCGTGATCTGAAAACCGCTCATCCTTGTAAATGCTGGTTGTGCGGGCTTTGGCGGCAAGGCCTGGTGTGACTAACTGATAATCCAGACGCCAGCCTACGTTCTTGGCCCAGGCTTGTCCGCGGTTACTCCACCAGGTGTATTGCTCAGCGCGGGCATCGAGCTGGCGAAACACATCTACAAAGCCGATTTCATCAATAACATGCGTGACCCAGGCTCGCTCCTCGGGCGTGAAGCCTGAGTTTTTCTGATTCGATTTCCAGTTTTTGAGATCGATTTCTTTGTGCGCGATATTCCAGTCCGCACAGACGACATACTCACGACCCGTTTTTTTGTTGTCATCCATGAGTGCCTGCATCCAGGGACCAAATTTATCCAGAAAACGGAATTTGGCCTCCTGACGCTCCGGCCCGCTCGAGCCTGAGGGCAAGTAGGCGCTAATGACTGACAGATTGGCCCAGTCTGCTCGGATGACGCGACCTTCGGTATCAAATTCCGGGCAATCCATCCCTCTCAAAATGCGCTCTGGCTCTTTACGCAGATAGATTCCTACACCGCTATAACCCTTTTTCTCCGCCGCACAGAAATGCCCTGTGTAATCTAGCGGATGCTGCAGGTCATCATGAATATCTGCCAGATGTGCTTTGAGCTCTTGCAGGCACAAAATATCTGCTTGGTGGGTTTTGAGCCAGTCAAGCAGACCTTTGTTATAGGCCGAGCGGATACCGTTGAGGTTCAGGGAGGTGATGCGTAGCAAGGAAAGCTCCTGGTCAGTGAGATAATGTCTGCATGTCGAATTAATTTTGGAATACTCATGTCAACGGATTCGGATCGTCGCGCCTTTGTGCAGTTTGCCTTAAACGAAGGCGTTTTGCGTTTTGGCAGCTTTGTCACCAAGTCAGGTCGTACCAGCCCTTATTTTTTTAATGCGGGTCTGTTTAACTCCGGTGCCTCCGTTGGCCGTCTGGCTCAATTTTATGCTCAGGCGCTGGTGAATTCGGATATTCAGTTCGATATGCTGTTTGGTCCTGCTTACAAAGGTATTCCTCTGGCGACTGCGACGTCGGTTGCGCTGGCTAATCATCCTGCACTGCCAGGTCGTGATATTCCTTTTGCTTACAACCGCAAAGAGGCCAAAGATCACGGTGAGGGCGGTGTACTGGTTGGCGCGCCGCTCAAAGGCCGCGTAGTCATCATTGATGACGTCATTACGGCCGGGACCTCGGTGCGCGAGTCGGTTGACATCATCCGTGCGGCAGGTGCTGAGCCTGCGGCGGTACTGATTGCGATGGATCGCATGGAGCGAGCCGGAGCGGAGGGCGCGTTGTCTGCTCACTCCGCAGTCCAGGAGGTTGAGCAGCGTTATGGTTTGCCTGTTGTGAGTATCGCTTCACTGACAGATATTTTGGCCTTGCTTGAGGGCAATGCTGAGTTCGCGGCTTATCAGGCGGATGTGCTGGCATACCGTCATCGCTACGGTATTGTTTGATTCATCGTACGTAGAATGTTAGTCGGGCCAGACAGTCAAATGTCTGGCCCGATTAACTTCATTAACGACCTTGAAACAACACGTTAATCAGCTTTCCAGTTTTGCCTTAAGCAAATCGTTGACCTGTTGCGGATTAGCTTTGCCACGGGCGGCTTTCATAATCTGACCGACCAGTGAATTAAAGCCTTTTTGTTTGCCTGCGCGATATTCCTCAACGATCGTGGCGTTGTCGGCCATCACCTTGTCGATCATGGCTTCGATGGCGCCTGTATCGTTGATCTGGGTGAGGCCCTTAGCCTGAATGATCGCATCGGGTTGTCCACCGTTTTCTCCAAGCCACATCGCAGCAAACACATCGCGTGCGATTTTGTTGGAGATGGTGTTGTCCAGAATTTTGCCGAGCAATACGGCAAGGGACACAGCGGTGACAGGGCAGTCAGCGATGTCTTTTTCTTCGCGGTTGAGGGTGGCTGACACCTCGCCCATGACCCAGTTTGCGGCGAGCTTTGCCTGACCTGCTGGCAGCGCGCGAACGCATTCCTCGAAATAGGTTGCCAGTGCGCGGCTGCTGGTGAGTTGCGCAGCATCAACGGGAGCCAGACCGTATTCGCCGACAAACCGCGCACGCAATGAGGCGGGAAGCTCAGGCATGGCACTGCGGACCTCGTCTATCCAACTCTGCGCGATGACAAGCGGCGGGAGGTCTGGGTCTGGAAAGTAGCGGTAGTCATGCGCGTCTTCTTTGCTGCGCATGCTGCGTGTTTCGTCACGATCAGAGTCATACAGGCGTGTTTCTTGTACGACGCGTCCGCCGTCTTCGATCAGCTCGATCTGGCGACGGACTTCGTACTGAATGGCGCGCTCAAGAAAACGGAAGGAATTGACGTTTTTGACTTCGCAGCGGGTACCAAATTCTTTTTGGCCGACCGGACGCACAGAGACGTTGGCGTCAATCCGGAACGAGCCTTCTTGCATATTGCCATCGCAGATGCCCAGCCACATGACCAGACTGTGCAGGGTTTTTGCATAGGCCACAGCCTCGGCAGCTGAACGCATTTCTGGTTCGGTGACGATTTCAAGCAAAGGTGTGCCGCAACGATTGAGGTCAATCCCCGAGGATGATTCGCCATGCGGACCGACAAAGTCATCATGCATGGACTTGCCTGCATCTTCTTCGAGATGGGCACGGGTAAGGTTGACGGTTTTTTCTTCGTCGCCTACAAAAAACGACAGGGAGCCACCAATTACAACTGGGTGATCCATCTGGCTGATTTGATAGTTTTTAGGGAGGTCGGGGTAAAAGTAGTTTTTACGTGCAAAAACCGAATACGGTGCGACGGTCGCATCAATGGCAAGGCCAAAGCGAATCGCGTGTTCGACGGCGGCCCTGTTCATGACAGGCAAGACGCCTGGCAAGGCCATGTCTACTTCGTTCGCCTGTGTATTGGGTTGCGCGCCGTAACGCGTGCTGCTACCTGAAAATATTTTTGTTTGCGTCGAAAGCTGTGTGTGCGTTTCGAGGCCGATGACGATTTCCCATGCCATTATTTTTGCCCCGCGATACGTTTGTGCCAGTCTGTGACTTGCTGATAGATGTTAGCCACTGCGAGCAGGCGGCCCTCGTCGAAATAGTTGCCGATGATCTGTAAGCCGATTGGCAGGGGTGCGCCCGTTGCACCTGCTCCGAAACCGCAAGGAACCGACATGCCTGGCAGACCTGCCAGATTAAGACTGAGCGTATAAATGTCAGCCAGCCAGTCGGCGGTCGGGTCGTCGTTATTCACGCCAATTTGTTTTGCAACCGTTGGCGTAACCGGACCCATGATGACGTCGCATTGCGCGCCCAGCACGGCACGAAAATCATCCGCAATCATGCGACGTAGTCGTTGTGCCTGCAGATAGTAGGCGTCGTAATAGCCATGAGACAGTACATAGGTGCCAATCAGGATGCGACGTTGCACTTCGGCACCGAAGCCTTCTGCGCGCGAGCGCCCGGACATGTCCTCGAGGTCGGTGTATTGGTCTGCACGGTGGCCGTAACGCACCCCGTCGTAACGCGACAGGTTGCTTGAGGCCTCAGCCGGTGCGATCACGTAATACGCCGGGATCGAGAGGCGTGTGCGTGGCAGTGAAATATCGACGCGCGTGGCGCCGAGCTTTTCAAATTGCGCGAGAGCTGTTTCGACGGCTGTGGCGACGTCATTTGAGAGGCCTTCACCGAAATATTCGCGTGGCACGCCAATACGCAAACCTTTAAGGGGGTGTTCGGCCGTGCCGCCAGAATATTGCTGTGTCGCACGCTCAAAGTCTGCGCGAATACGTCCGGGGGCGTTGGCCACACCATTGCAAAACTCTGCACTGGTTGAGTCTCGCGGATCGAATCCGCTCATGGGATCAAGCAACTCTAATAAGTCAGCGGCGCTCGGTGCAATCGGGCCGGCCTGATCCAGGCTGGAACCATAGGCAATCATTCCGTAGCGTGAGACACAACCGTAGGTAGGCTTAATGCCGCTGACCCCGCACAGGGCCGCTGGCTGACGCACAGATCCGCCTGTGTCGGTGCCTGTGCTGGCCATCACGAGCCTGGCGGCTACCGCTGCGGCTGAGGCGCCGGATGAGCCGCCCGGGACTGCCTGGTGATCCCAGGGGTTGCGGGCGGGACCAAAGGCTGAGTGCTCATTGCCTGAGCCCATCGCAAATTCGTCGCAATTGAGCTTGCCAAGCGATACGGCGCCTGCCTCAAGCAGTCGGCTCACCACGGTGGCATCAAATGGGCTGACGTAGTTTTTAAGAATGTTGCTGCCAGCAGTACTGCGCCAGCCTTGTGTCACAAAGACATCCTTGTGTGCGATCGGGATGCCGGTTAGCGCGGGCGCGTTGCCTTTGGCAAGTAAAGCGTCCGCTTGGCGCGCCTGAGCCAGGGTCAGATCGGCATTTACATGAACAAAAGCGTTCAATGCCTTGGTGCGATCGATTTCAGCCAGTGACTCCTGAGCGAGTTCGGTCGCGCTGATTTGTTTGGCTTGCAGCGCCTGGCGCAGGGCGGCGAGGCTTGGGAATGTCTGTAAGGCCTGGCTCATATTAGTCAATTACCTTAGGAACGAGGAATAGTCCGTCGCGTTTGCCGGGGGCGTTGGCCATCAGGGCGTCGCGTCGCTCTAAAGAGGTGGTTTCGGTTACGACATCATCGCGCAGCCGCAAATGGACCTCTGTCATGGCAGACAGGGGGTGAGCAAGTGGCTCGACGCCGGTCGTGTCGACTGCCTGGAGCTCCTGGATCAGGCCCAGGATGTCGTTCAGTTCAGTTTGGGCCTGGTTCAACTGCTCGGCGGAGAGTTGCAGGCGCGCAAGGCGTGCGATACGGGCAATTTCTTGTTCGGTAAGAGCCATAGGGTCTGGACCAATCCATTGAAAACATAAGGTCTATTTGACGAATCATGTTGAATTATAAGTTATGATAGAGGGCTGATCGCAGTGTGTTCAGAGCTTTGCTCCACACTCGCGCCTGCGCAATTTCTCGCGTTTATTTTTTCTCTGGCTGAGCTCTCATGTTCGGATTCCTCCGTAGTTATTTTTCCAGCGATATGGCGATCGATCTCGGGACCGCCAATACTTTGATTTACGTCCGCGGCAAGGGCATCGTTCTTGACGAGCCTTCGGTTGTCGCGATCCGTCACGATGGCGGCCCCGGCGGCAAAAAAATCATCCAGGCAGTGGGTCGTGAGGCCAAGCAGATGCTGGGTCGTGTTCCAGGCAACATCGAGGCCATCCGCCCGATGAAAGACGGCGTGATTGCTGACTTTACTGTCACTGAACAGATGCTCAAACAATTCATCCGTATGGTGCATCCACGTAATATGCTGGCCCCTAGCCCGCGTATCATCGTTTGCGTTCCCTGCGGCTCGACCCAGGTTGAGCGTCGTGCGATTCGCGAATCTGCTCTGGGTGCTGGTGCAAGCCAGGTTTATCTGATCGAAGAACCCATGGCCGCAGCGATCGGTGCCGGATTGAATGTTTCCGACGCCAGTGGTTCGATGGTGGTCGACATCGGTGGCGGCACGACAGAAGTCGCTGTGATCTCGCTGGGTGGCATGGTCTACAAGGGCTCTGTGCGCGTCGGTGGTGATAAGTTCGACGAAGCGATCGTGAACTACATCCGTCGTAATTACGGCATGCTGATTGGCGAGCCAACCGCTGAGCTGATTAAAAAAGAAATCGGTTCTGCTTTCCCCGGCTCAGAAATTCGTGAAATCGAAGTTAAAGGCCGCAACCTCGCAGAGGGCGTGCCACGCAGCTTCACGGTTTCTTCGAATGAGATTCTCGAATCACTGACAGACCCGCTCAACCAGATCGTGTCCGCAGTCAAAATCGCTCTCGAAAATACACCTCCCGAGTTGGGGGCCGATATTACTGACAAGGGTATTTCCCTGACAGGTGGTGGCGCTTTGTTGCGTGATCTGGATCGTCTGCTCCAAGAGGAAACTGGCCTGCCTGTGATCGTTGCCGAAGACCCCCTGACTTGCGTGGTCCGTGGTTGTGGCGATGCGCTCGAGCATCTCGAAAAGCTGGGCGCTATTTTTATTAACGACTAGTCGTCTGCTTTTTCATGCAACGACACGTCACTCTGCGGTTATTTCGACGTGGGCCTGCCGCCGAAGTTAAGCTCGCACTCATGGTGCTGCTTGCTTTGGCTCTGCTAGTCACCGATGCTAACTGGAAAACACTCAATCCCCTGCGCCAGTCGATTTCGATGGTGCTTTACCCGTTTCAGCGGGCAGTCATGCTGCCTCGCGATGCGACTTTCTTAGTGCATGACTGGTATAGCGCAGCAGCGGCGATAAAAGCCGAAAACGAAGGCCTGCAACGCCAGCGCATCGAGCTCGCCCAAGTCACCAGCAACGCTGCGCAGCTCGCAGCCGAAAATGCCCAGCTTCGCCGATTGATGGGTGTGTTTGATAAAGCGGTGGATCAGCCTGCCATCGTGGTTGAGGTGCTCTATGAGCCTGCGAATGCTTTCAACAGGCGGCTGGTATTCAACAAGGGGAGCACGGCAGGGATCGCTCCTGGCATGCCCATCATTGACGAGGGTGGGGTGGTCGGACAGATCATTCGTGTGACCCCGATGTCCTCCGAGGCCGCGATGCTCACCGATGAGGTGGTCTCCATCCCTGTACAGATTTTACGTAACGGTTTGCGATTGATCGCCTTTGGCTCAACCTCGCCTGGCAAAGTAGAAGTGCGTTATTTTTCAAGCGATGCCGATATTCGCGAAGGCGATATGCTCGTCACAAGCGGAGTGGGGGGAGTGTTCCCACCTGGACTTTCCGTGGCCAAGATAGAGAGCGTTGAGCGTAATTCCTCCACAGGTTTTGCCCGCGCGGAAGGCCAGCCGTCATCCCATCCGGAACGTTATCGTCATTTCCTGGTCTTACAGGTTCCTGTGGATGGCAACGAGACACCGGTTGCACCTTTGCCATCTGCATCCAAACTTAAATCGGAGCCAACTGGTGCGTCGACCAAGTCAAAGTGAGATGGCAAGTACCCGATCCCGTGCGACGCGCCCACCGGTGCCGCGTCCGCATGCTGTACGCCCTGATCCACGCGAAAATCTGACCAGTCCGCGTTATATCTGGGCAACAATTATCGGGGTCTGGATGCTGTCGCTGCTCCCCTGGCGAAGCTGGATGGTCGCGCCAGACCTGTTGTTGCTGGTGATCGCCTTTTGGTGCGTGCATGAACCGCGTCGCATCGGGATGGTCGTAGCGTTCATCTTCGGTCTGATGATGGATGTGCATGATGTCGGACCGCTTGGACAGCAGGCCCTGACCTATGCGATGGTGGCTTACGGTGCGAGCGTTTTGCAACGCCGGTTGCTGCGCTTTGATTTGTGGAGTCAGGGCTTGCACATGCTGCCCGTATTTTTTATTGCCAAACTCATCGGTATCCTGATCTGCGCCTGGCTGGCAAATTTTTGGGCTGGCTGGTCCTGGATCATCGGTGTGCTGCTGACTGCCGCATTATGGCCTGCAGTGGGTTGGTTGTTATTGTTGCCTCAGCATCGGATGAACGATGCCGATGCCAATACTGTTTGATCTGCCCGAATCATGTTCGAGTTTAAAAAAACAGGTCTGCAGCAAAAAAACAAATTTCTGTTGCGCGCAGTCGTAGCAGGTTTGTTTGCTGTGATGTGTTTTAGTTTGCTCGTGATCAGATTCTGGGTGCTGCAAGTAGACCGCCACGAAGGTTTGGCGGCTCGCGCTGATAGTAATCGCATTGCTGTGGTGCCAATCCCCCCGCGCAGGGGTGAGATTGTTGATCGTAACGGAGAGGTGCTCGCGCGTAATTACTTGAGTTACACCCTCGAGGTTGTCCCCGCGCGGGCCGGCAATCTCGACGAGTTATTCAGTGAACTCATGCCGATTGTCTATATGAGCGCGACCGATCAACGGCGCTTTAAACGACGTGTGGCTGAGTCTGGACGTTATGCGAGCGTGGTGTTGCGCAACAACCTGAATGAAACAGAGGCGGCCTGGTTTTCTGCTCATTCGTTTCGCTTTCCGGGGGTCGAGTTACGTGCTCGCTGGGTCCGTGAGTATCCCCAGGGCAAGTCTGCAGGGCATGTCGTAGGCTACATTGGACGGATATCCGAGGGCGACGCGAGCGCGCTCGAAGAGTCCGGTCAGCTTGGTAATTATCGCGGTACAGACGTGATTGGTAAGAAAGGCATCGAAAAGACGTATGAAACTGCCTTGCACGGCAAAACAGGTCTCCAGGAAGTCGAAATCACTGCCCGGGGCAAACCCGTCAGAGTTCTGAAACGAATTGATCCTGCCCCGGGCTCCAATCTTGTGTTGTCGCTCGATATGGGATTGCAGCGTATTGCCGAAGAAGCTTTTAAAGATTTACGGGGTGCCCTGGTCGCAATCGAGCCTGCGACAGGAGATGTATTAGCGTTTGTTTCGCAGCCTGCTTATGATCCGAATTTGTTTATTGACGGGATTGATGCTGAAAGCTGGCGACAGCTCAATGAGTCGCCAGATCACCCGCTGATTAATCGTCCTGTGATTGGTACTTATCCAATTGGTTCGACCTACAAGCCCTTTGTGGCCTTAGCCGCACTGGAGATGAACAAGCGCCGTGCGACAGATCGTATTTCTGATCCTGGTTATTTTGAATTTGGTGGTCAGCGTTTCCGTAATTCTGGATCAACCGCGTATGGTTCGATCGATATGCATCAGGCGTTGGTTGTTTCGTCTGATACGTATTTCTATTCCCTTGGCCCTGAACTCGGTGTCAATGGTCTTCATGACTTTATGAAACCTTTCGGTTTTGGTCAGCTGACCGGTATCGATATTGATGGTGAAAAGCGTGGGGTATTACCTTCGACCGAATGGAAACGCCAAGCCTACAAAAAGCGCGATCAGCAGAAATGGTATGCAGGCGAAACCATCTCGGTCGCGGTGGGACAGGGATACAACTCTTTTACTTTGATGCAGCTTGCACAAGCCACGGCAGTACTGGCTAATGACGGCATTTTTATGAAGCCACATCTGGTGCGCGCTCTGGAAAATCCAAAATCTGGCTCAAAGACGCTGACGGTTGCTGAGGCCTCCTACAAAATTCCACTTAAAAAAGAAAACCTCCAGATCGTCAAGCGTGCGCTTGCGGATGTCACCACAGTGGGTACGGCTCGACAAGCGTTTGCGGGTGCGCCATATCAGGCTGCTGGTAAAACAGGTACTGCCCAGGTGTACAGTTTGCGAGGCGCAAAATACCGGGCGAGCGCGATTGATGAGCGTTTGCGTGACCATGCTTTATTCATGGGTTTTGCCCCTGCAGTCAATCCAAAAATTGCGATCGCGGTCATTGTTGAAAATGCGGGCTGGGGCGGCAGCGTCGCAGCCCCAATCGCGCGTAAAGTGTTTGATGCCTGGCTTGCGAAAGACGCCGTACGAGATCCTGCGAAAGACAACAAAAAAGTGGGGGTGCAATGAAATATGTATTCGCTCTCATTGGTCGCGTGATCAATGCGATTGACTGGCCTCTCATGATTATTCTCATGATATTAGCCTCGGTTGGTTTGCTGGTGATGCATTCGGCCGTAGGCGGCACGGACTGGCGGTTTGCCGATCAAACCCGTAACTTTATTGTCGCGTTGACTGCGATGTGGGTCGTGGCCTTAACCCCTCCCCACATCATTATGCGGTTTGCGGTGCCGTTCTACGTCCTGGGTGTTTTGCTATTGCTGGGCGTCTTCTTTTTTGGCGATACAAGCAAAGGGGCAACAAGATGGTTGAATCTCGGTTTCACCCGGATTCAGCCCTCTGAGATGATGAAAATTGCTGTCCCTTTGATGTTGGCCTGGTATTTTCAGAAGCGCGAAGGCCCGATGAATGCACTGGATTTTTGTGTAGCTGTATTGCTCCTGATTGTTCCTTGTCTGCTGATTATCAAGCAGCCTGATCTTGGTACTGCGCTGCTGGTCTTTGGCGCTGGATTTTGTGTCATTTATTTCGCTGGATTATCTTTTAAGCTGCTGCTGCCCGTGGTGCTCGTCGGGATTGTTGGGATTGGTTCGATCGTGGCGTATCAGGATGAATTATGTGATGATGATTTTGACTGGGTCGTTTTGCACGACTATCAAAAACATCGCATTTGTACGCTCCTGGATCCTAGTACTGATCCCCTGGGTAAAGGGTTTCACACCATCCAGTCGACCATTGCAGTGGGTTCTGGAGGGGTATACGGCAAAGGGTATATGAATGGTACCCAGACCCATCTGGACTTTATTCCTGAGCGAACAACAGACTTTATCTTTGCTGTATTTTCTGAGGAATTTGGTTTGTACGGGGGCGTTACGCTGCTACTGCTCTATGTGCTTTTACTGGCGAGAGGGTTAACCATCTCCGTGCGGGCACCCACGCACTTCAGTCGTTTGCTCGCGGGCAGTCTGACGATGGTGCTATTTATTTACGTATTCGTCAATATTGGCATGGTTACAGGGATTTTGCCTGTTGTCGGCGTACCCCTGCCGTTGCTCAGCTACGGTGGTACCGCCTTGCTGACGATAGGTATCGCTTGCGGGATGCTGATGAGTATCAGCAAATATCGTCCCCCGGTGACCTAGCCTAGTAGCTGATCGGCGAGTAATCCATCGAGTAATTTGCGCACGGGCGCAGGCATCCCTCGGGCTGAGAGCTGACTTAGGGGGACCCATTCTGTCTGTTTTGTGTTTGATTCGTTTGCAGCAGCAATACGGGTCGAGCTTGCATGCGCCAGGACGGGCTCAATGGTGAGTCTGTAGTGTGTAAAAACATGCAGGAATGCTGAAAGCTGCTGCATCTTGCTTACGGTGACACCGAGTTGATCGCAACCCGCTTTAGCGCTTAGTCCCCCATCAAACTCGGGCAGGCTCCAGAGCCCACCCCATATGCCTGTATCCGGTCTCTGTTGCAATAAGACTTTGCCGCGATGGCATGCGATGAGCATGCCGGTACTGCGTTCAGGTAGTTTCTTTTTAGCCCGTGGCCAGGGCAACTCCTCGACTCGGCCTTGCGCGAAGGCTGCACAGCCTTTTTTGAGTGGGCATTGCGTGCATTGCGCACGCGAGCGTGTGCAAACGGTGGCGCCTAAATCCATTAGCCCCTGTGTATGGGCCGTCATCATCATCGGATCGCGACGTAGTCGCGCAGCCGTTGGGAGCTCGTTGCGCGCGAGTTGCCAGAGCGTCTGTTCTATCGCGCGGGTAGTCGGGTCCCCGTCAATCGCAAAATATCTTGCCAGGACGCGTTTAACATTGCCATCGAGGATGGCTGAGCGCTCCCCGTAGCAAAATGCTGCGATCGCAGCCGCAGTAGAGGGGCCGATACCGGGTAGCGTTGCCAGACCTTGTGCATCGGGTGGGAAATCCCCCCCCCAATCTTGCATGACCCGTTGCGCGCAAGCGTGCAGATTGCGTGCGCGAGCGTAATAGCCCAGGCCCGCCCAGTGAGCCATGACTTCTTGCGAAGGGGCGCACGCGAGACGCGCGACGTCAGGAAAACGTATGAGGAATTTTTGATAATAGGGAATCACCGCAGTGACTTGCGTTTGCTGCAGCATGATTTCTGACAACCACACACGGTATGGATCCCGGGTCTGCTGCCACGGCAAACCGTGGCGCCCGTGGGTGCGTTGCCAGGCCACCAAAGGCGTTGCGATTTTCATTTGAAACAGGACACGCGTGAATGCTTAAAAACGCGTGTTGCGTTGCACTGACCAGCGCGCAGAGAGTGCGCCTAATGCAGCGACAGCAATCACTGCCAGCGCGAGCATAGTGGCTGAGGGCAGGAAGAGTGCAAAGTCCGCGTCATAACTGCGCGCCAGACTTGAAAGTGCGTCGTTCAGTGGGATCAGGGCCAGACGCGCGACACCAATCGCGATGAGCGCGGCCAGGCTGCATGTAATCGAGCCAAGATACAAAAAGGGTCTGCGCACAAACGACTCGGTTGCACCGACTAGCCTTGCCACACCGATTTCTTCGCGTTGCGATAGCGCCTGCATTCTAACCGTGTTGAATACTGTGGCCAGTACGACCAGTGCAACACTTAAGGCAAGCAGGATTAAGCCAATACGCGCAAAACGCAGTAAGGCCTCGAGTCTCTGCACCCAGGCGCTGTCAAGCTGAACCAGATCTACGCCAGGCCAGCTGCGCCAGGCTCGGGCGAGTTTGTCGGCTCTGTCAGCCAGGTCGTCTCCGGGTGTCAGGGTAACGATGACTGCGTCAGGTAACGGATTGCCAGGCAATACTTTCAGGGCTTGTTCCCAGGCAGGGTTGGTACGCAGTTCTTTGAGTGCAGCCTCTTTGGACATGACCCGAACCGAAGACGTTTGCTCCAAGTGTTCTTTACGAATTCTTGTGGCAATTTCTTCGGCCTGACCGCGCGGGGCTTCCATTTTCAGAAAAACGGTGAGCTCAGGGGTAACTGAAAGTTGTCTGGCGACAGGCTGGACCGAGACGAGCAAGCAAGCGCCAAGCAGCGGCAAAGACAATGCAAGGGCAATCACCAATAAGTTGGCAATCGAGGAAAAGGGCTGTGAAACCAGTCTTTTGAGGGTGACCGCGAGGGCATAGCGGTGCTGACGCAGCAGGGTTTTCATTTCGTGGCCCGCCCCGACAGATCTGTGAACTTGCCTGGGTCGATTCTGAAGGTGCGGCTGGAGTACTCCGCCATCAGTGCCTCATCGTGCGAGGCAATCAAGGTTGTGACACCCACACGGTTGAAGTCCCTGAATACCGACATAATTCGATGCGCGGTTTCACGATCAAGGTTTGCTGTGGGCTCATCGGCGATCAGAATAGAGGGTCGGTTAACAATTGCGCGTGCGATAGCCAGACGTTGTTGCTCACCACCCGACAGTTCGATCGGATTCATGTCCTCCTTAGTGGAGAGGCCTACTTTTTCGAGAGCCGCACGCGCCCGGGCCCGGGCCAAGTCTGGTGCCAGTCCAGTCACGGCAAGAGGTAACAGTACGTTATTGATCGCACTACGGTCATATAAAAGATGGGTGTCTTGCAAAATCACGCCTACGGCACGTCGCAAATAAGGGCGGGCGCGGGCGGATAATTCATCGAGCCTCTGCCCGTTTACCTCGATCGAACCACGGCTAGGCGGCTCAAGACCACCGATCATTTTCAGTAGTGTGGATTTACCCGCACCGGATGGGCCGGCAACGAACACAAATTCTCCAGCTGTCACGCGAAAGGTGATGTCGGAGAGAATGTTGCGGCCGCGACCGTAAGATTTGAAAACGTGCTTGAATTCAATCATGTTTTTACTTGTCTTTGAAGGTCTAATCATAACGCTGAGTCAGTCTGCATAGATAAAATGTCTGTCTATACGTAAAACAGCTGATTGACGCCGAGGGATTTCCCTCATACAGTCATAGGACCTATACCAGTTACGATCCGTTACTTGTATGAAAGTCACGCGTGAGCTCGCTTAACAGGCAGCCGCATATTGTTGTAATTCGGAGATTAATCCATGAAATTTCTTAAACTTGCCGCTGTTGGCGCAGCCCTGGTTGCAGCCAGCTCTGTCGCCCAAGCTGGCGCGACCTTTGAAAACGTTAAAAAGAAAGGCTTTGTTCAGTGCGGCGTCTCGACCGGCGTGGCTGGTTTTTCAGCAGCCGATAGCAAAGGCGAGTGGAAAGGTCTTGATATCGATATGTGTCGCGCTGTTGCAGCCACGATGTTTGGCGACGCAACCAAATTCAAAGTGACACCATTGACCTCGCAGCAGCGCTTTACAGCACTGCAGTCTGGCGAAATTGATGTGCTGACACGTAACACCACACAAACCCTGACACGTGACACCACACAGGGCATGCTCGGTGCTGGCGTTAACTTTTATGACAGCCAGGGCGTCATCGTCCGCAAAGATTTGAACATCAAATCGGCTAAAGAGCTGAACGGCGCAACCGTTTGCGTCCAGCCAGGCACCACCACGGAGTTGAACTTGGCGGACTTCTTCCGTGCTAACAAGATTGAATTCAAACCCGTTGTGATCGAAAAGCTTGACGAAGTGGTCGGCGCATTTGTATCTGGCCGCTGCGATGCCTACACGACAGACAAATCAGGTCTGGCCGGTTCGCGTTCGACAATGGAAAAACCTGACAACTACGTCATTCTTCCTGATGACTTTTCCAAAGAGCCGCTGGGCCCGATGGTTCGCCAGGGTGATGAGCAGTGGTTTAACGTGATTCGCTGGTCTTTGTTTGCATTGCTTGAGGCCGAAGAGTATGGCATCACCACTAAAAACGTGGATGAAATGCTCAAGAGCACCAACCCTAACGTTCAGCGCATCCTGGGTGTAACGCCTGGCATGGGTAAGAACCTGGGTGTGGATGAAAAATGGGCTTACAACATTGTCAAACAGGTGGGTAACTACGGCGAGAGCTTTGAGCGCAACGTAGGTGCTGACAGCCCACTGAAGCTGCCACGCGGTTTGAACCAGCAATGGACCAAAGGCGGCATCATGTACGGCTGGCCTATCCGTTAATTGTTCTTGTTTAAACTGATTGCAATTTAGACACAGGGCGACCTTCAGTTTGGGTCGCCCTGCAACTTTTTTTTTACAGAATCTTTTATGACCCAGCCCAAATCAAGCGCGCCGCTTGGCAAGCGACTATCCTGGAATGATCCGGGTGTGCGCTCGATCGTATATCAGGTGATCGCACTCTGCGCGGTCGGTGCTGTGGTGTGGTTTCTTGTGCAAAATACACTGCACAATCTTTCGGTTCGAAATATTGCGTCAGGGTTTGGCTTTTTAAACCGCGAAGCCGGGTTTGCGATTGGCGAATCACTGATTGATTACGGCCCTGCTAACGACTACAGGCGAGCGCTCACCGTTGGTTTGCTCAATACCTTGCGCGTTGCGGTGGTTGGCATTATTTTTGCCACCCTGCTTGGTACCCTGATTGGCATCGCAAGGTTGTCTAAAAACTGGCTGATTCGCAAGATCGCGAGTATTTACGTTGAAGTGATGCGCAACATCCCGTTGTTGCTGCAATTATTTTTCTGGTACGCCATTATTTCCGAGACGATGCCGGGACCACGGCAGGCGCTCAAGCCATTACCTGGCGTCTTTATTTCGAATCGCGGTGTCAAAATGCCCTGGCTGCAGGGCGATGGTCTGAGCTGGTTGCTGTGGGGCGCATTGCTGGCGATCGTTGTGATCATCGGTTTGTCGCGCTGGGCACGCAAGCGTCAGGAAAAAACGGGTCAGATTTTCCCCGTCTGGCGTGTTTCAATCGCGTTGTTGTGCTTACTTCCCGTAGTGGTCTGGTTGTTCAGTGGTACGGCACTTTCGATTGATATGCCGGAACTAAAAGGCTTTAACTTCGCAGGCGGCATTACCCTGAGCCCGGAGTTTGCCGCACTCATTATTGGTCTGGTTGTTTATACCTCCGCGTTTATCGCCGAGGTGGTGCGTTCAGGTATCCAGTCGGTGAATTACGGCCAGTGGGAGGCCGCAGGCGCCCTTGGTCTTAAAAATGGTCTGGTTTTACGTCTGATCGTATTGCCCCAGGCACTGCGCGTGATTATTCCGCCAATGACGAGTCAATACTTGAACATCACGAAAAATAGTTCTTTGGCCGTCGCAATTGGATATCCTGACATCGTCTCCGTCGTGAATACAACACTGAACCAGACCGGACAGGCCATCGAGGGCATCATGATCATTATGGGTGCTTATCTGACGGTCAGTATTTCGATTTCACTGTTTATGAACTGGTACAACACGCGTATCGCGTTAGTGGAGCGTTGAGATGAGTACAGTCAATACGCCAGGCGTTGCGCTCAATGACGAGGCGCCCGCTGCGCATGCGTCGGCATGGAGCTGGATGAGGTCACAGCTTTTTTCGACTCCTTTGAATTGCTTGCTGACGATTCTTTCAGCCTGGCTGTTGCTTGCAACCGTGCCCGCAATTGTTGAGTGGGCGTTTATCAAGGCCAATATCAGTGCTACCACGGCGCAAGAGTGCCGAGGTACGGGTGGCGCCTGCTGGGCATTCATTTATGAAAAACACCGGCTCATTTTGTTCGGCTTGTATCCTTATGACGAACAATGGCGGCCTTTGATTGCCACATGTATTTTGCTCGGCGTGATTGTGCTGAGTGGAGTCAGGAAATTCTGGAATCTATGGCTCGTGGTGATCTGGACTGTGGCGCTGGTTGCTGTCGCTGTTCTGATGTGGGGTGGAATTTTCGGATTGAAATTTGTTGAAAACAGTCTGTGGGGTGGCTTGCCCCTGACGTTGATTTTGTCGACCTTTGGTATCGCCTTCGCGTTTCCGATTGGTGTTTTACTGGCTCTTGGCCGTCGTTCCACGATGCCTGCGATCAAGTCGATCTGCGTGGTTTACATTGAGCTGATTCGTGGTGTGCCGCTGATCAGTTTGTTGTTCATGTCGGCGGTGATGTTGCCTTTGTTTTTACCAGAAGGCATGTCGATCGATAAGTTGTTGCGCGCGCAGATAGCAATCATCATGTTTGCCGCGGCGTATATCGCTGAAACGATACGGGGTGGTCTGCAGGCGATCCCCAAGGGGCAGTTTGAGGGGGCTGAGTCGATTGGTCTGAACTACTGGCAAACGATGCGTTTGGTCGTATTACCTCAGGCGCTCAAGATTGTGATCCCACCCCTGGTCGGTATTTTTATCGCGATGTTCAAAGACACCTCGCTGGTGGTGGTGATAGGTATTTTTGATCTGACTCAGGCGGCTAAAGCGGCACTGACCGATCAGTCCTGGCGTGGGTTCAGTTCAGAGTTATATATATTTATCGCACTTATTTATTTCGCATTTTGTTTCTCGATGTCCAAGTACAGTCAGTCGCTTGAAAAGCGCTTGTCGACGGGCTACCAACGCTAGATCTGGAGAATATGTATGGCTGACGCCATCATTCAAATGAAAGACGTCAACAAGTGGTACGGAAAATTCCACGTGTTGCGCAATATCAATCTGGACGTCGCGCAAGGTGAACGCATCGTGATTTGCGGACCGTCCGGCTCTGGTAAATCTACATTGATTCGTTGCATCAATCGACTCGAGGAGCACCAGTCAGGCAAACTCATCGTCGATGGCACGGAACTCACCAATGATGTGCGCCACGTCGAAATCATTCGCCGTGACGTGGGAATGGTTTTTCAGCATTTCAATCTCTTTCCACATCTGACGGTGCTCGAAAACCTCACGCTCGGGCCCATCTGGGTCTTAAAAGTGCCGCGTGCCGAAGCTGAAGCCCGTGCGATGAAATATCTTGAGCGCGTCCGGATTCCGGATCAGGCGAGTAAATTCCCTGGCCAGCTCTCGGGTGGTCAGCAACAGCGCGTTGCAATTGCGCGGTCGCTTTGCATGGATCCCAAGATCATGTTGTTCGATGAGCCGACCTCCGCACTTGACCCGGAGATGGTTAAAGAGGTGCTTGATGTGATGGTGGGTTTAGCTAAAGAGTCCGGCATGACGATGCTGTGCGTCACACATGAAATGGGTTTCGCACGTAAAGTCGCCGACCGGGTTATTTTTATGGATCGAGGCGAGATCATCGAACAAAATACGCCGGATGCTTTCTTTGATTCGCCTCAGAATGAGCGAACTCAATTGTTCTTGAGTCAGATTCTGCACTAATGAAAATATCTTTAACACGCGCGGTGCAGCGGGCTTTTTTTGCAGGCGTGATGGCGGGCCTGCTGTCAATTCAGGTACAAGCTCAAACCGCGACGCAGAGTTCGTCCCCGGCTGACTCTGCTTCCGTTACGCGAGCCTGGCCAGTCAAGCCGCTCCGGTTTGTTGTCCCTTACCCTCCAGGCGGTCCTCTGGATACGATGGCGCGGCTGCTCGCCGAAAAAGCCAAAACATCACTGGGTCAGCAAGTAATCGTTGAAAATAAACCGGGTGCGGGTGGGAATATCGGTGCTGATGTCGTGGCAAAGGCGCCACCTGACGGCTACACGCTGGTCATGGGGGCCGTTGCGACACATGCGATTAATCCCTGGTTATTTGCTTCGATTCCCTATGATTCTGTGAAAGATTTTGCCCCGGTCGCCCTGGTTGCTTCCGTGCCTAACGTGCTCGTGATCAACAAGGATTTTGCGAATAAGCATTCGATTGCAACGGTGAACGATCTGGTCGTTTATGCGCGCGCGCATCCCGGCGAAATGAATTACGGTTCGGGTGGCTCTGGAAGTGCCGGACATCTTGCTGGAGAGCTTTTGCGGGCCCGAACACAGATTAACGTTGTGCACATTCCTTATCAGGGCGCCTCGCCTGCACAGCTCGCTTTGCTTTCGGGCCAGTCGAATTTCATGTTTGATAATCTTGCCGCGGCAGCAGGTCTGATCAATGATGGCAAAGTGATTCCATTAGCTGTCACCACGACTGCACGGGCAGAGATGTTGCCAAAGGTTGCGACCATGCAAGAGGCTGGCGTAGCGCCTTTTGATATTGGGACCTGGTTTGGTGTGTTTGCAACCGCAGGAACGCCTGTCGCCGTTGTAGATACGCTGCATGAGGCTTTTCAATCGGCCCTCAGGGATCCTCTCGTCCAGGAACGGCTCAAGGCGATGGGATCAAACGCTACGGCATTGACTGTAGCCGAGTTCTCGGCCATGGTGAGCGCCGAGCGCGAAAAATATCAGGAAATTGTCAAGCTTTCGGGTGCGCAGGTGAACTAACTGATTGCGGCTCTCAATACTGGCCGCTCTCGATTAACGACGCTGAAGCGATTCACCCGCATTAGGGGCCATGCGCCAGAACAAGAGACTGGCGAGTGCGCATAAAACGCCGATCACAATAAAGCCCGCATTGACGTCCCCGGAACTTATCGTGTCCGCGTGGCGCCAGTTCATGCTGATGTTTAACGTGCAGGCGGCCACACCTACGCCAAGACTGACGCCGAGTTGTTGTCCCATCGCAGCAAAGCTGCTGGCGCGACTCATGCCTGCATGCGAGACATCTGCAAAGGTCAGTGTATTTACCGCGGTAAATTGCAAGGATCTGAAAAATCCTCCCAACAACAATACGCCACTGATCACCCAGACAGGCGTGTAAGCGGTGAAAACGATGCATAAGACTGTGCACGCGGCAGTCATCACGCCATTTATTGTTAGAACTTGGCGGTAGCCCCAGCGACGCAGGATGGGAGGCGCAACGAATTTCATCGCCATCGAGCCAATCGCCCCTGCAAAAGTAATCATGCCCGCCGACAGCGCGGAGAGTCCGAAACTAACCTGCAGCAATATCGCCATGAGAAAAGGGCTGGAGCCAATGGTGAACCTGCATAAATTGCCCGCCAGCATTGAAGCCCTGAAGGTCGGAATGCTAAGCAACGACAGGTCCAGAATAGGGTGCGGGCAAATTTTTGAATGAAAATAATAGAGCACCCCTGTTGTCAGTCCTGTGCCAATCAAGCCTACGGTCAGGCTCCAGGAGGCCGCGCTTGTGCCGAGCGCTTCAAATCCACCCATCAGACAAGCCATACACAGCGCGCTGAGTAAAAACCCAATGAAATCAAGAGGGTGTTGCATTCCGTCGTGCGGCAGCTCAATCACATAGCGTCTGACCATCCAGATTCCAAACAAGCCGATCGGTAAGTTGATCAGGAAAATCCAGTGCCAGGAGGCATAGGTCACCAGAAACCCTCCGAGCGGCGGTCCGATTAAGGGACCAATCAGGGCTGGCATGGATAAAAAAGCCATGGCGCGTAGCAGGTCGTGTTTTGGGATGGTCCTGAGCAGGATGATGCGTCCGACAGGTACCATCATCGCACCACCCAGGCCCTGAGCAATACGCGAAAGCACAAGGTGCAGCAGTGAGTTTGAAAGGGCGCAGGTCAACGAACTGATTGTAAAAATTCCAATCGCGATCATGAAGACTTTGCGCGCACCGAAACGGTCTGCTGCCCAGCCACTGATGGGTACAAAGACTGCCAGGGACAGTAAATAAGAAGTAATCGCTATATTCAGGCTGACCGGATCGGAATTAAGGGCCACAGCCATCGCGGGCAAGGCAGTTGTGACCACGGTTGAGTCCAGCATCTGCATAAAAAGTGCACAGCCAACAATAAAAGGCAAAATTCGCCTGGCCTGCGGTGATACGCAGGAGGCGGGTCTGTTCACGACGGTATCGGAGCTGGGTGTTGGCATGGGGTGTTGACAGAGGCTGCTCTACAGTACACTAGGCGTCAGTCTAACCTTTTGCTGGCGAAGCTATGGCAGAGAACTACACCTCAGAAATAACCCAATTCCTCCAGGCCTACAAAACGGCCCACCCTGATGTTGAACAACGTCAGCGTGACGGGCGCGCGCGTCTATGGGATAAACCTCAGGACGCGGAGCGTGCCGAGGAGTTCAAGCAGGCCCGTGTGCGTCAAAATGCTTACGTCTACCAAAACGACTAAGTAGCTCAGGCAAATGGCAAAGGCAAAGGTTTCAGGCGAGAGCCTGGAGGCACTCCTGACGCAGCCCTCAGTAGATACGACACCTGATGTCGTGGACACTGTGGCGCTGGCACGACTGTATGGCGAGCCACTGTTTTCATTGCCGACCGATTTGTATATCCCGCCAGATGCGCTGGAGGTGTTTCTTGAGACCTTCCAAGGGCCGCTCGATCTGTTGCTGTATCTGATCCGCAAGCAGAATTTTAACGTCCTTGACATCCCGATGGCCGAGGTCACCAAGCAGTATTTGTCCTACGTTGACCAGATTCGCGTGCACAACCTCGAGCTCGCAGCCGAGTATCTGCTGATGGCTGCGATGTTGATCGAGATCAAAGCGCGCATGTTGTTACCCGTCAAGAAAACGGATACCGGCGAAGAAGTCGAGGACCCTCGCGCTGAGCTGGTGCGTCGATTGCTCGAATATGAGCAAATGAAACTAGCCTCCCAAAAGCTCGATGCGCTGCCCCAGCTTGGACGTGACTTTCAGCGCGCACAGGCTTTTGCTGATTTACGCATAGAACGCGCGTTGCCTGAGGTGAGTGTCGAGGATTTGCGAGAAGCCTGGGCTGATATTCTCAAGCGCGCCAAGCTCAATGCACATCATCACATTACGCGTGAGCAGTTGTCCGTGCGCGATCATATGACGCATATCTTGCGCAGGCTCTCGGATGTTCGCTTTATTGAATTCGGACAGCTCTTTATGGAACGCATCGAAGAAGGCGCACCGATTGCCGTGGTGGTGGTGCACTTTTTAGCCATGCTCGAGCTGTCACGTGAACTGTTGCTTGAGATTACCCAGGCAGAGCCTTATGCTCCTATTTATGTGCGACTGGCGTACACCAGTGCGGCAGTTTAAAAGCGACACAGAGCGCTCAGGGGGACTTGTTTGAAAGTTGTTCACACTATCGAAGATTTGCGCGATCAGTTGCGTGGTCAGTTACGCGTTTCTTTTGTTCCGACAATGGGTAATCTTCACGAGGGCCATTTGGCACTCATGAAACTCGCGCGTCAGCACGGAGATCCCGTGGTGGCGAGCATCTTTGTCAATCGTTTGCAGTTCGGACCAAACGAAGATTTCGACCGTTATCCACGTACCTTGCAAAACGACATAGAAAAGCTTATGCGCGCCCGTGACGTGTATGTGTTGTTTGCGCCCGACGAGCGTGAGTTGTACCCAGAGCCGCAAAGCTATCGGGTGCAACCTCCCCAGGAACTTGGCGATATTCTCGAAGGCGAGTGCCGGCCAGGTTTTTTTGGCGGTGTCAGTACGGTTGTATTGAAACTCTTTTCCTGTGTGCAGCCACGTGTGGCTGTTTTCGGTAAAAAGGATTATCAGCAGCTGATGGTCATTCGCAATATGTGCCGCCAGTTTCAGTTGCCAGTAGAGATACTCGCGCATGAAACCGTGCGCGAAGAAAGTGGCTTGGCCTTGTCTTCGCGCAATATGTATTTGCAGCAGAACGAACGCGAGGAGGCTCCTCAACTTTTCGCCGCGCTCAAATTTTTGCAGCAACAGATTCAGGCTGGTATGAGTGATGTCGGACAGCTTGAGCAGATCGCTTGTGCGGGGTTGAATGCCCGTGGCTGGCAAGTAGACTATATCGCTGTCAGAAGACGCCGTGATCTGCATAAACCTTCGCGTGAGGAGGTCTGTGCAGGCGAGCCTCTCGTCGTGCTGGCGGCGGCTAAGTTAGGCGCTACGCGCCTGATTGATAATCTCGAAATTTAATCCTGCTTGTCAATACGTACCTAGGGTAAGTCCGCCTGTCAGATTTGACAGCTTCACTGACTTGACAGCCTCTGCCAGACTGCACTCCGTCACCAAGCGGAGGTTGTATGAAAAGTTTTGAAGGTATTGAGGGCGCTGGCTGGGCGGTACTCACTGCGCGTGAACGCGATGTCATTCACCCTGTCGCGGAAGGTAAATCAAACAAACTGATCGCCATGGAGCTTGGGATTTCTATGCGAACAGTCGAAGCGCACCGCGCACGCATTTTTTACAAAATGGGTGTGCGCAATGCTGTTCAATTGGCGCGGGAGGTGTGCACCAACCCCGAACCAGAGCCCGCCCGCACGGACCTGGAAGAGGCTGGTACTTAAGGGATTAAGGGCAGCTGGGTGCAGGTTTCTTATCGAGCTCGCTGATCACATCCAGATCGGGCTGGCGTGTCAGGGTATAGGTCAGATTGGGATTCTCACCATTCAGTGAGATCAATCGCAAACTATTGCCGCTGGTCATGGCCATCTCTGCTCGGGTATCGCCCTGCGCATTAAGCAAAATCACGCGTGGAGGATTCATCAGAGCACCCCTCCAGCATCCTTGATCCAGCTGCACGCTGCCATTCTGACTGTTTTGATCAAGGTACGCTGCCCGCGCGCGCCAGCGACCGTTGGGCGCCAGGCTGAGCGTGATACGTTGTGCTGAACACTTCATTTCCGGGTGGAAACATGGCAAGGTGCCACTGAAGGTCTGGGGCTCGGGCAGCAGACTTTCCTGAATGCTTGCGCCAGATATTGTGTTTGGGGCACTCACGTTCTGCGTTGCGGATAAGTCGGCAGGAGGTAAGTCGGTTGGGGCGCCAGTTCCATCATAGGGTTTAAGTGCGGACTGACTGGTCGTGTCAGAGGTGTTTTTTGTTGCCGCGCCTGTAACCGGCGCACTGATGGCAGGCGCGTTGTTGACGACAGGCTTTGCGCTGGCAATCGTCGTCGTGGACGCGTTTTGGGGTGTGCTATTCGGGTTTTGAGCCACAGGTTGGCGCAAGTCGAATTGAATCTGGTTCGGTGCGCGAATTGTTTGATTTGCGTAGGACCCCTCGGCTTGTGCGAGGGCATCTGTTGCAGAGCTTGCAGCAGGCAAGTTGTAGTAGCCAGGCTGTTGCATTTGTTGTTGTATTTGCGCGCAACCTCCCACAAGCAGGGCCGATAAGCCAACCACTAAAACTTGTAAACGGGGAATCCGAGCCACTAAAGCGTATTTAAATTCAAACATGAGAAACTTTCCAATTCAACGAACAACACAGTGCCGACAGGCATATTCTACGCATTTGGTTACATCCATGCTCACCAAGCTGCGATATTGAATGATAAACAGGGGTTAAAAACGTTGATCAATCCATTGCATGATCCGTGGTGGGCTGGGCCGCTCCTGGCACTCATAAGTGCTCCCGTCCTGCTCTTTCTGGTCAGATCTGTGCCGGCCAGACTTGAGCGGTCTTGGGAGGAGCATGTTTGCGAGATGCCGGTCGTGCTGTGCGGCATGACCAAACGCTTGGATGTGGCTTTCATTTTAGTCTGGTGTCTGATTTGTATTGCCGCAATACAGTTCTGGGGCATGAGTCAGCAAGGTCTGGCATCCATTTTATTTTGCGGGGGTTTATTGACTTTGGCCAGGATTGATCTGCAGACGGGGTTGTTGCCCGATATGCTGACGCTGACCTTGATGTGGTTAGGCATGCTTTTTCAGCTTTATGGGGGGTGGATCAGTCTTTCTTCCTCCGTCGCGGGGGCGGCTGGCGGATATGGGCTTTTATGGCTGATTTTTACGTTTTACAAGTGGAAAACAGGTCGCGAAGGGATGGGGTACGGTGATTTCAAGCTCGCAGCGGCTCTGGGCGCCTGGTTAGGTGTGCAGGCAATTCCCTCCTTGCTACTCTATGCATCGCTCTCGGGGGCTCTGGTTGGTTTTCTGGCGCAACGTTATTGGCGCCTGCCTGGCTCGATGGCCATTCCTTTTGGCCCTTTTCTTGCTACAGCAGGTATCCTTATTCTTTTTTGTGACTACGCACCAAAAGGGTAGGCTTGCAAATGTTTAAGCTTGGATTGACTGGTGGGATTGGCTCGGGCAAGACCCAGGTCGCTAACTGGCTGGGCGCCTGGGGCGCAGATGTGATTGATACCGATTTGATCGCGCATAGCCTGACTGCGGCAGGTGGTCGTGGGATTGAAACTATTTGCGCCGCATTTGGCAGCGATGTGATTGACGCTGCGGGCGCACTCGATCGGGCGCGGATGCGGGAGCTTGTTTTTGCCGAGAGTGCCCGGCGTGCTCAACTAGAGTCGATTTTGCATCCCTTGATTGCCCAGGAAGTCCTCAGAAAGGCGGAGCAGGCACGTGGGTTATATACGGTATTTGTAGTCCCGTTGCTGATTGAGTCGGGCAGATGGCTCGATCGTATTGATCGCCTCTGCGTGGTCGATTGTGACGAGTCGACCCAAATCGAGCGTGTGCAAGCACGTAATGGGATTTCACTGGCAACAATCCGCAAAATACTGGATGTTCAGGCGACTCGCACGCAGCGAATAGCGGCTGCGGATGACGTGATTGACAACTCCAAAGGCGTTTCGATGGCTGTGCTCGAGAACCAGGCCTTGGTCTTGCACAAAGCCTGGTGTAACCTTGCAGGGTAGAATGCATTGTTTTAAGACAATACGATCAATTTTTCCGGGCGCTTCACGACAGTGATCCTTTTTGAATATCCCTTTAACGAACGAGTCCGTGCGCTGATGCGCTTGGAGTCTTTGTTCGATCGAATGGTGTTTTTCGCCCGCCCTGGAGACCCAAAGCTTCACCAGGTGGCCCTTTGCGCACTGTTTGACCTGTTGGATGCGACTGAACGCACAGACATGAAAGGCAGCGTCTTGCAGGACCTTGAGCGTCAACGCTCGGTTCTGATGGGGTTGAAAGATCACCCAGGTGTTGAGGGTAAAACATTAACCGCCATGCTCAACGAAATTGAGCGGGTGGCTGCAAATTTGAACGCTGCAGGTAAAACCGGACAAGTGCTAAGAGAAAATGAGTGGCTCGCCAGTTTGCGAGGCCGTTTAGCTGTCCCTGGTGGCGGCACACAAGTTGATATGCCTTCGTTTCATGCCTGGCAGTATCGCCCTGAAATTGAGCGCTGCGCAGACTTAAAGCATTGGATGTCATCGCTCATACCTTTGCAGGAGGGCATTGCCATCGTGCTCAGGCTGTTGCGCGAGTCTGGCCAGGGCGAAGCAGCTGTCGCACCGCAAGGCGCATACCAGCAGATGCTTGCAGGCAAGGTCTATCAATTATTGCGTGTCTGGATAGATGAGTCGGCCTGCACCTTCCCGGAAATCAGTGCCAATAAGTACATGGTCTGGATTCGCTTTGCCTCTCAGGGGGGCGATCAAAAGCCTCAGGCGATGACACGCGATATTCCTTTCAAAATGGCGCTTTGTTCTCTTTAATTTCTGCGCCACAATAACCCCCTTGTTGCATGCTAGATGGAAGCTTTATGACTGAACGTCAATTGGCTGTGCGTAAAAAGCGCGCACGCTGGGTTTGGGCAGTGTTGGCAGCTTTAGTTGTGGTGGCTGCGTGGTGGCTGCTTGCTGACTCGAAAAACAATGCGGGTAAAGGCCCGCCTGCCGGTTTTGTGCCGATGGTTCCCGTCAAAACTGAAGTGGCACGAATCGAAGACCTCGACATTTATCTCAAGGGCTTGGGTACGGTCACAGCCTTTAATACGGTGACTGTGCGCAGCAGGGTGCAGGGCGAAATCGTGTCCGTGCAATTTAAAGAGGGTGAGCAGGTCAAAGCCGGCGATTTACTGGCCCAGATTGATCCCAGATCTTTTCAAGTTTCGTTGAACCAGGCGATGGGGGTGTTGCAACAAGACCAGTCGCAGTATGAAAACGCTAAGCGGGATTTGGAGCGCTACAAAAAACTACGTAAACAGGATTCGATTGCTCCACAACTCCTGGATACCCAACAGGCATTGGTGCAGAAGTTTGAGGGGCTGATCAAAAGCGATCAGGCTGCGGTAGATAATGCACGCCTGCAACTCGACTACACGCGCATCACCGCTCCGATTTCTGGAAGATTAGGTTTGCGGCGGGTGGATGCGGGCAATCTGGTCGTGGCGAATGATCCGCAGGGTGTGGTGGTCATCACACAAACGCAGCCAATCGCCGTAGTATTTACTTTGGCTGAAAGTGATTTGCCTGCAGTGCGCCAGCCGATGATTGCAGGTCAGGTTTTACAGGTAGATGCATATGATCGCGCAGACCTGGTTCGTCTGGCTCAGGGCACGCTTGTCACGGTCGATAACCAGATTGATGTGACAACAGGCACCATTAAATTAAAAGCGCAATTCACAAACCAGGACGATGCATTGTTTCCGAATCAGTTTGTAAATGTACGGATGAAGGTTCGCACGGATAAGGACGTGCTGACTATCCCGGCCGGTGCTTTGCAGCAAGGCAATCAAGGTGCATTTCTTTATGTCGTGTTGCCTGATGACACGGCCGCTGTGAGGCAGGTCAAGCTGGGTGCGCGTAGTGGGGACCGTGTCGCGATTGTCGAGGGGCTCGTCGCAGGGGATCGTGTTGTGCTTGAGGGGACAGATCGTTTGCGCGCCGGTGCAAAAGTGCGTGTGATTGGAGCTCCTGGCGCTGCGGTCACAGCGCCCGAAGGGAAATCCGCAAAGTGAACCTCTCCAGGCCATTTATTATCCGGCCCGTTGCCACAACCCTGGCAATGATTGCGTTGCTCCTGTCGGGTCTGATTGCTTACAGGTGGTTACCTGTTTCATCCTTGCCAGAAGTTGATTACCCGACGATTCAGTCCTCGACCTTTTACCCAGGCGCAAGTCCTGAGGTGATGGCGGCCTTAGTGACCTCTCCTCTGGAGAGGCAGTTTGGTCAGATGCCCGGTTTAAAACAGATGAGCTCGAGTAGCTCTGCAGGCGCGTCGATCATTACCTTGCAGTTTTCCTTGTCTTTGCCGCTAGATGTAGCCGAGCAACAAGTGCAGGCTGCGATTAATGCCGCAAGTAATTTGTTGCCGCGGGATCTGCCTGCGCCGCCGGTCTACAACAAAGTCAATCCTGCCGATGCACCGGTGATTACGCTGGCGATTACCTCGCCGACAGTGCCCCTGCCGCAGGTCCGGGATCTGGTTGATACGCGCATGGCGCAAAAAGTCTCTCAGGTGGCGGGCGTCGGGTTAGTGACTGTGGCGGGTGGGCAGAGACCCTCAATGCGGATCCAGGCCAATCCCCAGTCTCTCGCAGCCTATAGTTTGACCTTTGCGGATGTGCGTGCGGCAGTGGTTGCTGCTAACGTGAATCAACCCAAGGGTACGCTTGATGGAGCGATGCGCTCGACAACCATCAATGCCAACGATCAACTTAAAAATCCAGATGAGTATATGAATCTGGTGATCGCATACCGCAATAACGGACCGCTGCGCCTGTCGGATGTGGCCGTTGCGGTGACCGATGCCGAAGATGCAAGGCTCGCTGCCTGGTCAGGTACGCAGCCCGCTATTTTGCTCAATGTCCAGCGTCAGCCTGGCGCCAATGTGATTGAAGTGGTGGACAGGATTCAAAAACTTCTGCCGCAACTCAGAGTGGCGCTGCCGGCTAATCTTGATGTGACGGTGATGTCGGATCGAACGCAAACGATTCGTGAGTCTGTGCGTGATGTGCAGATTGAAATGCTCATCGCGATCGGACTCGTGGTGCTGGTGACATTCGTTTTTCTGCGCACCTTTACCGCGACCCTTATTCCTAGTGTTGTGGTGCCGCTGTCTCTGGTGGGCACATTTGGGGTCATGTATCTTGCGGGCTTCAGTATTAATAACCTGACGCTCATGGCCATGACGATTGCTACGGGTTTTGTCGTGGACGATGCAATCGTGATGATTGAGAACGTTGCCCGTTATCTTGAAAAAGGTGAAACGCCCATGCAGGCGGCTCTCAAGGGCGCCTCGCAAATTGGTTTTACGCTGGTGTCTTTAACCATATCTCTGATCGCAGTATTGATCCCGTTGTTGTTTATGACGGAGGTTGTTGGCAGGCTGTTCAGAGAGTTCGCAGTGACCCTGGCTGTTTCGATTTTATTATCGCTCGTCATTTCGCTGACACTGACGCCCATGATGTGCGCGCGCTTGCTACGTGCGGGCGATCACGCTCAAGAGGGATGGCTGTCTCGCCATAGCGCTGCCTGGATTGATGGGTTGATTGCTGGTTATGACCATTTGCTCACTAAAGTCCTTGAGCACCAGCGGACCATGCTTGCTGTGGCGGTGGCGACGTTTCTCCTGACTGCAGGACTCTATGTGGCGGTACCAAAGGGATTTTTCCCGCAGCAGGATACGGGCCTGATCCAAATCATGACGCAGGCTCCGCAGAATGTTTCATTTACTGAAATGTCCAAGCGACAGCAGCAAGCAGTCAAGTTGTTGTTGCAGGATCCTGATGTTGCAACCATCTCATCTTTTATTGGTATCGATGGCACCAACGAGACGGTGAATACCGGACGGATGCAAATCGCACTGCGCCCGCACGCTGAGCGAAAGTCTGATGCGACGCAAATCATGCTGCGACTGCAACAGCAGCTCACCGGAATGACCGGTTTGCAGTTTTACCTTCAGCCCGTACAAGACCTCACGGTTGAGGATCGTATCAGTCGCACGCAATATCAACTGACCCTTGAGAGCGCAGATGAAAAGTTACTCGCTCTTTGGGTACCAAAGCTTGTAGATAGCTTGCGCGCGCAAACCGAGCTCAGCGATGTTACGGATGATATGCAAAATGACGGCATCAATACTTTTGTCGATATCGATCGCGATGCTGCGGCCAGACTTGGCGTGACGGCGGCCATGATCGATGATGCGCTTTACGATGCCTTTGGTCAGCGCCAGATATCAACCGTGTTTACGCAGTCCAACCAGTACCGCGTTGTGCTTGAGACCGCACCGCAGTTTCGTCGCGATCCTTCGGCGCTGGGTTCTGTGTACGTCAAGACAAGTGACGGCAAGCCTGTGCCCATTACCAGTGTGGCAAAGATTTCTGAAGGGCGTTCCTCACTTGTGATCAATCGTCTGGATCAGTTTCCTTCCGTAACGATTTCATTTAATCTGGCGCGGGGCGAATCTCTCTCAAGTGCTGTCGATGCAGTTGCCCGTGCTCAAAAAGAAATCGCGATGCCGATCTCGGTCCAGGCAAAGTTTCAAGGCGCTGCGCATGCTTTTGAATCCTCGCTTTCAAGCACGTTGCTGCTGATACTTGCCGCGGTGATTACGATGTACATCGTTCTGGGGGTTTTGTACGAAAGCTTTATTCATCCATTAACGATCTTGTCGACCTTGCCATCAGCGGCAATCGGAGCGTTGTTAGCTTTGATTGTTAGTGGACGTGATCTGGATATGATTGGCATCATCGGGATTATTCTGCTGATAGGCATTGTCAAGAAAAACGCCATCATGATGATTGATTTTGCGCTGGATGCCGAGCGTATGCGCGGACTGACACCACGTAAAGCAATCCACGAGGCTGCGCTGCTGCGTTTCAGGCCGATCTTGATGACCACGCTTGCTGCTTTGTTCGGTGCGATTCCTTTAATGTTGTCCACGGGGACAGGCGCAGAGTTGCGTCAGCCCTTAGGTCTGGTGATGGTTGGCGGTTTGCTGGTGAGCCAGGTGCTGACGCTTTTCACGACACCTGTCATTTATCTGTTTTTTGATCGTCTGGGTGGTCGCGCGCGTCGTCAAACGCGCGCGCGCGCGCCATGAATATCTCGAGTCCGTTTATTGTCCGCCCGGTCGCGACGACCCTGATCTGGCTCGGTGTTGTGCTTGCGGGTTGCCTGGCTTTCAGCTTATTGCCTATTGCACCACTGCCTCAGATCGAGTTGGCTTCGATCTCCGTCAGCGCCCAGATGGCCGGCGCAAGCCCTGAGGTGATGGCGGCTACAGTTGCGACGCCGCTTGAGCGCTCACTCGGTACGATTGCTGGTCTGACGGAAATGACCTCGCGCAGTACGACGGGCCAGACACGCATCACGCTTCAATTTGATTTGAGTCGTGATATCAATAGCGCGGCAACGGATGTGCAAGGCGCGATTAATGCGGCGCGCGCGATGATGCCAAGTGGCCTGCGTTCGAATCCTTCCTATCGGAAAGTTAATCCGTCGGCGGCTCCCATCATGACGCTGGCGCTGAGTTCGGATACCTTGTCACAGGGGCAGCTCTACGACATCGCCTCGACGACGGTGATGCAAAAGCTTTCGCAAATACAAGGTGTAGGCGAGGTTGTGATTGGTGGCAGTACATTGCCTGCGGTTCGTATTGATCTGGACCCGGATGCGCTGTCTCAATACGGAATTTCTCTTGATACGGTCAGGCTTGCCGTTGCTGCAGCGAATTCCACCCGCCCCAAAGGGGTCCTGGAAAATGACACGCACAGCTGGCAGATCAAGGCGAATGATCAGTTATGGAAAGCCGTCGACTACCGACCTCTGATCGTTGCGTGGCGTGGTCAGTCGCCTGTGCGGCTCTCGGATGTCGCCAGCGTCGAAGACTCCGTCGAGGATACTTTTAATATCGGTTATTTCAATTCCAAGCAGGCGGTGCTTGTCTTGGTGCGCAGTCAGGCTAACGCCAACATCATTGAAACGGTGGATCAAATACGGGCAGAGTTGCCTGTGCTGCGTGCGATGTTGCCGGCAGATGTGACGGTTGATGTGGCACAGGATCGTACGCCCAGTATTCGCGCGTCAGTGATGGAGGCCGAAAAAACACTGGTCATCGCCATTGGCCTTGTGATGCTCGTCGTACTTTTGTTTTTGCGTAACTTACGGGCTGCGCTGATTCCGACTATCGCGGTGCCGGTCTCATTGATCGGTACCTTTGGCGTCATTTACTTGTGTGACTACTCGCTCAATACGATGTCCTTGATGGCGCTGATCGTAGCGACTGGGTTTGTCGTCGATGATGCAATCGTAGTGCTGGAGAACATTACCCGCCATATCGAGCGCGGCGCCTCAACGTTGCGCGCTGCGTTGCTCGGGACGCGGGAGGTCGGTTTTACCGTGTTGTCGATGAGTATTTCTCTGATTGCCGTATTTATACCGATATTGTTGATGGGTGGGCTGGCAGGACGCTTGTTCAGGGAGTTCGCCGTCACGCTGTCGGTCGCGATTGTGATTTCAATGTTTGTTTCCCTCACACTCACGCCGATGATGGCGGCAATAATGTTGCGCAGGCAATCCTCTGAGGAGGATGCGAAAGCGGGCGACGGTGCAGGATTGATCTCGCGCTGGAGTCAGGGAGTCCTGAATACTGTGGTGCAGGCCTATTCCCGTTCGCTTGAATGGGCGCTGCGCCACAGTCGAATCATGATGCTGCTGCTAGCCGCGACGAT
>CAINDJ010000257.1 GCA_903847325.1 uncultured beta proteobacterium | reverse complement strand
TTCTATCCGGTTCTTGTTCATCGGCTCGCAGCTTCGCTCCACGCTTCCTTCCCACACTCGGTCGCCCTCACGCAGTTGCGCTTCGCTTCGTTCGCTGTGATCAACTTACGGCGGGACTTGCACCCGCAAGAGTGCGCCCATACTGGGCGCACATTAAAAAGGACCCGGCAGATTTTTTGTCTGCCGGGTCCTTTGACTGTAACACTCGCCAATCAGTTATGACTACTAAGCGTTACTGCCTTCCGACTCGTCTGTCGCTTCTGCTACTGCAGGTGCAGGTGCGTCTTCGAATGGGTTAGCCTGCTGACGGGCGGCTTCGCGTTCTGCCGCTTCGAAAGCTTCTTTTTCCTTACGTGCAACGTGGTAAGCCATACCCGTACCTGCTGGGATCAGACGGCCCACAATGACGTTTTCTTTCAAGCCACGCAGATCATCGCGCTTGCCCATAATGGCAGCCTCGGTGAGCACGCGAGTGGTTTCCTGGAAGGAAGCCGCAGAGATGAACGAATCCGTCGACAGCGATGCTTTGGTAATACCCAACAAAATGTTGTCGTATGCCGCTGGGATTTTGCCCTCAGCAATCATGCGGTCATTTTCGTTGAGCAACTCAGCGCGCTCGACCTGTTCACCTGTGATGAAAGAGGTATCGCCGGAATCAGCAATGTTGATACGACGCAGCATCTGGCGAACGATCACCTCAATGTGCTTGTCGTTAATCTTCACGCCTTGCAAGCGATACACGTCCTGCACTTCGTCAACCACGTACGTGGCCAGACGCTCAATACCTTGCAAACGCAGAATGTCATGCGGATCGGCCGGGCCGTCCACAATCATTTCGCCTTTGTTGACAACCTGACCGTCATGGACCAGAACCTGCTTCTCTTTAGGAATCAGGAACTCATGGGCCAGACCATCCAGATCTGTAATCACCAGACGCTGTTTGCCTTTAGTATCCTTACCGAACGAAACCGTACCAGTGATGTCAGCCAGCATGCCTGCATCTTTTGGTGAACGTGCTTCGAACAGCTCAGCCACGCGTGGCAGACCGCCGGTAATATCACGGGTCTTTTGCGATTCTTGTGGAATACGCGCCAGCACTTCACCGACCTGAACTTGCTGTCCGTCACGCACGGTAATCAGTGCGCCAACAGGGAAAGAAATGTTCACTGAGTGGTCGGTACCTGCGATCTTGACTTCTTCGCCGGTCTCGCCGATCAGTTTGATCTGTGGACGCAATGCAACTTTGCCGCCACGTGCTTTGGGTGTGATGACAACCAGAGTCGAGAGACCGGTTACATCATCAACCTGCTTGGCAACGGTGCCGCCTTCTTCGATGTTTTCGAAGCGCACAGCGCCGGCATATTCTGAAACGATAGGACGCGTGAGCGGATCCCATGTTGCCAGACGTGAGCCTGCTTTGAGCACATCACCATCGTTGACTTGCAAGGTGGCGCCGTAAGGCACTTTGTGACGCTCGCGCTCGCGGTCGTTGTCGCCATAAATGACGATTTCGCCGGAACGTGAAATCGCGACACGCTCGCCTTTCGGGTTGGTGACATAACGCATGGTGCTTGCAAAACGCACGGTACCGTTCGACTTGGTTTCAACAGCACTAGCCATCGCGTTACGCGAAGCCGCACCACCAATGTGGAAGGTACGCATCGTCAGCTGTGTACCTGGCTCACCAATCGACTGCGCAGCGATCACGCCAACTGCCTCACCGATGTTGACCAGGTAACCACGGCCCAGATCGCGACCATAGCAGTGTGCGCACAGACCGTGACGTGTTTCGCACGTCAGCGGTGTACGGACACGAACTTCGTCCACGCCAAGTTTGTCGATGTATTCAACGAGGTCTTCGTCGAGCAACGTACCTTGTGCAATCGCGGTTTCCTGCGTGTCGGGGTTAATGATGTCCACAGCCGCTACACGACCCAGAATGCGTTCGCGCAAGGGTTCGATGACTTCACCACCCTCGACCAGCGCTTTCATGTTGTAGCCGTGTGATGTACCGCAATCGCTTTCGGTAATCACCAGATCTTGTGTCACATCAACCAGACGACGTGTCAGGTAACCTGAGTTCGCGGTTTTCAATGCGGTATCAGCCAGACCCTTACGCGCACCGTGTGTGGAGATGAAGTACTGGAGTACGTTCAGACCTTCACGGAAGTTCGCAGTGATCGGCGTCTCAATGATGGAGCCGTCAGGCTTGGCCATCAGGCCACGCATACCAGCCAGCTGGCGAATCTGCGCAGCAGAACCACGCGCACCCGAGTCAGCCATCATGTAGATCGAGTTGAAAGACTCTTGACGGACGTTGTCGCCGTGACGGTCAACGACCGGCTCGGTTGCCAACTGTTCCATCATGGCCTTGCCGACTTTATCGCCAGCCTTGCCCCAGATATCCACAACGTTGTTGTAACGCTCTTGCGAAGTAACCAGACCTGACGAGTATTGCTTGTCGATCTCTTTTACTTCGCGCGTAGCATCAGCCAGGATTTCGACTTTAGCTGCAGGGATCAACATATCGCCCATGGCGATCGAAATACCGCCACGCGTTGCAAGACGGAAACCGGCTTGCATCAGCTTGTCAGCAAAGATCACCGTGTCGCGCAAACCGCAACGACGGAACGACTGGTTAATCAGGCGTGAAATTTCTTTCTTTTTCAGTGCACGATTGAGCACAGAGAAAGGCAGGCCTTTAGGCAGAATTTCGGACAGCAGTGCGCGACCAATTGTGGTCTCGACACGTTGCACACCCTCAACCCACTCGCCATCCGTACCCTTGGTCCACTCTGGCAGACGCACGGTAATACGTGTTTGCAGAGTAACTTCGCGGTTGTCATACGCACGCTGCACTTCAGCGACATCAGCGAGGAACATGCCTTCGCCTTTACCGTTGGTGCGCTCACGTGTAGCGTAGTACAGACCCAGCACGATATCCTGTGAAGGCACAATCGATGGTTCACCGTTTGCAGGGAACAACACGTTGTTCGAGGCGAGCATCAGTGTGCGGGCTTCGAGCTGTGCTTCGAGTGACAGAGGAACGTGGACAGCCATCTGGTCGCCGTCACAGTCGGCGTTAAAGGCGGCGCAAACCAGCGGATGCAGCTGGATAGCTTTGCCTTCAATCAGAACAGGCTCGAACGCCTGGATACCCAAACGGTGCAGCGTTGGCGCACGGTTGAGCATCACGGGATGTTCGCGGATCACGTCTTCCAGAATATCCCAGACTACGGGTTCCTGACTTTCTACCAATTTCTTGGCGGCTTTGATCGTTGTCGCCAATCCCATCATTTCCAAACGATTGAAAATGAATGGCTTGAACAGCTCCAGCGCCATCAGCTTTGGCAAACCGCACTGGTGCAGTTTGAGCTGTGGACCGACCACAATCACGGAACGACCGGAGTAGTCCACGCGCTTGCCGAGCAAGTTCTGACGGAAACGACCACTCTTGCCTTTGATCATGTCTGCGAGTGACTTCAACTGGCGCTTATTCGCACCAGTCATCGCCTTGCCGCGACGACCGTTATCAAGCAGCGAGTCAACGGATTCCTGCAACATGCGTTTTTCGTTACGCAGGATGATCTCAGGAGCCTTCAACTCAAGCAGACGCTTGAGACGGTTGTTACGGTTGATTACACGACGATACAGGTCGTTCAAATCGGAGGTCGAAAAGCGGCCGCCGTCCAGAGGTACCAGAGGACGCAAGTCCGGTGGCAATACTGGCAGAACTTCCATGACCATCCACTCGGCCTTGATGCCCGATTTCTGGAAACCCTCAAGCACTTTGAGGCGCTTGGAGATTTTCTTGATCTTGGCTTCTGAGCTGGTGGCGATCAACTCGGCGCGCAGTGTTTCGACTTCGCGATCGATATCAATGGTGCGCAGCAATTCACGAACGGCTTCAGCACCCATCAGGGCACGGAAGTCATCGCCGTATTCTTCAGTCTTGGCGATGAAATCGTCGTCAGACATAATCTGACCACGTTTGAGAGGCGTCATGCCTGGCTCAATCACGCACCATGCTTCAAAATACAAAACACGTTCGATGTCACGCAAGGTCATGTCGAGCACCATACCCAGACGGGATGGCAAGCTCTTCAGGAACCAGATATGCGCAACGGGGCTGGCGAGTTCAATGTGGCCCATGCGTTCACGACGCACTTTAGCCACGGTGACTTCGACACCGCACTTTTCGCAGATCACACCACGGTGCTTCAGGCGTTTGTATTTACCGCACAAGCATTCATAGTCCTTAATGGGACCAAAAATCTTGGAGCAAAACAAGCCATCGCGTTCGGGTTTGAACGTACGGTAGTTGATAGTTTCAGGTTTGCGAACTTCGCCATAAGACCACGAGCGGATCTTTTCTGGCGAAGCAATGCCGATCTTGATGGCATCGAACTGTTCGTCTTGCGAAACCTGTTTGAAAAGGTCGAGTAGCGCTTTCATTATTTACGCTCCAGATCCATGTCGAGGGCCAAGGAACGAATT
>CAINDJ010000256.1 GCA_903847325.1 uncultured beta proteobacterium | reverse complement strand
GAGGTTTGGTTCTATAATACGAAGTATCGTCGTGTAGGTGTTTATCGTGCAGAGAATGGTACTGTTTCAGTTAAAGGAACTACTATCATTGGCTATGAGACGAAGTCACCAGAGGGCGTAACGAATATCTTTGATAACAATGGGAATCGGTTGGGGTATGTGCCGCCGGGGCAGAAGGACTGATTAGATTATGGAAGCTGTATGTTAAGAATAACGAGCGCATAGCTCAGTTTGTAAAATGTAAGCTATGCAGGTTTAGGATCTGCACATTGTGATTGAGACTAGCGAAGCGTAAAATTATCTCGGGTCGATGCTCCCAAGCGTTTCGGACGTAGAACGAAGGGTTGCTTTGGAGTTAAAGCGACAGCAGCAGACGTGGTGAGATAAGACCCACAGATCAATGCCACTTCAGTTGAGCCAGGCTCGGTTTTGTAAGCTGATGCCCTACGGTTTAATTGCGGTGGTACCCATCAATGCGGTTGTCTGAGTAGTCATTCAGACAAGCAAGTCCAGCTATGTCTGTCCTACAGCTAGAGCCGCGCCAATAAAAATCCCCTGTAGCCCAATGATCCCATTAATACAGACCCTACCTGATGGACCGTTGGATATCATTGGCGATATCCACGGCGAATATGACGCACTGGTATCGTTACTCACGCATCTAGGTTACGACGAGAACGGTAACCATGACTGTAACCGTACCGTTGTGTTCGTAGGTGACTTTGTAGATCGAGGTCATGACAGCCCCGCTGTTTTGACTCTAGCTCAGCGTTGGATCAAGGCTGGGCGAGCTGTTGCCGTCCTGGGTAATCACGAAATTAATCTATTGAGAAATGATCCCAAAGAAGGCTCGGGCTGGTTTTTTAACGCGAGGCATGAAGAAGACAAGGAGAAATTTGGCGCCTATCACCGAGCGGATTACCCTGCGCGCGACAATATTAGTATCTTGACGCGAGAGGAAATAATCGATTTTTTATCGTCGCTACCAATAGCACTTGAACGGCCAGATCTACGCGTCATTCACGCAGCCTGGCACAACGATTTCATCGCTCATATTAAAAATATTCAAAGTGGTTGTGTGCGCGAACTATTCGATAGCCATGAAGCCGATATGCTGTCAACGCTAAAAGAAAATGGTCTCGGCGAAAGAAAGGCTGAAGAAGAAATTAAACATGCCCTGGCACTCGCAGACCAATCTACTCCACCACCTTTTCTATCTGCGCATGCAGAGTACGAAGAGTATAAGCAAATGGGCAATCCATTATCTGTATTGACCTCAGGCATTGAACGACAACTGAGTACTCCTAGCCAGGTTTTTTGGGCTGCTGGGAAATGGCGTTTTGTAGAGCGCGTTGCTTGGTGGGATGAGTATGACGATGAGGTACCCGTTGTAGTCGGGCATTACTGGCGTTCAATTCAAGTCGCTGAGCCAGCCGCGAGAGGCAAGGTCGCTGAAAATATATTTGAATCAATAGATCCGCTTTCATGGCATGGTAAACATAACAACGTTTTTTGTATCGATTTTTCAGTCGGTAAACGTTGGTCAGAGCGCCGCGCTGGGGTAACGGCTGATTACTCTAGCAAGCTTGCAGCGTTACGCTGGCCCGAATGCACGCTTGTGTTTGATGATGGGATTACCAAGCCCTCTCACTCATTCATGCACGGGCGACAACGTTAATTTATATGGTAATCCTCCCCTTTTTAGCGGGAGTCAGAAGTAGAGCTACGCGCGAACGGTAAACATCCTCATTTCGACACCGTTATTTCTGATTTGTATCGCACTAGTGCAAGTCAGTGTCGCACCTACTGAGCCACCAGCTCAACAAAATAGGAATCACTCATCCTCAATTGCTGCTTAAGGAGATCCCTATGCATCCCAAACAGCTCACCCTAGCCATCCTGCTTTGCACACTTACCGCAGCATCCCAAGCACAGCAGACCTACAACTGGAACGATAGCCCCCAAAATTGGCAAAACAGCCCACAAAACTGGAGCAACTCCTCGAACAACTGGAGTAACAGCCCAAGCAACTGGAGCAATAGTCCGAGCAACTACAACTCGACGAACGGGGTGTTTGATAACCAGGGTAATCGCATTGGCTATGAGACGAAGTCCCCAGAAGGTGTGACGAATATCTTTGATAACAATGGGAATCGGTTGTGGTATGTTCCGCCGGGGCAGAAGCAATAAAGAAATTCATGTGCGGAAGCGCAACAATTGGTTACATTAATTGAACCGAAACAACATAACTAAAAGATGACGGATTCAAAGATCTGCCCCTTCTGCACATTACCCGCTATGAGAATTATCAGCGAAACACCATCAGCGCTGGTCATTCGGGACGGCTTTCCCATATCCCCTGGCCACACTCTAGTCATACCCAAACGACACGTTGGATCTTTCTTTGAGCTAACAAGCGAAGAGCACAAAGAGATGTTCGCGTTACTCACTCAAGCCAAAGCAGAATTAGATAAAGAATTCCAACCTGACGCCTACAACATTGGGATCAATGATGGCGCTGCTGCGGGACAAACAGTACCGCATGTACATATGCACCTGATACCAAGATTTAAAGGAGATAGATCAGACCCTCGCGGAGGTGTGCGATGGATCATTCCAGAAAAAGCGGATTATTGGACGAAATAATATCGTGATAATCATCGCACCTCCATCGCCTGAGTATCAGCTAGGATTTTTATCCAAGCTTCAGCGATTGTTTAATGAAGGTGATTTCACTGCAACCTATAAGTTTGCTCTTATGGTTGCCATGGCAGATCTAGCTGTTGAACTTGGTCAAGACGATGGATACACATTGCTCATAACAAAAGAACAATTGGCAGAAAAGTTTATCGAGTTGTATTGGCAACAAGCGACACCCTATTCAGCAACAGCGGTTGAACGAGATTTGAACGAACCGATAGTTGAATCCTTATCATTAGTGCTTGCACAAAATAAGGGGAATCAGACTGCGATTGTGAAAAATATCATCACTTTTCGCACAACGTTTAATCCCCGTTCGCTGATCGCAGCGAAGGCAATACCTAGCTTTAATAAGTTACTAAATAGCGTGAGTGCCACCGTCATGAAAATGCCGGTGACTCATTTACAAAACTTAGGCGAACAAGCCGAACCGTTTTTGTACAACACCCTATCAAACGGCATAGAACTTTTGCCTGGGGTGGCTTATTGCTTGCGAAGGTTTCAGCCGCTAGTCCAACAGCTGTCAAGAAACGGTTGGATTAACCATATAAAAGGAAATCGTCTTAATCAACCAATCTTGGGTGAGCAAGATGACCTTGAATCCTTTTTGTTTGGAACGTCTCGTAAAAGCTTGCTGGATATTAGTACGGGTCTAAGAAAAATTTCAAATAAATGTTTTTATTGCCAACAAACCCTGAGAGCGGATGCAGATGTAGATCATTTCATTCCCTTTTCTCAATACCCTCGCGACTTGATGCATAACTTTGTGCTTGCTCACCCCAGCTGTAATCGAAGTAAGTCCAATGCGCTCGCTGCAAGAGAGCACTTGGTAAGGTGGGTAGAGTATATCGATCGTGAGGATGTGAATTTAACAACCATAGGAAAAGATGCAGGCACTGTTATAGATCTAGCTGTAATGCGAGCGGTGGCAAGATGGGGGTATGGAAATGCAGCGCAGAGCTCGGCGCAGGCTTGGATTCGAGCTACATGTTTTGAATCAGTAAATAAAGATTATCTGGATATTCTTGATGTAATTCGGTAAAGATTTAAAGAGAAAAAATCGCGTCAAAACTGTGAGACACCGCCTAAAAAAACGGTTAGGACGTATATAAAAAACTCAAGGTGCTAATCCGCAGAGGTTAGTGTCACCTGTTAATAAGTCACT
>CAINDJ010000255.1 GCA_903847325.1 uncultured beta proteobacterium | reverse complement strand
CCCTGCTGAACCGTTGGGACTTCTTTACATTGCCAGTTATCTTTCAGAGCGAGCACAGCAGCATGAGATGCCGATGCAAATCAAGATTCTTGACGCCCAGTTAGAGGGGCCGTCCAACTGTATCCCCACGGCGCGCGGATTTCGCAATGGAATGACGGATGAGCAAATCAAGGAATATGTGGCCGCATTCAAGCCTGATGTGGTTGGTATCTCCATGAACTACACATTTGGAGTCCAAGACACGCTTGATTTGGCTGAAACTATCAAGGAGACGATTCCCCAAACAGCACTGGTTGTTGGCGGTGCTCACGCCACATTAGACCATCATAAAGTGGCGGAACACCCCGCCGTGGACATTGTGGTGCGCGGGGAGGGGGAAGTGACATTTCAAGAACTTTGTCGTGCGCTCTATGACGGCAATGACATCGGAGATGTTGCTGGCATTACTTATCGTTCAAATGGGTCAGTTAAGACAAACCCTAATCGCATTCCGATCTCCGACCTTGACACTTTGCCAATTCCAGACAGGTCATTCCTGCCTTACGAGACCTACCTGTCCAAGCCGCAGTATTTTTACACGATGCAGTCGCCGGTGGGCACGGTGTTCACGTCCCGGGGATGCCCGTTTCGTTGCGTCTTTTGCAGCACGCAGAAGACCTGGGGTAATAACTGGAGGGGGCGCAGCGCAAAGAACATTCTCAAGGAAGTGGAATATCTTCAGAAAAACTATGGCGTGAAGGAAATTGCATTTCAAGACGACCAATTTTTAGGGGACAGACAACGCATCATTGATTTTTGCAAGCTGGCTGTGGAAAAACAGCTTGGCATGACTTTTATCGTGCCTCCCGGCAATTCCCCTACTTTCACCAAAGACGAGATTGGGCCAGTGGATTATATCTGGCATTTAGCCGCCGGCAGCCATGTTGATCGGAGTATCCAAAACCCGATGGCGTTTTGCATGGACAATGTGGTAGGAACGGTCAATTTGCTGGAATACGCCCGGACAGTTACCGGACTTCAGAAGTTTATTTATTTTAGCACCGATGAGGTTTTCGGCCCGGCACCCGAGGGTGTCAATTTCAAGGAAGGCAGCCGGCACAACCCTGGCAATCCATATGCCGCGGGAAAGGCGGCCGCCGAGGACTGGTGCGTAGCTTATGCCAATACCTATAAATTGCCGATAGTGATAACCAACACGATGAACGTGATCGGCGAACGCCAGCACCCGGAAAAGTTTATTCCGATTGTCTTGCGTAGGTGTTTTGATGACCAGATCATGACCATTCATGACGGCAGCCGATTCTGGATACATGCGCGAAACATTTGCGACGCATTGGTATTCATTACCGAAAAAACCGGCGAAACATTGGATATCAAAGACGAACAGAAAGGCAGGTTTAACATTGTCGGGGAAAAGGAGATCAGCAACCGTGACTTGGCAAGGGAGGTGGCTCAAATAGCCGGGTTGCCTTTTAAGTATTCGATTGTTGACCCCAGCACCAGCAGGCCCGGGCATGATGCCAGATATGCCTTAGACGGGGCCAAGCTAAAGCAGGCGGGATTCGAGTATCGGCACAACTTAGAGGATAGCTTGAAAAAAATGGTGAAATGGATGATTATGGAAAAAAATCTAAAATGGCTGTGAATAAACAATGCAGGCACCAATGGCGCAAAGTAGGCTTTAGCGTCGATTTTAAGTTTGAAAAACATTATCGATATGAACTCTGGAAATGTGAAAAATGCGGCAAATACGACTTCGACAATAAGGAGCCAAAGAACTGTTTTCGTTCAAGGAAGCTTTGATTTGTTTCACTTCGGCCATTTAAGGTTGCTCGAGGAGTGCGCCAAGCTGGGCGCACTTTTGATTGTCGGGATCAATACTGACGAACTGTACCGAGATTATAAAGACAAGGAACCGGTAATCCCATTCCAATACCGGGAAAGGATAATTGCGGCGATAAGATATGTCCATAAAACCTGTCCAATCTGTCGATTCAGTCCGCTTTACTGGCTCAAAAGAAACAAGCCCGATGTCTATGTCATTTGCGAGGAGTGGAAAGATACAAAGCAAAAGGAGATCGCTTTCATGCGGTCGATTAAAAAGAAGGTAGTTGTGCTTCCCTATTTAAATCCCGTTTCGTCAACGGAAATTAAAAGACAGATTGCGGAGAATTATATAAAGCACAATGCGCAGTATTGCGCAGAGTGCCACAAAAAACTATGAGCGCCATTCGTTCATGCGACAAATGCGATAAGAGCATTAAGGAAAAAGAAGTGTTAAATATCGAGGTAGCTTTTGTTCGGACCCCCGAAGAGATCGACCAGCTGATGGCCAGTCCTAATTTTAAGGATTGTTCGCGCGAGGAGGTCATAATGCGGTCAGTGGTTTTCAAGAAGCTCGAAGTCTGCAAGGATTGCTACGTCCAGTTTAAGAAAGATTACTTTGGTCTATGAAGTTGTCGATAATTATTCCTGTACTCAACCAATACAAGATGACTGCGCAGGCAGTGAATTATATCGCCGAAAATGTAATCGGTTCCGATGTCGAACTGCTATTGATAGATAATGCTTCTGACGAAGGAGGAAAACGCCTGAAGGACGCTATCTTTGGCAGCGGAATTGATACCGATAAAATCAAACGGCTGGGGGAGTTTAGGATAGTCGATAATGCCAGCAATATCGGGACCTATGCCACGTTCAAGGAAGGGTTGAAGCATGCCAAGGGAGATATCCTTTGCTATCTGCATTCCGACGTTTTTATTTACGAGAATGGTTGGGATAAGCGGGTTGTCGACAGTTTCGAGAAAAATCAAAAGCTCGGGCTTGTCGGCTTTGTTGGATCTTGCGAAATTGACGGCCTGGGCGGCCGCGGTTGCGGTACGGCCAGCAACTTCCGAGGCCGGCAGATTGGCGAATGGCGCGGCAGTCCGGCCGAAGCGCACGGCAAGCGTATCAGCGGGCTTATGCCGGCGGCCGTTGTTGACGGATGCGTGATGATATTGCGGCGGAGTTGTTTGCAGGCGATAGAGAATGTTGTGGATTTCCCCCATCACCATTTTTACGATCGGCTTATCAGCTGTCAGGTATTGGAAGCGGGCTGGAATGTGGCGGTGCTGGGAATCGCATTTGACCATTTTGGCGGGCAGACAGTTTGTAGGGAAGGCAAGCATCAGCAGATCGCCGAAAAGAAAATGGTTGAAAGGTTTGGCAGCCGCGAGAATTGGAGCGCACAGCGGCGCGCCTGGATGATGAATAGCAGCAATCCCAGCAAGGGAAAGCAACCCGACAGCGGCGACTATTGGACCTATCTGGAAGCCGAATGGCGTTTCCTTTCCGAATGGCGCGAGCAGAAGCGCTTTATCCCATTAAAGGTCAATAACGATTATTCGATACAGCATTATGCGTAAAAATATCGATGGACAAATTGTCGACACAAAAAGTTTGAATTTTTGGTGCCAAGTATGCGATTATCGCTGGAGTGAAAGCCGTCCCAAATTCGTTAAAACTAAGTATCCGTTCATTTGCCCGCAATGCGGTCAGGCGAGCGCCTACAAAGCCAATGAGACAAACAGATCAATTTAGCAAAGATCTTCAGCGTGAGCTTAATTTTGAGACCGGCGGCCGCATCCAGGTAGATTATGTTACTTGCAATACCGCCAACGATACAATCAACGTCGGACTTAAAGACAAGGGTAAGCCCAAGGATGATCCGACTGGTACGACCGAATTTGCCATCGAGGGGTTTTACAGTAGCGAATTTCTTAACGAGGAAGTTGAAGATCTTTTCCGCAAGGCAAAGATGCGCGGCAACAGTTACAAAATGGCCGACTCGGTAAAAGAGCGAAAATTTATCCATGCCAGCGAAGCAATCCATGAGATCGTCCAGCGCATGCGCGACAATAAAAGCTGGATAAGCGATGGCAAGCAGAAAATCATTGAACCGCAGGGAGCGATAACATTAGAAGATTTGTTCTGGGCCATCCGGCAAGAGTCCAATTGGAATCCGGCTAACGTTACGCGAACTGGGCAGTTGCCAGATACTTTTAACTGCAATCGTTCATCCGGTAATCT
>CAINDJ010000254.1 GCA_903847325.1 uncultured beta proteobacterium | reverse complement strand
TTAACTTTGATTCAAACTAAAAAAATTGCCGCGCTCCCGGTTATTTTGGTTGGTCGCGAACATTGGCAAAGTGTTATCCGTTTTGATTTATTACTCGAAGAAGGTCTGATCGATCAAGATGACCTCGACATCATTACCTTTGTTGACTCCACGCAAGATGCCTGGGCCGCCATCAAACAATGGTATGAATTCACAGATTAATTTTTACTATGAACCCCAAATCGATTAAAAAATCCCATGCCATGATGCTGCCCTATCTTGTGGCAGCAACTTTTTTCATGGAATATCTGGACACCACAGTCATTGCTACGGCTCTGCCGCAAATGGCGGAGTCATTTGGCGTGGGTCCAAACGAAGTCAGTATGGGGATGACTGCCTACATGCTGGCACTAGCAGTCTTTATCCCCATCAGTGGCTGGGTGGCTGACCGCTACGGTTCGCGCACTGTTTTCTGCAGCGCGATTGTGGTGTTCACACTCGCATCCATTCTATGTGGCCTGTCATTCAGTGTCGAGACCTTTACGGCCGCACGGATTCTGCAAGGTATGGGCGGTGCGTTAATGGTGCCCGTCGGGCGTTTGATTGTGGTGCGCAACACTGAAAAAAGCCAACTCATGCAGGCTATTTCAACAATCACCTGGCCAGCCATCGCGGCACCTGTTGTAGGCCCTCCCATTGGCGGTTTCATTACCACCTATGCGTCCTGGGAGTGGATCTTTCTCTTGAATGTACCGTTTGGAATTGCTGCGCTAATAGCTGCCATCGCGTTTGTACCGAATGAGCGCTCAACTGAAAGAAAACCCTTGGACATAGTTGGCTTTTTACTCAGCGGTGCAACATTAACGGCCATTCTCTATGGTACCGAACTAGCTAGTCAGCAAGATGCCAACATATGGTTTGCAATTTCCTGCGTCGTTTCAGGTTTGATTCTGGGCGTCATTACATACCGGCATGCATCCAACCGCATGCATCCCCTGATTGATTACTCGACCCTGAAGGTGCCGACCTATTCGGTGACGGTCATTACTGGTTCGATCACGCGCATCGGTATTGGCGCAGTTCCATATTTAATGCCTTTGATTTTTCAGATCGGTTTTGGCATGTCGGCCTTTCATTCTGGATTGCTCCTGTTGGCGAGCGCAATTGGTAACTTTGGAATGAAAGCATTTACCACCCCTATTTTGCAACGCTGGGGTTTTCGGACGGTGTGTATCGTGGATGTCTTGGTTGCCTCTGTTTCCACCATTGCATGCGGCTTGCTCACGCCATCAACACCGCTCCTGTGGATACTGATCGTTGTATTTGTCTATGGACTTGCGCGGTCGATGCAATTTACATCCCTCGCTACGCTTGCATATGCCGATATTCCTCAATCACAAATGAGTGCAGCCAGCACGCTGTGGAGTGCTGCGAACCAAATGACCATAGGCATGGGCATTGCTTTTGGAGCACTGTCACTTCAAGTGGCTGCCTGGGCCAGAGGCGCCAGTCAAGCTAATACAGAGATGATATTCACACTGAGTGATTTCAAGTGGGCATTCGCCGCTGCGGGGGTCTTAACACTTATTTCCTTACCTGGGTATTGGAATATGGATCGTCACGCAGGCGCCAAAATTAGCGGCACAAAGGTTAAGTCTTAATCATGACAGCCATACTGTCGCTGACGCTCAATCCATCTCTCGATATTGCAACGACCGTTGCACGTGTCACCAATACAGTTAAATTACGATGTTCACTTGAGGAGTCTCATCCTGGTGGAGGTGGCATCAACGTTTCTCGTATCATTCACAACATGGGTGGCGATAGCATCGCAATATTTCCTTGCGGCGGCTACACAGGCGATCGGCTCCTTGAGCTGTTGAATCGTGAAGAACTGACAACGCACTCCTTTCCAATTTCTACCAATACGCGTCAATCTTTTTCAGTTCACGAGACCACGACAGGAAAAGACTTTCGGTTCTTATTACCAGGAGATTTGGTAGATCAAAAAATTGGCGATGCGTGCTTGCAATACATCAGCAAACTGAAAAACAAACCAAAATTCGTCATCGCAAGCGGAAGCTTACCGCCAGGTTTATCTGAAAATTTTTATGCTGATGTTGCGAAACTAACGCATTCACTTGGATCAAAATTTATTCTTGATAGCTCAGGTTCTGCTTTCGCCAAAGCAATACAGACTGGTGGAATTTATTTAATTAAACCAAGCCTGGAAGAACTTGAGGAGCTCACGGGACAAATACTTTCAAACGAAACGCTGCAACTGAGCGCTGCGCGTAAACTCATCCAGTCAGGAAAGGCTGAGATCGTCGTTCTGTCTCTCGGTTCTAAAGGAGCGCTGCTTATTACCGCTGATATGGCGTTGCGCGCTTCTGGCGTTCCGGTCACGCCCGTCAGCAGTGTCGGTGCAGGCGACAGCATTGTTGGTGCAATGATCTGGGCAATCGATCGCGATTTTTCTTTAGATCAAGCGTTGAGATACGGCATTGCCGCTGCGACCTCGACTATTTTAAATATCCACGGCGAAATGGGACAGATGTCTCAAATTGAAAGGCTCATAGATCAAATCCAGATCACACACATTTAATTTTCTGACTCTGGTACTTTGACGATGGGTCCGTTATAGTGCATCGGCCAGATACGCTGCACTACATCACGATTGCTTGCATAGGCATAACAGCTGTCGATCTTTAGAGGGCGACCATTTTCATCTGTTCGAATAGGACGGTGCTGGATAAAGGGATAGAGCGTCTGCATCGCTGTGGTTGCCATGGGACTTAACATCTCCATCAAATGTGTGCAGCCTTTCGCTCCTTTGAATTTATCTCTGATCAATTTATTCCAGCCACCGCCGATTTTTTCGCCTTTGAGCACGGCCAGTGTTGGTGGGGCTTCTTTACAAACAGCAAACGGTGTTGAGTCAGACGATGCGATCGCATCATGAATGACGAGCCACTCATCGATGACGAGTCGGATCGACAGATCATGGATATAGCTACCCGGTGGTATGGGCGACGGAATCAATGGCGGTGAAAACGGCTGTGCTTTGGTATCCAGCACGCGCGCCTCTATCTCGTAGAGGCCATCGCGTCGCCTGTAAGAACGCATAAGAATCTGGCGCGTATGGAGTTCTTCACGTTCGGGGCTTTCAGGTAGGGGCACGTTTTATTCCTGCTTGTTGTATGTTTCCTCAGGAGTATAAAGGTACAAACTTACGAATTAAAAGTCTACATTTCAGACCAAAAACCGCTCTGCTAACAGCGCCCAATAAGCAGAACCAATACTCATATTGTGATCGTTAAAATCATAATTCGAGTTATGCACCATACAAGCGCCATGGCCACCCGTGTTTTGATCGCCATTACCGATCAGTAAATAGCATCCAGGCAATTGCTCGAGCATAAAGGCGAAATCCTCACTCCCAGTTAATGGAGCTGCATTCAAATTGACATTCGCCTCGCCAATCAACTCGCATGCGACAGTGCGCGCAAAATCTGTTTCTTCTTTTGTATTAACTAGAACCGGGTAGCCGCTCACAAAATCGATCGTCGCACTCACACCATAACTTTGCGCCTGCGCCTGAACTAACTCGGTAATTCGTTTTTTCAACATCGCATGCACCTCCCTACTGAGCGCGCGCACACTCAGCTTGAGTACCGCACGCTGCGGAATCACGTTATTGGCCTGCCCTGCTTGAAATGCGCCCACTGTAATCACGGACATTTCTAGTGGTGGGGTGTTGCGCGACACAATCGACTGAAGCGCCATCACAATTGCCGCTCCAGCAACCACAGGATCCGCAGCGAATTGTGGCATGGCACCATGCCCACCCACGCCATCAATCGTAATCGTGATGTTTTGACTAGAGGCCATAAATGGACCATCTTTGAACATCAGTTGCCCAGGCGTGAAACCTGGCGGACGCTCTGCCGAAAGACGGGCTTTTGGTTGTAAATGGCGACAATAAATATTGTTTGGATTTGTATAAAAAATGGGTGAGCCACAGTGAACCCACCCCGCCCTCTATGCTAGATAGAAATGTCGATAGCTTAGAG
>CAINDJ010000253.1 GCA_903847325.1 uncultured beta proteobacterium | reverse complement strand
CAAACATGTTTTTTTCACTTGCGCTAAATCAAAGCTCAAACTCAACAGCAGCACATAACTAAAATTTACAAAATAAAAGATCCTGACTGGTAGTTGTCAGGATCTTTATTGATTGATGTGCGAAAGAATAATCAGATCGCGTGCATCAATGCGGACGACGATCAATCACGCGTCTGGCTTTACCCGTCAGTGAGCGCTCGACTTTACCCGCCTCTGTCACTCTGATCGAGGCAGAGATACCGATGTAGGATTTCACAGCATGCTTTAGCTTCGCCCCCACCTGCGCGCGTTCAGCTTCATTCAGATAATCAAATTCAGGACGCACCTCAGCCATGATTTCGACTTCGTCGAGATTACCGTTTTTAGTCAGCATGATCTGATAGTGTGGTGCAAGCTGAGGGATTTTCAGGACGAGTTCTTCGACCTGGGTCGGGAACATATTCACCCCGCGAATGATCAGCATGTCGTCACTACGACCAGTGATCTTGTCCATGCGGCGCATACTACGCGAGGTCGGAGGCAACAGACGCGTCAAGTCACGCGTGCGGTAACGAATCACCGGCATCGCTTCTTTGCTCAAGGAGGTGAAGACCAGCTCACCCATTTCACCATCAGCAACCACCTCACCGGTATCGGGATTAATGATTTCCGGATAGAAATGATCCTCCCAGATCACGGGACCGTCTTTGGTTTCGACGCATTCGCTCGCGACACCCGGCCCCATGACTTCTGACAAACCATAGATATCTACGGCATCAATACCAGAGCCTGACTCAATGTCAGCACGCATCTGTCCTGTCCAGGGCTCCGCACCAAAGATACCGATGCGTAATGATGACTGGCGAGGATCGATTTCCTGGCGTTTCATCTCGTCAAGGATGTTACAGAAATACGAAGGCGTCACCATGATGATGTCAGGTTTAAAGTCCTGAATCAGCTGCACTTGCTTTTCAGTCTGGCCACCCGACATCGGAATCACTGTGCAACCAAGACGCTCAGCGCCGTAATGCGCGCCCATGCCGCCGGTAAACAATCCATAACCATAAGCGATATGAACGATGTCCCCGGGACGTCCGCCTGCAGCGCGGATAGAACGCGCAACAAGATTGGCCCAATTATCGATATCCTTGAGTGTATAGCCGACAACAGTTGGCTTACCCGTGGTGCCACTGCTTGCGTGAATGCGCGCGACTTTTTCGCGCGGTACGGCAAACATTTTAAAAGGATAGTTGTCGCGCAGGTCCGTCTTTTTAGTAAATGGAAATTTCGACAAATCCGACAACTGTTTCAAATCATCAGGATGAACGCCCGCTTCATCGAACGACTTTTTATAAAACGGGATGTTTTCATAGGCGTGCTTAAGTGACCATTTCATGCGCTCGAGCTGCAGTGCGGAAATTTCATCGCGGCTAGCGTGCTCAATCGGATCGAGTGTGGCGCCCTGAAGTTTGGTAGTCATCGGATAGTCTCCTGCGGGTAGATTTGAAATAAGAATATTGGGGATTATGGGATAAGCTTCGTGCTTAAGCTTCGGGCGTCTGGCCAATGACCTGGCCTTTAATCCGGTAAGAACGACCGCGAAACAAAGCAAGCGACTTGCCATCCTGATTCGTCACTGTCACGTCATAGATTCCTGTACGTCCAGCCAGGGAGCGCTCTTTCGCATACGCGGTCAGCACATCGCCCTCAAAGCCAGGTGCAAGAAAATCGATGGTGCATCCTGCTGCGACCGTATTCTGATTGCGCGCATTGCAGGCAAACGCAAAGGCACTGTCTGCAAAGGCGAATAAGAAACCACCGTGGCAGGTCTGATGACCATTGAGCATGTCACGACGAACGGTCATGCGCATGCGTGCCTCGCCGGGCGCGATCATCTCAAGCACGATCCCCATGGCTTGTGTCGCAGGGTCGATCGAATACATCCCCTGCCCCACCGCCTGCGCAAGCGCCTGGGGGTCGGCAGGGATATCAAGCGTGGCAAGTGCTGAGCGTGGCATGGTTATTCGCCCTTAAATTGAGGCGCGCGCTTGGCGAGAAAGGCTGCAACGCCTTCAGCGTAATCCTGGCTGCGACCAAGTTCGCGCATCAGATCGCGCTCGAGGTTTAATTGTTCGTCAAGCGTGTTGTTCAGGCTCGCATTCAATGCCTGCTTAGTCAGTGCCAGCCCTTTTGTGGGGGCTTGCGCGAAATGCTCAGCCAATCGATTGAGCTCAACATCAAACGCATCATCGGCGACACATTTCCAGATCAAACCCCAGTCCTGCGCATCACGGGCACTGAGTTTGTCACCCAGCAGCGACAACCCCATCGCTCGCGCATGTCCCACTAGGCGTGGCAACACATACGTACCACCGGTATCTGGCAACAGACCCAGTTTGCAAAACGCCTGAATAAACGAAGCGGATTCTTTGGCGATCACAATATCGCCTGCCAGTGCAACGTTGGCACCCGCTCCAGCAGCAACTCCATTGACACCCACCACGATTGGGCAAGGCAGTGCGCGCAGGCGACGCACGAGCGGCGCGTAATAGGTTTCGATGGTCATGCCAAGATCTGGTGGCGCATCACCTGCAGACATCTGGCGATCACTTAAATCCTGACCGGCACAAAACCCGCGCCCAGCTCCCGTCAAAACCAGCACGCGCGCCTGACCTTGCTCCACTTTGGTGAGCGCATCGGCAATCTCCCCGTGCATGCGTACCGTAAAACTATTGAGTTTGTCTGGGCGATTAAGCGTAATACGGGCAATGCCCGCCTCGAAAGAAAACAAAATATCTTGGTAGCTCATAGGACCTCAGGCGTGCCAGCGGGTTTGAACAACACGGAAACGATTTGCGACAAAAGCAGAATCTGACAATGCGGCGTTAGCAGCAGGATTGGCGCCCGTACCGTGGAAATCACTGAAGGCTGCGGTCTGATTCACGAACACGGCACCCGTCAGATTGAGTGAGAGTGACACGCCTGCAATCTCTGCTGCATCCTGCATCGCTGCACGGACAGTTGCATCGGTGGTGTAACCCGCCAGGCTTAAGGCGCCATGCTGCTGGACCATGTTTGTTGCGATCAAGATGCTTTGTGCGGTTGAGTCGGTCGCAACAATAAATGCAATCGGTCCAAACCATTCCTGACTGATCGCGGGACTATTGGACTCGGCACGCAGGATCAAAGGCGTATGCACGCGCGCCTGCGGAAATTGTGGGTGTGCAAGTAGCTGACTCTCGGCGAGTACTGGCAGACCGAGCGCACGGGCCTCGGCAATTCGCGCTTCTGTTGCAGCATTCTGAATCGCACCTGTGACCTCGACCGCTTTGGCTGGATCAGACATCAGCTTTTGCACCGAGGAGGCAATCGCGGTGGCGACGTCATCAAACGAAACATGTCCGGCTGCCGTATTGATACCCGAGGCAGGAACGTAAATGTTTTGTGGGGCCGTACACATCTGCCCCGAATATAAGGCGAGGGAGAAGGCGATGTTGCGCGCAACACCTTTCAGATCCTCGGCTGAATCGATGATGATCTGATTGACGCCAGATTTTTCTGTGTAAACCTGCGCCTGGCGCGCATGGGTCTCGAGCCAGTTACCATTGGCACTGCTACCGGTGAAGTCAATGATCTTGACCTCTGGGCGCAACGCAAGCTCCTGCGCCATATTCTCTTTGGCATCATGCACGGCAAGGGTCACCACATCAGGATTGAAACCCGCCTCTTGCAAGACTTCACGCGCGATACGCACGGTCATGGCCAGTGGCAAAATAGCACTGGGGTGAGGCTTAACAATCACGGTGTTACCCGTTGCCAGGCTGGCAAACATACCTGGATAACCATTCCAGGTTGGAAAGGTCGAGCAACCAATCACCAGTGCGATTCCGCGCGGCACGATTGAAAAATGCTTGTGCATGCTGATGGGTTCGTTTTTACCCTGGGGCTTGATCCATTGCGTGTCGGCAGGAATACGAGACATTTCCTGCCACGCGTAGGTCACGGCCTCCACACCGCGATCCTGTGCGTGCGGGCCACCCGCCTGAAAGGCCATCATGAAACCCTGGCCCGTTGTGTGCTGTACGGCATAGGCGATATCAAAGCTTGCGCGATTCAGACGATGCAAAATCTCAAGCGATACACCTACCCAGGCGCGCGGACCTGCACGTCGCCAGGTTTTCCAGGCCTCTTCGCTCGCGGCGATCACCGTCTCAACACTGGTCTTGGGGTAGCTAATGCCAAGTGCGCCATCAAAAGGTGAAACCTCATTGACAGCCAGGGTTTGCGTCCCAGCACTCAAGCCTGCGAATGGTTTGCCACGCTGCGCGTCAAATGCTGACTTTGCCTCATCGTTAGCCGTTTCGCCATAGACGCGTGGACTGGGCATCTCTGAAAATGGGCTCCAGTAGCCGCGCGCAGTGGCGGCCGCGAGGGCCTGATTCAAAAGAGGTTCATGACGGGTAAAAAATTCGACGGACACGAGGCATATCTCCAAAATTAAATAAGCCAGTCGTACCGGTTATGCGGTCGACTGGTTGTGTAAGGCTTAACGTCCATACAGGAATCTGCCCGTACGAAAAAATCAGGTTTCCTGATCAAAATCGATCGTTACGCGATCTGTGACGGGGTAACTCTGGCAGGTCAGCACAAATCCGCGTGCGACCTCGTAATCTTCCAGCGCAAAGTTGACATCCATGTCAACCTCGCCCTCAACCACTTTGCAACGACAGGTTGAGCACACACCGCCTTTGCAGGAGTAAGGCAGCTCCAGTCCTTGTGCGAGTGCCGCATCAAGCAAATTGTCCTGATTTTTATCGACGACCAGCGTGCGGCTGTGGCCATCCTGAATCACTGTCAACTCGCACTGACCTTTACCGGGTGCTGTTCTGGCATCCTGGCCGGTGCGCAGCGCACGTGGGCCTTTCGGGGCACCGAACAACTCAAATTTAATGTGATCTTTGGCAATACCTTTGTCCTGCAAACCTTGCACAACATCCTCAATCATGGTTTGCGGACCACAGACAAAGGCGTAATCAATGTCCGTTGGATCCAGCCAGACTGACAAGAGCTGATTAACCTTGGCGCCATCCAGGCGGCCATTGAATAACTCAATATCCTGATTTTCACGGCTCATAATGAACACCGCTGAAAATCTTTCCATATAGATGTTTTTCAGATCTTCGATTTCTTCGCGGAACAGGACCGAGGAGGAGGCGCGGTTACCGTAAAACAAAGTAAAGCGGCTGTCAGGTTCGATCGACAAAGCACTTTTTACTAATGAAAAAATCGGTGTGATGCCGCTACCAACAGCAAACGCAACGTAGTGCCGTGCGTGCTCGGGCGAGAAATCAATCGTGAAATTGCCAGCAGGTGGCATGACCTCGATGGTTTGACCTGCCTCAAGTTCGGTATTGGCCCACGTTGAAAACGCACCATCATCGAGTCGTTTAATCGCGACACGCATCACGCCATCATGCGGCGCCGAACAAATCGAATAAGAGCGTCTTAATTCCTGACCATCCAAATCGTGGCGCAGGGTCAGGTACTGACCGGGTCTGAACGAGAACTCTTGTGACAGTGCATGCGGGACATCAAACGTCACAACCACAGCATCGCGTGTATTACGTGCAACAGAAGAAACATGGAGAGAATGAAATTGACTCATCTTGGCACCTTTATTTAGTGCGTTTTAAAGTAATCGAACGGTTCGCGGCAGTCGCTGCAACGATATAAAGCTTTGCAGGCGGTCGAACCAAAATCACTCACTAGTCGCGTTGATGTTGAGCCGCACTGCGGACACGGTACGGGTGGCATCGCGGGTCTGCGACTAATACCGGATATATCGACTGCGCGCTGCACGGGTGGCGCAATGCCGTAACCTTTCAATGCCGCATGCCCCTGCTCGGTCATCCAGTCAGTTGTCCAGGCAGGTGAGAGACGCGTGGCCATGCGCACGTTTTTGATGTCATGCCCAAGCAGGCACGTTTCAATTGCGCGGCTGATTTCAAACATCGCCGGACATCCGGAGTAAGTCGGCGTGATGGTCACGACACAAGTATCCTCATCCCAGGACACCTCTCGCACGATCCCCAGATCAACAATCGACAGCACAGGTATTTCAGGATCGGCCACCTGCTGCAGCCAGCCCATCACCTGCTGCGCGTCAATCACCAGCTTGCCCCGGGATAGGCGCGTTGTAAAAATTGCATTTCAGCCAGCAGGAATCCAAGGTGCTCGGTGTGACGGCCACTGCGCCCACCACGAAACGCGGCATGCATACCCGCCTCGGCGGCAGGCAGTGTCAAAGTGGCCTCGGTCATGACCTGAGAAACATGCTCGAACCAGACTTCTTGCAAAGCAGAAACCTTTGGCCCCCAACCCTCTTTATCCCACGCCAGATCAATCGCATCGTCTACAAACAATTCACCCGTATAGGGCCAGAGTCCATCCACGGCGTCTTGGATACGGCGATGGCTTTCTGCGGTACCGTCGCCCAATCTGACAATCATGTCGCTGGCGCGTCTGACGTGATAGGTGACTTCCTTGAGGGATTTAGCAGCAATCGCTGCAATCTCTGCATGACTGGAATGCGTGAGGCGCTCGAGTAAAAAATAGTGCCAGACGTCAAAGAAAAACTGTCGCACGATTGTGCGGGCGTAATCCTCATCTGGCAACTCAGTCAGGAGGACATTGCGAAACTGATTAGCATCGCGCAGGTAGGCTAGCGCGTCCTCGTCGCGACCCGCGCCTTCGGCGTTGCCGGCCAATGTCAGCCACATACGCGACTGACCCAGCAAGTCCAGTGCGACGTTAGTCAACGCCATGTCTTCTTCGATCACGGGGCCATGACCGCACCAGGCCGACAGGCGCTGGGACAAGACCAGCGCGTTATCACCCAGGCGCAATAAACCTTCGACCAAAGGGGTCGCTGCCGCAGCAAGCTCGGTGGGATTTCGTTTGAGTACAGAGTTCATTCTTTACGCCTTACATGTGCTTGACTTCTTCCGGCATCGGGAAGAAAGTCGGATGGCGATATACCTTGCTATTGGCGGGCTCAAACAATGAATCTTTTTCAACAGGGCTGCTCGCCGTGATGTCGGCTGCACGCACCACCCAGATGCTCATACCCTCGTTGCGACGGGTATATACATCACGGGCATGATTGACGGCCATCTCTGCATCGGAGGCATGCAAGCTGCCCACATGCTTATGCGCCAAGCCGTGCTGACTGCGGATGAATACTTCCCACAGAGGCATATTTTTACTATTCATGTCGTCCTCGCCACCAGAAGAATTCTGGTAAAAAATTTATCAGATCAAGCTGTCGCAGTTCAACGCAGCACATCATGCCGCAACGCGCGCGTCCTGTTTTTCTGCATAGGCTGCCATCGCGTCTCGCACCCAGGCACCCTGCGCATGCGCATCACGACGCGCTTGCAGGCGCTCGCGGTTACATGGTCCATTGCCTTTAAGCACGGCATAAAATTCTGGCCAGTCTATTTCACCAAAATCGTAGTGACCGCGCTCGGCATTCCATTTGAGATCAGGATCAGGGATGGTCAAACCGAGGTGCTCTGCCTGCGGCACGGTCTGATCAACCATTTTCTGGCGCAAATCATCGTTGGAAAAAAGTTTGATCTTCCAGGCCATAGACTGCGTGCTGTTGGTGGACTCGGCGTCCGACGGTCCAAACATCATCAGCGCAGGCCACCACCAGCGGTTAAAGGCCTCCTGAACCATGGCGAGTTGCTCTGGACTACCGTCTTTGCACATCGCAAGCAACAGGTCATAGCCCTGACGCTGGTGGAAAGACTCCTCTTTGCATACACGCACCATTGCGCGCGCATAGGGGCCATAGGAACAGCGGCACAAGGGAATCTGATTAATGATGGCCGAACCATCTACCAACCAGCCAACCATGCCGATGTCGGCCCAGGTGAGCGTTGGGTAATTAAAGATACTTGAATACTTCGCACGCCCTGCCAGCAGGTCGTCGTAGAGATCTTCACGGGAAACACCAAGTGTTTCGGCGGCGCTATACAAATAAAGACCGTGGCCGCCTTCATCCTGGATTTTTGCCAGCAAAATCGCTTTGCGTTTGAGGCTCGGCGCACGCGTCACCCAATTACCCTCTGGCAACATACCGACGATCTCTGAGTGCGCATGCTGGGAAATCTGACGCACGAGCGTTTTGCGATAGGCCTCAGGCATGAAATCTTTAGGCTCTATCTTGATGCCATCATCGATGCGGCGCTGAAACGCCTGCTCAGCCCCGGAGAGTTGCTCTGCGGTTTTGACCTGCGTGACACCAGTCTCTACAAGTTGCGCGTACATATTGGAACTCCGACAGGAATGAAATGAACCGAGCCGTATTATTTAATACATAATTTTAAGTGTCAACACAAAATCTGTATCGCTTTGCATTTTGTGTATCATGACAAACCCTTACCTCCGATCTTTGCGCCGCAGACATTGACTGAATACGCTTAACCCCAATGACGAAAAAACTCCCGAGCTTGCAGAGACATCTTGAACAAGTCATTGCCGAGGATCCTCCCCGTGCGAAGTCTCTGTGCGTCACGGTATTGGGCGATGCAGTCGGTCCGCACGGCGGGGTCGCCTGGCTGGGCAACCTCATCGAGTTACTCGAGCCAATGGGGATTAATGAGAGACTTCTGCGCACCAGTGTGTTTCGTCTGGTTGCGCTGGGCTGGCTCAGATCCGAACGCGAAGGCAGGCGTTCGCGCTATGCGCTGGCCGAGCAGGGCATCAAATTGACCGCACGGGCCTCGCCCCGGATTTATGTCGGCCCACCGATGGACTGGGATGACTCCTGGACGGTCGTGATTTTGCCGCGTTTTGGAAGTCATGGGCTGGCGGAAAGAACAGCGCTACGGGACCAACTTGTCTGGGAGGGGTTTGGTGTGATCGCCCCCGGAGTCTTTGCGCATCCACACGCAAATCCCCAAATCGCACACGATATTCTGGAAAAACTCGGTCTGCCTGATTTAGCGCTCGTATTGCATGCCAATGACAATGCCTCACCAACGGGGCTGCCCATCGCGAGTCTGGCGAATCAGTGCTGGAATCTGCAAGATTTATCTCAGCAATATGAAAGATTTTATGAGCGCTTTGCGCCTTTTGAGGCGCTGACGGAATCTGAAATCGATCCGAAACTCGCCCATATGCTGCGCGCGCTGCTGATCCATTCCTGGCGGCGTGTGGTATTACACGATCCACAGCTGCCCGCAGCAATGTTGCCAACGCCCTGGGCAGGACAAACAGCCCGTGCTTTATGTGAGAGGCTGTACTGGAAGATATTCGCAGCAAGCGAGGTCTATCTCGAGCACCAGCTCTCGCCAGACAATCCCCAGCACGAGCCCCTAGCCCAAAGCGTATTCAAGCGCTTTGGAGGTGCCCCCGCTGCGGTGATCCATGCCATGCAACGCTCTGCGCGTCAGTGACACCGCTCAAATCTTGATGAAGGTTTCACGGTAGTACTTGAGCTCTTCGATGGACTCGTGAATATCAGCCAGAGCCTGATGTTTACTGTGTTTTTCAAAACCTTTGAGCAAAGCCGGATTCCATCTGCGTGCGAGCTCTTTAAGTGTGCTGACGTCGATCGTGCGGTAATGGAAAAACTGCTCCAGTTTTGGCATGTAATTAAACATAAAACGCCTATCCTGGCTCACGGTATTGCCACACAACGGGGACTTACCTGGCGGCACGTACTGCGACATAAAGGCGATGAGCACGTCCTCAGCCTCGGATTCCGTCATGGTCGAGGCTTTCACCTTATCGATCAGACCACTTTTACCGTGCGTCGAGGTATTCCACTTGTCCATACCGTTGAGGATCGCATCCTCCTGATGAATCACCAGCACCGGACCTTCAGCAACCACAGTCAGGTCGGGTTCTGTAATCACTATCGCGACTTCGATAATGCGTTCTTTTTCAGGATCCAGGCCCGTCATTTCCATGTCCAGCCAAACCAGACGGAATTCATTGGTCGCGGCTGTGGTGCTCGCAGTCTTAGAACCGTTTTTTACAGCCTTGGCAGTGGTGTTAGCCATATAATCATTCCTTAAAACGTGATTTTCTCACATGCGCTCTGATTAAGCGCTCGGAACAGCGGCTCGCGCCCGACAACAGGTCTTATGCTCACCACCCTTTTTATCGTTTTCCTGCTCTGCACACTCTCAATCCGCCTGTGGCTCGCCACGCGCCAGATTCGCCATGTGCAAGCCCACCGCGCTGCCGTACCGCAGGAGTTTGCTTCTCGTATTGGGCTAACCAGTCATCAGCGTGCCGCAGACTACACCGTCGCACGTGTGCGTCTGGCGATTTTCGAGACTATTTTCGATGCAATGGTTCTGATTGGCTTGACTCTTCTGGGTGGTTTGCAAGTTTTAGATAACTTTGTCAGTACGCTCAGTACCCACGATTTGTTACGTCAAATCCTGCTCATGGTCTCGCTCGGGGTGTTCCTGGGCATCCTGGGTTTGCCGTTTTCGATTTACCGGCAATTTGGTTTGGAGGCTAAATTCGGCTTTAACCGCATGACACCCGCTTTATTCGTGGGTGATACGGTAAAAGGCATTCTTGTCGCTGCGGTGATGGGATTACCATTGCTTGCGGCCGTGTTATGGCTGATGGCAGAGGCAGGCTCCTTATGGTGGCTGTGGGCCTGGGGGCTCTGGTCGGTATTTAATATCCTTGCCCTGCTCATCTATCCGACCTGGATCGCACCACTATTCAACAAATTCACGCCACTCTCTGACGAGAGTCTGACGAGCAGCATCAACGGGCTCGCGCAGCGCTGCGGCTTTGCACTCAACGGCCTGTTTGTCATGGACGGCTCCAAGCGTTCAGCCCATGGCAATGCGTATTTCACTGGTTTTGGCCGTACGCGCCGGATTGTTTTTTTTGACACGCTGTTATCCAGACTCTCGACGGACGAAATCATCGCCGTACTCGCCCACGAACTTGGTCACTTCAAACATCATCACGTAATCAAACGAATGGTGATGAGCTTTGCAGGCGCCCTGTTCTTTTTTGCAATCCTGGGCTGGCTCGCTCAGCAAGCCTGGTTCTACACGGATCTTGGCGTTGTCCCGCAAATGGGTACGCGTAATGATGCGATGGCCTTAATTTTATTTTTCATGGTGATCCCCGTTTTCACTTTCGCCTTGACCCCACTGTTTAGCTGGTTATCACGCAAAGACGAATTCCAGGCCGATCAGTTCGCCACCAGCCAGAGTTCTGCTCAGGAATTGGTCTCAGCGCTGGTCAAATTAGTCGACGACAACGCCTCAACCTTAACCCCCGATCCGATCCATTCTTCTTTTTACGATAGCCATCCGCCGGCAGCCATCCGTATTCGCCATATCCTCGCATCATGACCGAACGTTCGCAGGGACGCGTGATTGCGGCGCACGGCAGGCACTACACCGTCGAGGTGCAGGATGGTGCGTTGATCAAGTGCTTTCCTCGCGGTAAAAAAAATGATGCCGCAGTCGGTGATTATGTTGAAATCACCATGCAGGGAGCCGACGAGGCCGCACTCGAAAAAATTCTCGAGCGTAAAAACCTGCTGTATCGTTCAGACGAAAACCGCAGTAAACAGTTTGCAGCCAATGTGGATCAACTCCTGATCGTCATTGCGGTGGCACCTAACTTTTCGGACGACTTGCTAGGCAGGTCCCTGGCAGGCGCCTGGTCAGCAAACATCACACCGATCATCGTGCTCAATAAGGTTGATCTGTTAGACGGTCTTGCCGCCGCACGCGCCAAGCTCGAGCCCTTTCAGCAACTGGGCGTTCAAATCATAGAGATTTGCGCGAAAGACGCCAGGCAAGTTGAAACCTTGATCTTGCCTTTACTCAAGGGCAAAACATCTATGCTCCTCGGCCAGAGCGCGATGGGCAAATCAACCCTGCTCAATACGCTCGTGCCCCTGGCGCTTGCCGCCACGCGCGAGCATTCTGTGGCACTTGGCGCAGGTAAACACACCACCACCAGCACACGGCTTTATCACTTACCTCAGGGGGGTGGAGAGTTAATCGATTCACCGGGCTTTCAGGGTTTTGGTTTGCTGCACCTGAGTCGCGAGGAGATCGAGCAAGGATTTCCGGAATTTAGTCCGCATATTCCTGCGTGCCGTTTTTACAATTGCACGCATCAGCACGAACCTGACTGTGGCGTACTCGCGGCACTTGGGCGCGGTGAAATCAATGCGGCAAGACATGCGTTGTATCTGAGACTGATTGAGGCCAAAGCCTCGCACGACTCGCACTACAGTTAATTCGCACGCTAGCGCGCACGTCGGTATTAGTCCCGTCGCGCGGCCTCTGACAATATCTGGCACATGCCCAGCAGCATCGCTGCCGTGGCACCCCAGATGAAATACTGATTCCAGGGGGCGGAATAATATTGGCGTGTTGTACCGTCAGCAAGCTCTGCGCGATGCAAGCGAAAATTAGCCGGATTGGTCAGGAATGACAACGGCACTTCAAATATCTCTGCGACTTCGAAGGTATCGGGATTTAAAGTAAACCCCGGCTCGACCAATGCGGTAACCGGACTGATGGCAAAGCCTGTCGCCGTCAGATAACGCGGCAACCCACCAAGTACCTGAATAAACTGCCTGGACAGTCCGGTTTCTTCTTCGGTCTCTCGAAGCGCGGCAGCGATCGCGTCCTCGTCCGTGGTCTCGATCTTGCCGCCCGGAAAACTAATCTGGCCTGCGTGATCATTCAAATGTGCTGTTCGTTGCGTCAACAACACAGTCAGTCCATCCGGGCGCATCACAAGCGGCACGAGCACGGCAGCTTCAACCGGGGTGCCTTCCCGTCCGGGATGGCGACGCGCTGACTCATCCGGGATATCAAGCGGTCGCTGGATATTGGCCGACAATACCGACCTCACGGCCTCAGCGCTCAAGTGCTCATGCGGCACGGCAGTAAAAGCATGCGTAGAGGTGACCCAAGGCTGTGTATGGGGATCAAACGCAGGCCTATGCGGAGGACGGCGCACACGGGGAGTGGATTGCGGCTGATCTGGCATGGTTAGACAAAGATTAAGCAAAACAATTAAAAGATGACCTCCTTTTTAACCGAATCCTGTCAACTATATGGAATAATCATTTTTACTATTTTGAAATAAAGCTTAAATCCTCATGACAGCCATATTGATTCAGGGCGGTAACGTCCTTGATGTAGTTGCACTGACCGTGAAACCTGCTGACGTGTTGATCGAACACGGCAAAATCAGCAAGATAGGGGTTGGCCTCACAGCCCCCGAAGGCGCGCAAATCATCCATGCAACGGGCCTGACTGTCATGCCTGGGATGATTGACTGCCATACGCATATCGTGGCCTCACAGGTCAATCTGGGTTTAAATGCCAACCTGCCCAACGCACTGGCAACGCTGCGCGCAGTGCCGATCCTGTCGGGCATCCTGATGCGCGGTTTCACCAGCGTGCGCGATGCGGGAGGTGCCAACTGGAGCCTGGCCGAGGCGACCCGTACAGACATTATTGACGGTCCAAGGATTTTCCCCTCTGGTCGCGCGCTCTCCCAGACAGGAGGACACGGAGATTTTCGTGCCCGCAGCGATATCATCGAGCCTTGTGCGTGCTCCCAACGCATCGGCAACATCGCGCGTGTCGTAGATGGTGAAGACAACATCCGCCTGGCCATCCGTGAAGAAATCCAGATGGGCGCCTCCCAAATCAAGATCATGGCATCCGGTGGTGTCGCCTCGCCAAATGATCCGATTCATTTCCTTGGCTATTCAGAAAAAGAAATCCGCGCAGCCGTTGAAGAAGCCTCCAACGCAGGCACGTATGTCATGGCCCATGCCTACACTCCGCGCGCGATCAGCCGCGCAGTTCAGTGCGGCGTGCGGACCATTGAGCACGGCAATTTAGTCGACGAGTCGGCTGCCTTGGTCATGCACGAGCACAATGCATTCATGGTCCCCACACTGATTACGTATGAAGCGCTGGCCAACGAGGGGGCGACCCTCGGGCTGCCGGCTGAGTCAGTGGCCAAGATCGAAGGTGTGCGTGGCGCGGGTAAGAAAGCACTCGAAATTCTCGCCAAAGCCGGCGTCAAAATGGGCCTGGGCTCAGATTTACTCGGTGCAATGCATCGCCACGAGTCTGAAGAGTTGAAGTTACGTGCAGACATCCTGGGTTGCGGCATGGTCTTACAACAAGCCACACTGATCGGTGCAGAGATCATCGGCATGACAGATCAGCTGGGCGTCATCAAAGCCGGTGCGATTGCAGATCTGCTGCTTGTCGATGGTAATCCTTTAACCGACATCTCTTGTCTACTTGGACAAGGAGATCAAATCCGTGTCATCATCAAAGATGGCAAAACCTACAAACATTAATCACTTGGAGCACACCCGAATGGATCGCCGTAGCCTCTTGAAGCTCTCCTCTGCTGCCGCAGCCCTGCAAATGCTGCCTGGCTTTGTTTTTGCACAAGCTGCCGGGACATTCCGGGTCGGCTCGCTGTGTCCGGTCACGGGTGCTGGCAGTCCTTACGGTCCAGGCATGCAGCAAGCGATTCGCATGGCGGTTGACGAAGTCAACGCAGCCGGTGGTGCGGCAGGTGTCAAGCTTGAGTTATTCAGTGAAGACAGCCAGACCAAACCCGATGCAGCGGTACTCGCCGCTAAAAAACTCATCGAAGTCAACAAAGTGCAGGCCTTGCTTGGCACCTGGGCTTCTGGTGTGACCTTGGCCGTGATGCCGCTGACCGAGGCAGCGGGCATCATTGAAATGAATACTTCGGGTGCGCCTGCGATCTCTACCTTGGATACTAAAGATCTGGTCTGGCGCTATCAGGCGACTAATGATCGATTTGGTCAGGCGTTCGCAGAAATTTGCAAAAAGAATGGCTACAAGCGCCCTGCCACGATGGCTTTCAATAATGCATCCGGCCTGGGCAATACACAGGGATTTACCAAAGCCTGGGAAGCAGCAGGCGGAAAAGTCGTTGCACACGTGACCTACGAGCCCAATCGCCCAAGCTATCGCAGTGAATTACAAAAAATTCTCGATGCAAAGCCAGACGTGATCGTGACCGGCTCTTACCTGCCTGACACCACCATCATTCTGCGTGAGTGGTTCCAATCCGGCACACCCGTCAAATGGATCATGCCAGGCTGGGCTGCGAGCCCTGACCTTGTTAAGGCACTCGGCAACGAAGTTACCGAAGGCATTATTTCGGTAGATAGCGTGTCTAACGAAAAGAGCAAGTCTTACGCCCACTACGATGCACTTTACACAAAGGCCACGGGCAAGTCAGGCTCGACCAACGTTTACGCTGCCATGACCTATGACATGGTGGTCGTGCTCGCACTGGCTATCGAGGCTGCAGGTCCAGGCGCCACGACCGAACAAGTCAATGCAAAGATTCGCGAAGTCGGCAATCCCGGGGGCACACAGGTCTTTACGTTCGCAGAGGGCAAAGCTTTGCTCGCCAAAAAAGAAAAGATCAATTACGAAGGCGCCTCCAGCAAACTCGACTTTGACAAGTACGGTGACGTCACGCCAGATTTCGGTGTGTACGTGATTGAAAAAGGCGAACTAGTCAGAAAGGATGTTGTTTCGATCCCCGCTGGCGTCTGAGTTTGATTCAGTTTTTAAATCTGCTGATCAACGGCATCACCGAAGGCCTGGTGGTGGCGTTGCCAGCGCTCGCCATGACGCTCGTCATGGGCGTCAATAGATTTCCTAATGCTGCAACGGGCGATTTCATGACGACCGGGGCATATATGGCTGTGGGTGCGCAGCTGCTCGGTGTTCCTTCGCTGGTCGTGTCCACCATTGTCGCGGCACTTATCACGGCGATACTATCCGCAGCCTCGTACGAACTAATATTTAAAAAAATAGCGCGTCAACCCATGATTGCGTCACTGCTCGCAGCCATTGGTTTAGGGTTTGTCTTGCGCAGTGTGATTTCTTTTTTTGCGGGTCACGACCAGCGTACCTTTAATGTACCGTTAGTACGGGCCTGGAATTTTGATGGCATCCGTATTCTGCCAACCGATCTGGCGATCGCCGGCGCAGCACTTGGTTGTCTCTGCGTGGTCTTTGTCCTGCTTTACCGAACCAGTTTTGGTCGTCAATTACGAGCCGTATCGGACAATCCCGATCTGGCGCGCGCAAGCGGTATACGTGCACGCAAACTGATGATTGGGTTGTGGCTGCTGGTTGGGGTCCTGTCTGCAATCGGTGGCGTGTTGCTCGGCATGAAAGCGGTCGTGATGCCTGAACTTGGCTGGGACCATCTTATTCCCGCCTTTGCGGCGATGGTGCTGGGTGGCATCGGCAGCCCCGTAGGCGCGGTTATCGGCGCGTTACTCATGTCGGTCGCCCAGGAGCTTTCAGTACCCTTGCTGGGCCCTTCTTATAAGCTTGTTTTATCTTTTGGTGTGATGGCACTTGTACTCTTAGTTCGCCCTGCCGGTCTGATGGGTCGTACGGAACTGATCAGATGACTGCATACCTTCAAGCGATCGGCATCATCGCGCTAATCTATGCGCTACTCGCTCTGGGTTTGAATTTACAATTCGGACTCACACGACTGGTCAATTTTGGCGTGGTCGCATTTTTTGCAATTGGTGCATATACCTCTGCTTTGCTCGCGCTTGCAGGCGTGCCACTCATCCTTAGTTTTACAGCAGCTACCGTACTGGCGGGCATAAGTGCCTTGCCGCTTGGCTTACTATCCTTGCGTCTGCGAGAAGACTACCTCGCCATTGTCACGCTCGGATTTTCCGAGGCAGTACGGATCACCTTACAACAAGAAGAATGGCTGACAAAAGGCGTGCAGGGTTTGCCTGGCATTCCTAAACTATTCGCTTCTTTGGGGCCCGCTGGCTCCGACACTGCGCTATTTTTTATACTTTTACTGGTGACCGCTCTGGTCGCCTGGGGTACGGTACGCCTGACACGCAGCCCGCTCGGACGTCTGTTACGCGCGATCGGTGACGACGAGCCCGCACTCATGGCACTTGGTAAAAATCCAACCAAATTCAAGGTACAAATATTTATGGTCGGTGCCGCACTCGCCGGTCTCGCGGGTGCGTTTTACGCCCACTTCATTACGTTTATCAGTCCCGAACAATTCATCCCGCTTGTGACGTTTTATGTCTGGATGGGGCTCATCATGGGTGGCTCGGGTACCGTGCGTGGCGCGCTGGGCGGCGCGGTCCTGTTGATGATCTTTCTCGAGGGCTCTCGTTTTATCAAAGACTTTATACCGGGTGTCTCGGAGGTACAGATGGCGAGCGTGCGTCTGGCCGTTGTTGGACTCGCGCTGATTCTGGTGACGATGTATCGACCCAATGGATTATTCGGGAAGCGCACGGCATGATGCTTCAGGTACAAAACGTTAGTTGCAAATACGGTGGGTTTACCGCAGTACATGAGGTGTCGCTTTCATTGCAGCCCAAAGAAATTCTGGGTATCGCAGGGACGAATGGCGCCGGCAAAAGCACACTCTTCGCCGCGATTGCAGGCCAGCAATCCGCATCAAGCGGAAAAATACTATTCGAGGGCCACGATATTTCAAAGATGCCGCCCTATTTGCGCGCGCAGCGTGGACTTGTCAGGACCTTTCAAGTCCCGCGAGAATTTAAATCCCTCAGCGTCCAGGAAAACTTGCTCGCAGCCGCACCGAATCCTCAAGGCGAACAATTATTCGCTTCTCTCATGACTACCGCAGCACGCAGACATCGCGAGCAAGTCCTGACAGACAAGGCAGACCATATTCTCAGTTTTTTGAATCTGACTAAAGTACGCGATACGCAAGCCAGCCAACTCTCAGGTGGGCAAAAAAAATTGCTCGAACTCGGTCGCGTACTGATGCTCGATCCTCGCTGCATCCTACTCGACGAGCCGTTTGCAGGCGTCAATCCGGTGCTGATTGAGGAAATCTGCCAGCACGTTCACACACTGAATGCCCAAGGTATCGCTTTCATCGTGATTGAGCACCACCTGCAGGCTTTAAAGTCCATGACCAAACGAATGATCGTGATGGATCGTGGCGCAGTTCTGGCCGAAGGAGATCCGCAATCGGTGCTCGATGATCCGCGTGTCCAGCAAGCTTACATGGGAGGTGTCGCGTGAGTATGCTCAGTTTGAATGCGATATCTGGTGGCTACAGTGACGTCGATATTATTCATGACATCAGTCTTGAGGTCGGTCGCGGAGAAATCGTGACCATTGCAGGGACCAATGGCGCAGGGAAATCCACGCTAGTTAAAGCGGTGTTAGGGCTGTTACCACGCGTGCGCGGCGAAATTTCGCTTGATGATCAACCCATCACTCAACTTGCCGCCGAAGACCGCTTTTACGCAGGACTGGCCTATGTCCCGCAAGTCGCGAATGTATTCTCCTCACTCACGGTTCGCGAAAACCTACTCGTGGTGCGTGGAGTTAAACAGATTCAATCACGCATGCAAGAGGTGCTGGAGGCCTTTCCCGCTCTGATTGAAAAGCTATCGCAACGGGCAGGGAATCTGTCAGGGGGCGAACGACAACAACTCGCGTTTGCGCGTGCCCTGATGCCGTCACCCAAACTGATGGTGCTAGACGAACCAACCGCAGCCCTCGCCCCCGCACTGGTCGAAAAGGTGTTCGAACTCGTGTGCGAATTACCCAAGCGTGGCGTAGCGGTACTGATGGTTGAACAACGCGCCCGTCAAGCGCTGGAGATCAGTGATCGCGGCTACATCCTGGATCAGGGGCGTTGTGTGTTGTCAGGCAGTGCGACTGAGCTCTTAGCCGACTCCAAAATGACTCAGCTTTATCTCGGTTCGCACTGAGTAGTTTTAGTGCGTTTAAATAATGAAATTAAATCTAACTCAAAAATTAAAGATTGAAACCATATTTGGTATTTAAAAGATGTATCGCTGATTTGTATGCACCATCGGACCATGTTGAGCGCTGCGGATTGTAACTCTCACCAGCCAGGCTGACTTGTTCATTCACAAGTGGCTCAACAGCCCAGTTAAATATGTCACTCGTCGAAAACCCAAAGCCCGCACGAATGTAATACCAGCCATCAGGCCATTCCCAATAGACGGTCTTGTTTGCGTGGCTGATCTCAACGGGCTTGGTCACGCCGTTTTGCATAAACAGATGTTCTAGTCCCCGTTTGACCTCTTGCTCTAGTGCACCGTTTCCCTGAGCGGCAAGATGTCGCCATTTTTCAACACAATCCAGTCTGTCGTTGTAAACAGCGCGAATCACATTTTGACTAGCTCCATAGGGCTCTTGCGGGATTTCAATCGAGTTGATGCAGCTCTCTGTAGTCCATGCGCGCCACACTTTTTTTTCATCACTGTTTCGCCTTATACCTTGCCACCAGGGTTTGTCATACCACTGTGCAACCGTTACTACATTGACACCAACCAACGATTTGTACTGGGCCTGAGCCTGCACAGCCCTAGCGATGTCACCCTTTATGTGATCAAACGCTTTAGGAGGAACCGTAATGACAACACGTCCAGTATGAACAGTGTGGCCCTTCGTTGTGAGCAAATAGCGCTGAGCCTCCTTGTTAATACTCGAAACGGGCTCTTCGAGGTAAATCCGGACGCCACTTTCCTGAGCCTTGCGTGCCATGCCACGAATAAAAGCTGACATTCCTCCTACAGGATAGGATGCTATGCAACAGACATCGATATCCTCTTGAAGAAACTCCAGATAGGCTTTTGCACTCAAGGCATACTCAAAATCCCCGCGAAACCGACTCATATCTCTCAGGTATTCGTAGCCACTCAAGCCTACAACGCTGATTACATAGGATTTAAAATCAACAAACTCATCAATCTTCTTTCGCTGTGGACTATCTAGCAGACGTTTCAACAGTTGTGTAGGTACATCACTCGTTTTCGGATCAAACTCGAGTCCTGGGTACAGCGCTACAAAATCATCCGGATTGGTGGAGTAAAGACCACGTGCAAAGATGAGCTCAGCCTCAAGTTCTGGAGTTTCCAGTTCAATTCCGAGGTCCCGAGCGAGATTGAATAAGACGTCCTGACCTTCCATGACACGTCGCCCACCCACTGCGATCAACTGTTCCCCATCAGTTTGTTCATTTTTATTGATGTCGTAAATTCGTCCACCTAAACGCTTTTCCTTTTCAAACAAACACACTTTATCTTTGTAGACAGGACCTAGTTTGTAAGCCACGAACAAGCCGGCGGGCCCTCCTCCGACAATACTGATTTCGCAATGGAGGGTTGTTAAATGCTCTGCAGTGGCATGTTGAGTATTGTTTGTTTTTTGTGCGAAAACCTTGTCTGCAAACAATGCCATACCAGAAGAAATTAAGACACAAAAAATCCAAGTTGATATTTTTATTTTTTGCACGTCACACTCCCGTTACCGTGTATTTTTTTGCTCAAATGCAATGCGTTGACAACAAAATCTACAAAAAAAAAGCACCCATTTTCAGGGTGCTCTTTCGTGCAAACAACTTGAAACTTAAGCTGCAGCCACAGCGGTCTTGCGGACCAGTTTTTCTTTAATACGTGCGGACTTGCCTGAACGATCGCGCAGGTAATAGAGCTTGGCACGGCGCACATCACCACGGCGCTTGACTTCGATCGAAGCGATCTGGGGTGAGTACAACTGGAATGTACGCTCGACGGCTTCGCCAGAAGAAATCTTGCGAACAATGAAAGCTGAAT
>CAINDJ010000252.1 GCA_903847325.1 uncultured beta proteobacterium | reverse complement strand
ATTGCAACGCAAAAACTCGATATCAAAGGTTCCTTGTCGCTAACGGCCTCTGAAAAATTCCTCCTGCGTAACCAACGACGTACGCTCGCGCAAAACGTGGAAGCCGTACGCGGCATTATTAGTATGTTTAAGCATTACAACGTACCGATCAACCGTGGCAGCGTCATGGCTGCCTTTGGCTGTAATTTTGAAGGCGATATGCCTACATCCAAAGTACTGGAAATGGTGCAACAATTACTCGATCTGGCCGCAGAAGCCGACATAAAAATCGAAGTCCTTTCGCTTGCAGATACGATGGCCTGGGCAACCCCAGGGGGCATTCATCGTGTGGTCGGTGCGGTGAGAAACAAATACCCGGAACTCGAACTCTCGCTCCATCTGCATGACACACGCGGCATGGGTATCGCCAACGCTTATGCAGGCATGCAAATGGGCGTGAAAATTTTCGACGCCGCGGTCGCAGGCCTGGGTGGCTGTCCTTTTGCTTCGCATTCAGGCGCCTCGGGTAATGTTTGCACAGAAGACCTGGTATTCATGTGCCACGAGATGGGAATTGAAACTGGCATCGATCTCGAAAAAATGATCGCCTCGGGATTGCTCGCCGAAGACATCGTAGGCCATCCTCTGCCAGGCTCTGTCATGAAAGGTGGCTCGCTCGACAAGCTGCGTCAGAAAGTCGCTGCGGACATGCAAAAATGAGTCAACTCACCCGCGAACTCGGCGCCTTCGTTGCGCAACTGAAATATGAACACATCCCGCAAGCTGCGCTGGATGTGATTCACATGGGTTTTGCTGACTGTGTCGGTGTCATGCTGGCTGGTCGCGATGAGCCACCCACAAAAATCCTCACGGAAGTATTAAACCCTGCGCCCGGTCCGGCCAATCTGATGTTTACGCTGAACACCGCACAGGCACCTGAAGCCGCATGGATTAATGGGGTCGCGGCCCACGCGTTGGACTTTGATGATGTCGCAATCAAGGGGCATCCGAGTACGGTACTTGTTCCTGCCATCATTGCCGAGGCGCAAGCCCTGGGCTCCAGTGGTCGGGACATGATGGTCGCCTACGCGGCAGGCTACGAAGTATGGGCCGATCTCGCACGCCGGGAACCTGAGCACTACCACTCAAAGGGCTGGCATCCTACGGGGATTCTGGGTGCAATCGGTGCAGCGGCCGCCTGTGCGTCGTTACATCGGCTCAACTCCGAACAATGTGCCACCGCAATCGCGATGGGCGCATCGCAAAGTGCAGGCATCATGGCCAACTTTGGCACGATGACTAAACCTTTTCACGCGGGTCGCTCAGCTCAATCAGGCGTCATGGCAGCGAGGCTGGCTAAAGCTGGTTTCACCGCGTCTCCAGATGCGCTGGAACATCCTCAAGGCTTTCTGGCGGCCGTCTCTCCATCAGGAAAGATTGACGTTGACGCACCGGTAGACTCTGGTCGCGTATGGCGACTGACACAATCCAAACTGTCCGTTAAAAAATACCCGCTCTGCTTTTGTACACATCGTGCGCTCGACGGCATGCTGGACCTGGTGGCTGAACACAAAATCATCGCAGATCAAATTCAAAGCATTACCGCGATGACCAGTGAGCGCAATACCAAAGTGCTGCGCAATCACCATCCACAAACAGGACTTGAGGCAAAATTCAGTATGGAATTTGCTATGACCACGTGCATCGTCGCAGGTCGCGCGGGACTCAGTGAGCTGACCGATGCATTCGTGCAGCAGCCTGTTGTGCAAAGCCTGATGCAACGCGTCAGTGTGATCGCCGATACTAAAGAAGATCCGAAGCTGCCTGGCTATTCACCTTTCGATCTGGTGACGGTCACACTCAAGGACGGTAAAAAAATTGAAAGCCGTCAGGTCACAGCTGTGCGTGGTGGACCCGACATTCCGCTCAGCCGAGAGCAACTTTGGGCAAAATTTGAAGATTGCGCGCAAGTCGGTGGGGCTGGCGCGATCGCTAAATCGTTGTTTGATACGTTAATGTCGCTGGAAACTGTGGCTCAGGTCAATCAAATCCCTGGGCTTAACGCTTTGAGCTAATTTTTTCTGGGTCTTAAACTAGTAAAAAACCCGTCAAAGCCGAATTGAAAAGGATTTGACAGGCTTTTTATCTCAACACGAAATTTCAAACACTAGATTTCAAATACTAAAAATTAACCGACGTGTTTCTTGAAAAACTCAAGCGTACGTGAAAGAGCCAGTTTTGCAGAAGGCGCATCGTATGAGCCGCGCT
>CAINDJ010000251.1 GCA_903847325.1 uncultured beta proteobacterium | reverse complement strand
GGTAGGGGAAGGTCTTTAGGTGAAATTATTATGAATACAATATCTGATGATGACGATATGGGGCAAATGTGGCGCGATAAAGCCAGCATGAGCCGCGAAAAACGCGCATCCAACCGTGAGCAATCCGCAGAAATGTTGACGCAAAACGGCATCAAGTTCGAGTCTAAAAATGTTGGAGCACACCTGATAGTTGATGGTTGTGTTGACTTCTGGCCTGGAACTGGATTATGGATAGTTCGCGGAAAAACTAGCAAGCATCGTGGCATTGTTTCGCTAATCGCATTTGTGAAAAAAGAAAGGTGATGTGATGTCAAGAATGGCAGAGCAATACCATCAGCAACAGGATCAGCATATTCAGTTAAACAAAGGATAGAAAATTGACCACAGCACTAGCAACCACAACGAATAAACAATCTTTGGTGCAGCGTCTTGCTGATAAATACAGCATTGACGAATCCAAGTTTTTAGATACGCTTAAGGCTACTGCCTTCAAGCAAAAAGAAGGGATGCAGATCACAAATGAGCAGATGACAATGCTGCTAGTTGTCGCTGATCAATATGGCCTAAATCCTTTCACAAAAGAAATTTATGCTTACCCGGACAAAGGCGCGATTGTCGCAGTGGTTTCGGTTGACGGATGGGCGCGCATCATCAATGAAAATCCACAAATGGATGGCCTTGAATTTGTGTACTCTCAAGAAACAAAACAGCACAAAGGCAAAACAGTGCATGAATGGATCGACTGCATAATTACCCGTAAAGACCGCTCGAAGCCTATTGTGGCGCGTGAGTTTCTTGACGAGGTAATGCGTACCGTAAATTTTGCTACACCTTGGGACACGCACCCGAAACGAATGCACAGGCATAAGGCCATGATACAGGCAGCACGGCTTGCTTTTGGGTTTGGTGGTATCTATGATCAGGACGAAGCAGAACGCATTGTGGAGCGTGATATTGGCGGAGGTAGCACTGTCAATACTTCGACTGGCGAAATCCTGACCAAAGAACTTCCGCAGTACACTGATGCGGACTTGGACAAAAATATCCAGGCGTGGCAGAAATCGATCAACACGGACAAGACTAATCCGCAAGCTATCGTCTCTAAAGTATCGACTAAGTTCAAGCTTTCGGAAGATCAGATAAAGACCATCTTGGGCATGACCAAGGAAGTCGCAAAGGAAGAAAAACGCGAACCTATGACTATCGACAACGATGCTCCAGCGATTGATCCAAAAGACGAGCCATTTTGAGGAATTGACATGAAAATAATCGACGTACAGCAGGGAACTAAATTGTGGCACGATCACAGGGCGAAACATCGGAATGCAAGCGATACCCCGTCTGTGACAGGACATTCACCATATAAGTCGCGCGGCAAGTTCATGCACGAGCGTAAATATGGCATTATCCCTGACGTTGACGATGCAACGCAGCACAGATTCGACCAAGGGCACCGCTCCGAGGCTCTGGCGCGCCCACTGATGGAAAACATCATCGGCGAAGAG
>CAINDJ010000250.1 GCA_903847325.1 uncultured beta proteobacterium | reverse complement strand
TTGTTTACCGAGATCCAGATAAGAAAGAATCTTGGTCAACTGTTCTTTGGATGCTTGTGCACCCATCATGCTGTCGGAATCCAGTGGATTGATGTGTTTAATCGCCTTCACGCGCGCGAGCACTCGCTCCATGAATTTGTCATACATGCTTTCCTGAATCAGCGCGCGCGATGGGCAGGTACACACCTCCCCCTGATTAAAGGCGAACAAGACCAAACCCTCGATTGCTTTATCCAGGAATCCATCATCTTTGTCCATCACATCGGCAAAGAAAATGTTGGGTGATTTACCGCCAAGCTCAAGCGTCGCAGGGATCAAGTTGTTCGCTGCAGCCTGTGCAATGACACGCCCTGTCGAAGTCGAACCGGTGAACGCAATTTTAGCGATACGCTTACTTGTCGCAAGCGGCATACCAGCTTCCCGACCATAGCCATTGACAATATTGAGTACGCCAGGCGGCAGCAGATCGGCAATCAATTCTGCCAGAATCAGGATTGAAACAGGAGTGGACTCAGCAGGCTTGAGCACAACACAATTTCCGGCACCAATAGCAGGCGCCAGTTTCCAGGCAGCCATCAGGATAGGAAAATTCCAGGGAATAATCTGCCCCACCACGCCGAGTGGCTCCTGAAAGTGATAGGCCACGGTATCTTCATCGATATTGGAGAGCGCACCCTCTTGTGCTCGCAAGCAACCAGCAAAATAACGGAAATGATCAACGGTGAGCGGAATGTCAGCGTTCAGCGTTTCACGAATCGCTTTACCGTTGTCTACCGTCTCGGCATATGCAAGTAATTCGAGATTTGCTTCAATACGATCAGCAATTTTCAAAAGGATATTGGCACGATCTGCAGGCGCCGTCTTACCCCAGGCATCCGCAGCTGCATGCGCCGCATCCAGCGCCAACTCGATGTCTTCAGCGCTCGATCGCGCAGCCTGTGTATAAACCTTACCGCTGATAGGCGTAATCACATCAAAGTACTGACCTTTTACAGGCGCTTTCCACTGGCCGCCGATAAAGTTGTCATACTTGGCTTTGTATTTAATTTTGGCGCCATCAGCGCCTGGAGCTGCATAAATCATTTGAATCTCCTCGAGTATTGGACAGTATCTGGTTTTAATCACTTCGCCTATATAAGATACTGCAACCGCAACTTATCGAAATGGGGGTTAACCCTCTCTGAGCATTACTGCTCGCCGGTTATTCCAGCCTTTTTGATCAGTGTTCCCCACCGGTCATAATCACGGCGTATTTGCTGGGAAAAATCAGCAGGTGTTGTGGGGGATGCATTTAATCCCAAATCGCTGATACGTTTGATCACCGCGGGATCGTTAAGCACCAGGTTGATGTCGTGATTCAGCTGGGCCACGACAAGGGCAGGCGTTGCTGCGGGTACTGCCAATCCATACCATTCAGGAATATCGGCAAGCGCAGGGTAACCCGCATCGATCGCCGTCGGTACCCCTGGCAAAACGCCAACAGAATCCTTACCAAACAACACAATTGCTTTAAGTTTTCCAGACTTGACGTGTTGCGCAACAGAAGTGGGGTTGGCCACAAGTAAATCAATGTTGCCACCGAGCAAATCTATCACCGCAGGACCCGCCCCCTTGTACGCAATATGCATCAGATCAGAACCGGTGTTGTATTTAAAAAGCTCGACCGCTAATTGCGGGCCTGTCGCGCTCGAACCGTAATTCAATTTGCCCGGTTTGCTCTTAGCGAGCGCTTCGAGTTCCTTGAGATTGTTGGCCGCGACCGACGGATGAGCAACCAGAACAAATGGCTGTTGCGTGACACGTGCAACCGGTGCAACGTCTTTGAAGGGGTCAAAGCCCATGTCTTTGTACAAATGAGGATTGACCGTCAGTACGCCTTGATGGGCAATAAACAGCGTGTAGCCATCGGCTGGTGTTTTTGTTGCATACGCAGTACCAATATTGCCTTGAGCACCAGCCCGGTTCTCAACAATCACCTGCTGATGCCACAGTTCAGTCAGCCGCTCAGCAACAATCCGGGAGACAGCATCCGTGCCGCCACCAGGAGGAAAGGCAACGATAATTTTGACGGGTGCGATGGGTTTGAATTGCGCTTGCGCGCATACATTTCCTGACAGGAAAAATGCACACATCAATGCTGCGGCAATCGAACGAAGCCATGTAATCATAAGGAATAGTCTCTAAATAATTTTTGTTTTAATGTTTGTAGATCATACCTTGCGCCAAGTCAGAGGGGTGCTGTCCCCGCAGATCCAGCAACAAGTTTCATGATCTGGCCAACGTCGGCGCTCTCATCGAGTTGCCACACCGCATTGATTAATGACTCTGGATCAATGCCAGACTTTCCATACGCACACAGAGTGCGTACCTTATCTTCGATATCCCGATCAGTTAAAGGTCGCCCTACGGCACCACGTGCAATATCAATGATGACCTCAAAGGGTTGCGCGCCTGCAATTGTGACCACAACCTTTGCCGAGTCGACAGAATATGCGTCATCATCCACAAAACATACTTTGGATCCCAGAGACTTAAGGGACGAATCGCCAACCGCCTCGTCACTGAACTCTGCCAGTCCTGCCCGCCCTCTGGTCAACGCGACAGCCACGGCGTGTTGTGCGCTCACCTGAGATTGCCGACCAGTACTAATATGCGGACGATCGGTGCGCTGACGCAACAAGGAGTGGCCCGTCAATTCAATACGTTCAATTTTATCGAGTCCGCAGCGCAACAAGTCGACGTTTGCCGAAAGGTTCAGGCACGCCTCAATGACCGGATTTAAAACAACGCCACAGGGATAAGGCTTATAGGCATTATTGAGCACCTCCCAACGCGTGCCCAAATCGGTGACGATGCTTTGGGCATCGGCGTGATCGGCCGTCACATTCAAAAATCCCCTCACCCCCTCCAGAGGTTCTGCAGGACCGTCAAAGTTTTGCTGTGCAAGCAAAGCCGAAACGATACCGTTGCGTGCGGCATTACCCATACTGATACTTTTTGACATAGTGCCAAGCGTCTCGACTAAGCCCGAAGCCTGAGCGCTTGCGCTACCTAACGCCCACACAAGTTGCTGCTCGCTTAATCCAATCAATCGTCCAATCGCCATGGCAGAACCAAACACACCGCATGTAGAGGTGATATGCCAGCCTCTCGCGTAGTGATAGGGCGAGACAGCATTACCGATGCGACATTCAGCCTCCATGCCGAGCACCAGGCACAGCAAGAAATCTTTACCTGAAACTTGTTGTGTCTCAGACCAGGCAAGCAGAGGAGGCGCAACAGGTGAAGTTGGATGAATGATGGTTGGAAAGTGCGTATCGTCAAAATCGAAAACATTGGCACCCATCGTATTGATTGCCGCAGCGTTCAGGATATCCATACGCTCGCCACGGCCAATGACCGTGGCCTGCTGCGCGCAAGAAAATTGACCATATACTTTCGCGGCTTTTTCGATCGTCGGATCAAAGCAAGCAGAGAGCGCAACCGAGAAAAAATTCAATAAAGTGCGTTTAGACTCGTGCTTGACGT
>CAINDJ010000249.1 GCA_903847325.1 uncultured beta proteobacterium | reverse complement strand
GACCTGGACCGCTTCAACATGAGCTGTCCCGGTTTTTTATTTTTGTTCAGCGAGTTGAAGTATCGCGCGAGCAAAGGCCTCGGGCGGCTGTGCACCTTGGAGCAAATATTTATCATTGAATATTAGCGATGGCACAGACGTAATCCCCATACTCGCGTATTTCGCCTGTTGGCTGCGGACTGCTTCGGTAAAGGTGTCCGAGCTCAAAATTTCCTGTGCGCGCACAGGATCAAGGCCGGCGCGTTTGACCGCGTCGATCATGTTGTTCTGATCATCGAGGTTGACTGCAAGCGTGAAGTAGGTGCCGAGCAACTCTTTCTTCATACGGTACTGTGCGTCTGCGTCATACTCAGCGCCTGCCCAATGTATCAGTCGGTGCGCGTCAAAGGTATTGTAGACGTGCTTACGCCCCTCTGGATGAAAAGGGAATCCGACCGCTGCCGCACGATCCCGGATGTTGGCTTGGTTGATACGGATTTGTTCCTCAGGCATACCGTACTTTTGGGTCAGGTGTTCGATCACCTCTTGACCACCTGGAGGCATGTCCGGGTTGAGTTCAAAGGGTTGGAAATGTATTTCCACATTAGCGGCCCCATCTATTAATTGAATGGCTTGTTCAAGCGATCCTAAGCCAACCGCGCACCATGGGCACGCAATATCAGATACGTAGTCGATTTTGATTGTTTTTTTCATGATTGACGCATTTCACTTGAATTGAATGTTGCTTGATTAAAGTGCTTTTGATTGACCAATTGTAAAGTCAAACTAAATTTCTCTGGCAAAACTTCGTGCGGGGTTTTAAATTCAGGTTGTTGAATTTAAATAATAACGAATAGAGACAAAATGAATCGCCGTAAACTTCTCCAGGCTTCGGCCTTAGCTGGTCTTGGGTTCTCTGTGCCAAATGTACGTGCTGCAGAATCGAAACCCGGACAACCGGGCCCGATGAGTCCGGAAATGGAAATACTCTCGCGTTATATGAGCGAAGCCGCAGCTAGATCATTGCCCCCAGAGATTGCTGAGCAAGCAAAATTCCATATCCTCGACACCTTGGCCGCGATTATTTCGGGTTCGCCGTTGTTGCCGGGGCAGGCTGCATTCAAATATATTGAGCAACATGCGGGCAAAGGTGATCGTACTGTGGCCGCATCGAGACTCACCGCAGGTGCAATTGATGCTGCGCTGGCAAACGGAGTGATGGGGCATGCCGACGAGACAGATGATTCCCATGGCCGTTCACGCTCACACCCAGGTTGTGCGGTCATACCGGCTGCACTTGCTTCAGGCGAGGAATTCGGGATTGATGGAAAACGATTTTTGCATGCTGTCACACTAGGGTATGACATAGGCACGCGTGTGCTGATGGCGATGGGTGGTCCAAGCTTTAGCTATGAAAGTCATAAGAGCTCACACAGTATTGCTGGTGTGTTCGGTGCTGCAGCTGCTGCGGCATCCACCGCAGGGTTGAATGCCCAGCAAATGCGTTGGGTACTGGACTATACCGCCCAACAGTCTTCAGGTATTGCGGCCTGGGGGCGTGATGTGGATCATATCGAAAAAGCTTTTGTGTTTGGCGGCATGCCCGCACGCAGCGGCGTCACGTCAGCTTTACTTGTGCAGTCTGGTTGGACAGGTATTAACGATATATTTTCCGGTGCCGATAATTTTTTTATGGCGTATGCGCCAAATGCCAAGCAATCCGAGCTTATCGATAAACTTGGTGAGCGCTACGAGATCGCCCTGACAGATATTAAAAAATGGACAGTTGGCTCACCTATACAAGGTCCACTCGATGCAGTGGAGTTGATCCGGAAACGTCATCCCTTTGAGGCTGATCAGGTCAAGCATGTCGCTGCGCGATTGGGCGCTGCGGCTGCCAAGGTTGTGAATAACCGCGATATTCCTGATATCTGCTTGCAACACATGATGGCTATCATGCTGATTGATAAGACCGTGTCCTTCAACGCTGCACATGACTTGCCAAGAATGCAGGATCCAGAAGTGCTTAAGCAACGGGCCAAAGTAGACCTGGTCAATGATGACGAACTCAGTAAATTGCTGCCGGTGCGTGTTGCCATCGTGGATGTCACGCTTAACGATGGAACGGTATTGTCAGAGCGCGTGACTGCTGTAAGAGGCACGCCACGCAACCCCATGACGAAGGCTGAGGTTGTAGACAAGTGTCGAGATTTGATTGCTCCAATATTAGGAACAGAAAAATCTGCAAAATTGATTGATACGGTTTTTAATATTGAGGCAGTTAAAAATATTCGCGATATTAAAGGTCTGATTCAGACGGCCTGATCAGGATGATTCATCTGCATAAGTTGTGCTGATGAATCATCTGAATCGATTTGTTACCAGGTGCTCTCGGTCTCTGGTGTTGCGGAGACATGGTGAATACTCAGGTCGGCACCTGCGAATTCATCTTCTGGCTCCATACGCAGACCGATTGTTAGCTTGAGTAGTCCGTAAACGACAAAACCACCTGCCAGCGCAATCGCGACACCAAGTCCAGTGCCGATGAGTTGCGCGGTCAAGCTCACTCCACCCATGCCACCCAATGCTTTTTGCCCGAAGATGCCGGCAGCGATCCCACCCCACACACCACACAGACCATGCAATGGCCAAACGCCGAGTACATCATCGATTTTCCAGCGGTTTTGCTCAAGGGTAAAAATAATCACGAATAGTGCACCCGCAATCAGCCCTACACACAAAGCACCCATGGGATGCATCAAGTCGGAGCCGGCACAGACTGCGACTAAGCCCGCGAGAGGGCCGTTATAGCTAAATCCAGCGTCATTTTTGCCAAAATACCAGCCAGATAATGTGCCGCCTACCATCGCCATCAGCGAATTCATTGCAACCAGGCCACTCATTTTGTCGATAGTTTGTGCGCTCATTACGTTAAAACCAAACCAGCCGACAGTCAGAATCCACGCACCAAGTGCCAGAAACGGTACGCTTGAAGGAGGGTGCGCTGACATACGACCGTCTTTGCGGTAGCGTCCCATTCTGGCACCGAGCAGCACAATCGCAGGCAAGGCGATCCAGCCACCCATTGCATGCACGACAACGGAGCCTGCAAAATCATGGAACTCTTCGCCGGTCAATGCCTTAAGCCACGGCTGAAAACCAAAGCGATGGTCAGGATTCCAGACCATCCCTTCAAATAAGGGATAAACAAGTCCTACCAGTAAAAAAGTCGCGAGTAGTTGAGGGTTGAATTTTGAACGCTCTGCAATTCCGCCTGAAATGATCGCTGGAATTGCTGCGGCGAAGGTCAGCAGAAAAAAGAATTTGACTAATTCAAAGCCACTTTTTTCGGACAAGACTTCAGCGCTTGACCAAAAATCTGTACCATAAGCGATGGTGTAACCGATGAAAAAGTAGGCGATCGTCGAGACTGAAAAATCGACAAGAATTTTGACGAGCGCGTTCACCTGGTTTTTTTCTCTGACGGTGCCAAGCTCTAAAAATGCGAAGCCTGCATGCATCGCTAAAATCATGATCGCGCCGAGCAAAATAAATAGCGCGTCAATACCTGTTTTCAAATTTTCCACAACGGCCTCGGATTAATGTTTTGCACTATAAGAGAGTTATTACGCACCATAATGGTGTTGAAATTGCACCAAAATGTAACATTGCATCTTAGCGCATAAATTGCGCATAATAAAATAGTTCAAATAAAACAAATAGTTGCGTAGGAATTGGAGATAGAAAGTCATGAAAAAATATGAAATTGCAACGATAGAGGGTGATGGAATTGGTCCTGAGGTTTGTCAGGCAGCCGTTCAAGTTCTAAAAGAAGCATGTGGCAGTAGTCAGTTAGTTTTTAATGACTTTCCTGGTGGCGCCGCGCACTATGTGAAATCTGGTTCGGTCTTGCCTGAAGAAACCTACGAGGCGTGTAAAACGTCTGCGGCCATCTTGCATGGCGCTGCTGGTTTGCCTGAGGTGACCTATCCCGACGGCACTGAAGTCGGTAACGACTTGCACTTACAACTCAGATTCAAGCTTGATTTATATGCAAACGTGCGTCCGATCCGGCTGTATCAGGGAGATTTTTCACCCCTTAAAAATCGTGCCGCGGGAGATATTGACTACATCATCGTGCGTGAGAACACCGAGGGCTTGTATGCGAGTCGCGGAGCGGGCATTTTGTTGAGAGGCGAGGTTGCGACCGATACACTCGTGATGACCCGTAAAGGTGTTGAGCGCGTTGCCAGATTTGCGTTTGAGCTTTCACGCAAACGCCATGGTGCTCCAGTCGATGGCGTCAAACGCATGACGGTCTGCGACAAAGCGAATATTTTGCGTACTTATGCTTTTTTCAGGTCAATCTGCGATGAGGTCGCGCTCGAGTATCCGGATGTTGCGATTGATTATGCCTACGCGGATGCCATAACAGTCCATCTGGTGAAACGTCCGGATTTTTATGATGTGATCGTTGCCGAAAACATGTTTGGAGACATCATTTCCGATTTGGGTGCGGCTACTGTAGGCGGCATGGGAATCGCACCATCGGGTGAGTTGGGAGATCATCACGGATTATTTCAGGGAGCGCACGGCTCCGCCCCGGACATTACTGGTCTAAATGTCGCAAGCCCGCTCGCCACGATTTTGTCAGGTGCTTTTATGCTGCGCTGGCTGGGAGACCGTCACGCAGATGCTGACTTAATTGATGCGGCTGCCCGTATCGAAAAATCTGTGGAATTAACCTTGTCCCAAGGTCAGGTGATTCCGAGGGATCTTGGCGGTCATGCTTCTTGCACGGATGTAACGTCTGCCATATGCAGAAATCTGAAGGCTTGATCTTCATTTTTAGCAATATTCAGGGCGTTGCATCTATATATAGAGAAAATCCGGTTTGCATGGGTTTACCCGTATAAAATACAGCGTTCATCTATTGTTTAGGAAGTCACCGATGTTTGATGTTGCTCGCATGTATGTTCAGGACAAATCTTTGTCTGGCAGCAAAAAAATTCGCTGGTTTCCAAATCTAGTTTTAAGTTGTCTGTCCGGACTCATCATCCACGGTGCTGCTCTTGCTCAGGAGGGGGCACCAAAGCCTCAGGCAATGCCGGTTGCGGCGATCGAAGCCTCACTGACTTCGGTTCCTAATGTGATCGAGGTCACCGCCCAGGCAGAAGGTGCAAAAGAGGCAGAGGTCAGGGCTCGGGTGGCTGGCATTCTGGTCAAGCGTCTCTACGAAGAAGGTGAGCGCGTCAAAGCTGGGCAACCGCTTTTTCAGATTGATCCGGAGCCCTACAAGATCGCACTGGAAGAGTCGCAAGCCCGTGCTAAGCAAACGGCACGCGAGGCTGCACGGTTAAAAGGCTTGTTTGCTCAACAAGCAGTGAGCCGTAAAGAATTTGATGATGCGACCTCCGCTAACGAAGTGGCCCAGGCCAATCTTAAAACCGCCCAGCTGAATCTGAAATGGTCTACCGTCACGGCCCCGATGAGTGGCGTGAGTGGTCGGGCACAACGCTCCGAGGGCAACCTCATTACAACCGCAAGCGATGGCAGTTTGTTGACAACGATCTATCAGGTCGATCCGATCTGGGTGAGATTTGGTTTGTCCTCGAACGATACTTCCAAACTTCCTGGTGGACGACTGGATGCGTCAGTGCCTACAAGCGTAGAGATTTTCACACCTGATGGAAAACTTTATCCTCAAAAAGGGAGGATAAATTTCCTCTCAACATTCATCGATCCAAAGCTTGGCACGCAACAATTGCGTGCTGAATTTCCAAACCCGACACAGCAAATCTTGCCAGGTCAGTTTGTAAAGATCCGGATTACGACGGGCAAAATTGAAAATGTATTTTTAGTGCCCCAGGCGGCAGTGATCCAGACTGAACGGGGCTTCATGGTCTGGACGGTTGGCGCTGATAATAAAGTTGTGCCTACGCCATTGACAATGGGCAACTGGATCGGAAAGAACTGGGTTGTTTTGTCGGGCCTGAAAGCGGGCGATAAAGTGGTGATCGATAACATCATCAAAATACGGCCAGGTGCCGTCGTCGCCCCCAATGTGGTTCCGCTTGATCCTGTCGCTGCTGTGCCAGCCGCGGCGAATGCGAATGTTCCTGCCAAGGAAGCTAAATGAGTTTTTCAAGCTTCTTTATTAGCCGTCCGATTTTTTCAGCGGTTATTTCCATCACGATTGTGATCGCAGGTTTGATGGCCGTACGAGGTTTACCGATTGCGCAGTACCCTGAAATCGCTCCGCCAACGGTGATTATTTCCGCAAATTATCCGGGCGCCTCTACTGAAACACTGACTAGAACTGTCGCCGGTCCGATTGAGGAGCAACTCGCGGGTGTTGAGAATTTACTTTATTTCAACTCCACCGCCGCCTCAAACGGTCAGTTAACTATTACAGCTACGTTTGAAGTAGGAACCAACGTTGATATTGCGACAGTCAACGTTAACAACCGGGTCAAAATCGCAGAGCCTCGATTGCCTGATATCGTGCGGCAGTACGGAGTGACAGCACAAAAAAGATCGAATGATATTTTGCTCGTGACGGCGATTACCGCGCCTCAAGGCGATTTTTCCGCCTTGTATCTTTCAAACTATGCGCTGATTAATGTGCTGGATGAGCTCAAGCGATTGCCTGGGGTCGGAGACGCGCAGATCTTTGGTGCAAAAGACTATTCGATGCGTATCTGGTTGAATCCGGACCGCATGGCCCAGCTCGGTGTAACGGCAGGCGATATCGCAAATGCTGTCGCTGCTCAAAACAAACAGAACGTAGCCGGCAAAGTCGGGCAGGAGCCTGCTCCGCAAGGTCAGCAGTTAGTCTACACCGTCACAGCCAAGGGTCGTCTGCTCACGCCGGAGCAGTTTGGCGATATCGTCATCCGTTCATCCGGACCTGGCGGCGTGCTGCGACTCAAAGATGTCGCGCGCATAGAACTCGATGCCGCTAATTATGATGTCAATACAACGCTTGTCGGACAGCCCGTTGCAATCGTCGCTATCTTTTTGCAATCAGGCGCCAATGCCCTGAATGTTGCAGATCGTGTGAAAAGCACAATGGAGGACATCAAGAAAAAATTCCCGCCGGGTATTGATTATGTGATTCCGTTCGACACCACAAAATTCGTCGATGCTTCGATACACGAAGTTGTGATGACGCTCGTCGAAGCGATGGTGCTCGTTGGCCTTGTCGTATTCCTCTTTCTGCAAAACTGGCGTGCAACACTTATCCCCTTGATTGCTGTCCCGGTATCTTTGATCGGTACCTTTGCAGGGCTATGGTTATTTGGTTTCTCCGTCAATACGCTCACTTTATTCGCGATGGTGCTGGCAATCGGTATCGTTGTTGATGATGCCATTGTTGTGCTCGAAAACGTTGAGCGGCTCATGGCGGAGTTGCACATGTCTCCTAAAGCTGCTGCTTACGAGGCGATGCGCGAGGTTTCGGGTGCCGTGGTTGCGATTGTGCTGGTACTTGCAGCTGTATTTGTCCCGGTAGCTTTCCTCGGTGGTATAGCAGGAAAGCTCTACCAGCAATTTGCAGTGACAGTTGCGCTTGCTGTGTTTTTGTCGGGCATTGTGGCGCTGACACTCACTCCAGCACTGTGTGCCGTGTTGCTCAAACCTACGCACACGGAACCCAAAGGCTTTAAGTGGTTTAACCGCGCGTTTGCTTCCCTGACAGATCAGTATGCAAAGCTCGTGAACCTGACGCTCCACCACCGTATTCTCGGTGCCAGCGTATTCGCTGCTGTCATTGTCGCGTGTGTCGTTTTATTCAAAATGGTGCCCGGTGGATTTGTACCCGCAGAAGATCAGGGTTATCTGATCAGTGCGCTTGTATTGCCTGACGGTGCCAGCTTGCAACGTACGGAGAAAACTGGTTCGGCGTTTCAGCAAGCCGTTGTTCAGGATCCGGCGGTTGCCCGCGTCTTTGTTATCGCGGGTAATGACATCATCGGTGGTGGAGTCAAAAGCAATGCGGGGACGATCTTTATTCCGCTTAAGGACTGGAAAGAACGTACTAGTAGCGCTGAGGATCTTGCAAAAAAATTCACCGGCTTAGGGATGAGTTTTCCTGATGGGATGGCGCTTGTTTTTAATCCCCCGCCTATTCGAGGATTAGGTTCGGCGGGTGGTTTTGAGTTTTACGTTCAATCCAAAGGTGAGCCTGATGCTGCAAAGTTAGCCGCTGTCACGGGTGGATTTATTGAGGCCTTAAAAAAGCGGCCTGAATTAACGGGCATCAATACCTTTTTCAGGCCTACTGCCCCTCAGCTTTTCGTCGAAGTGGACGAGGCTAAAGCCTTGTCACTTGGCATACCGGTTGCCGATGTATACCTGAGTCTGCAAACCATGATGGGTGCGCTCTATGTAAATGACTTTAACTTGAGTGGCAGAACCTACCGGGTTCAGTTGCAAGCTGATTCGCAATTCAGGGCCAATCCAACCGATGTCGGGCAGATTTTTGTGCGGGCAGATAACGGCAGCATGGTGCCTGTTTCTGCGCTGATCAATATTAAGCAGATCGTGGGGCCCGAGCAGTTAGAGCGCTTCAATGGCTTTCTTGCCGCAAAAGTTTTGGGTAGTGGTGTAGTGGGGATCAGTTCCGGCGAAGCCATTAATATTGTGCAGCAAGTAGCAAAAGAAACATTACCAGCCACTTACGAGTTGGCGTGGTCAGGTCAGGCTTATCAGCAAATCCGTACGGGTACGACATCCGGTGTGGCGTTTGTATTTGGTTTGATTATGGTTTTCCTTATTCTTGCTGCGCAATACGAGCGCTGGTCTTTACCGCTGGCGGTCTTGCTTGCAGTCCCTTTCGCAATCTGCGGCGCGCTTATCTCCGTTTTGATTCGCGGCATGCCAAACGATATTTACTTTCAGATTGGACTGGTTGTACTGGTTGGGCTATCGGCTAAAAATGCTATTTTGATTATTGAGTTCGCCGCACAGAAACGGGCCTTGGGGATGAGTAATATCGATGCTGCCCTCACTGCAGCAAAGCAGCGTTTCAGACCGATCGTCATGACGTCGCTTGCCTTTATTCTCGGAGTGTTTCCACTTGTGATTTCATCCGGTGCCGGAGCGGCAGCGCGTCGCTCAATGGGTACCGGTGTATTTGGGGGCATGCTCGCATCGACCTTTATCGCAACGATTTTTGTTCCGATGTTTTTTACCTGGCTTGCACGCGGCAAGGCTGCCCCAAGCGATATTCCTCTGGGGGAATCCCCCACCGTGCTTGCGGATCGTTCAACCGAGGAGAAAGCACCTTGATGAACGCTAACGCTAGCTTGCTATCACGCGCGCAAGGACTTAATGTTAAATGGTGCGTTGGTTTGTTGCTTGCCGTGAGTATGGGCGGCTGCACGCTTGGTCCCGATTATGTTCGGCCAGCAATGCCTTTGCCTGATGCGTACCGTAAACCAGCCACTGACGACGTAATCCAGACAAAAGATGCCGTGCCGATGGCACCTATCAAAACAGACTGGTGGACACTTTTTAATGACAGCCAGCTCGATACCTTGATGCAGACTGCATTGGTTGACAATGCTGATGTTCAGATTGCGATAGCGAGGCTTGCACAAGTTGAGGCCTTAGCCAAGCAAGCGGGTGCGGCACTTTACCCAACGCTTAATCTCGGAGCGAGTGGGACACGCGCTTCGTCAGGGACAGTCGCGACACCAACAGGTGTGGCGGTTTCTGCAAATACAACGCAGGCAGCGTTTTCAACTTCGTACGAGTTGGATGTCTGGGGACGGGTACGTCGAACTATCGAGTCTGCAACATCTCTTGTGGATGCCAGTCGTTATGATCAGGTGAGTGTGAATCTGACCCTCTCCGGGTTAGTGACTAACACTTATCTGCGACTGCGTTCTTTAGACGCGCAAATAGCCGTATTGAAAGACTCTGTCGTAACCCGTGAACATTCTTTACGTGTTGCGCAGGCTAAGTTTGAAGGTGGATTGATATCACCGATTGACATCAGTCAGGCAACTTCTGCCCTGGCAAGTGCACAGGCCACCCTCTCTGAGGTCACCAGACAGCGCGGTATCGTGCAAAATCAGTTAGGGGTACTGACAGGCAAGCTTGATTTGGTGGTGAGCGCCGGAGATGTCCGAACACTGCCTCTCGCCCCATTGCCCCCTGCAGGATTGCCCTCAGCCTTGCTGGAAAATAGACCTGATGTGAATCGCGCTGAACAAGAGCTCAAAGCAGCCAATGCGCGAATCGGCGTGGCAACCGCGGGCTTGTTTCCAACGATTTCCCTGACAGGTCTGTTTGGTGCGCAAAGTGTCGATTTCAGTGCTTTCCTGTCAGGGCAAAGTGCAGTGTGGTCAGCGGGTCTTGGACTGATGCAACCAATTTTTTCAGGGGGCTTGCTGCAAGGACGCCTTGATTTTGCCAATGCTCAGCAACAAGAGTTACTCGGCAATTATGTAAAAGTTGTCCGAGGGGCTTTCTGTGAGGTGAGCGATGCGCTGGTATCTGTCAGGCAAACACTGACGACTGAGGAGTATTTGAATGTTCAGGTGCAGGCGGCAACTAAGGCGCAAAGTCTGGCCGTTTTACGTTACGAGGCGGGCTATGTCGATTTCCTCAGCGTATTGGAATCTCAACGTGTTGCGAATGATGCAAACCTTGCTTTCGTTATTAACCGTGCGGCAAGATTGCAAGCGAGCGTTGACTTGTTTAAAGCATTAGGTGGAGGGTGGACCGCGAAGCCCTGATCGCTTTTCGCGGCTTTATTCACTTGAGTAAGTCATACAGGAGCCAAACGGCTCCTGTTCCTATTAAGCCCCACCAGATAATGAGCGTGGTTCTTGATTTTGAGAGACTGCTACTTTTTTTAATGGTACGTGTGACAAAGTCTCTGGAGGGATGTCCTGTCAGGTAAGCGTAGACAATCCAAGCGGCAAGCGCAAACATTAAAAATTTAAAAGCGGTTGCGTACATCGTTGTTTAGACCAGTTTTGCAACGACGCGCGCGTGCGCGACTTCACCGTTAACGAATTTTTCCTGATTCGATTCTATTTCGTCCAGGTCGTAGAGATAGTTCACCATGAGACCTGCGGATTCACGCAAGCCCTTTTTAGACAAATCTGCAGCCCAATTGATACGATTGAGTTTTGCACCATTACCAAGATGAAAGCTCGCGACTGAGTTGCCGCCGCGTTGCGTAGAAAAGTACAGGAGATAAATCGCACATAGAGAATTCAACGCCTCGCGCTCGAGCTCTGTGCTGCTATCAGGCGTCCAGCCATCCACCAGACGCTGAGGCCAGGTCTTGCCTTTCAGGCTAATTGTTTGCAGTGCTTTCTCAAAGCGTATCAAGGCCGCAGGATGATTTGTCAGCGCCGTCGTGTCAGGTGTGCGCGCAAGCCACTCGGTAAAGCCCGGGATCGGAGATAACGTTACAAAAGTTTTAAGGCTAGGGAACTCTGCTTTAAGGTGATCAGCGACACGTTTAATCAGAAAGTTTCCAAGTGATACCCCACGCAGGCCCGACTCACAATTACTGATTGAATAAAAACAGGCTACTTTAAATTTTGATCCTTCGATCGGCATTGATTTTTTATCAACGAGCGGCCCGATTGCAGAGGGTATTTCTGCGAGCAGCGCTACTTCGACAAAAATTAGGGGCTCATCGGGCAGTTGAGGGTGAAAAAATGCAAAACAGCGACGGTCTGGCTGCAGGCGACGACGCAAGTCGTCCCAGCCATCAATGGCGTGTACAGCCTCGTGTTGAATGATTTTTTCGAGTACGTGCGCGGGTGAACGCCAGTCAACCTGGTGCATTTTCAGAAAACCAGGGTTAAACCACGATGACAACAGATGTCGTATGTCGTAATCAAGCGCAGCAAGCTCGGGGCGTTTGTCCAGTAGTTTGAGCAGCTCTCGGCGCATCGTAACCACTGCGCGCGTGCCACCTGGCGCACGGTTGATCCTGCGTAAAAGTTCCTGCCTGGGAGATTCGGATATTTTAGTCAGTGCAATCAGATTTTTAGCCGTCGGCTTATCTACATACGCTTGGGCAGCCAATAATATCGCCTGGTCATCCGGACTGTATTTTTCTGCGAGCGTTGTATAGAGCTCGGCGCGGTTGGTTTCGTCCAGATTCTGAAATTGCTGAATCACATCTTGTGCCATGCTGGAGCTGTTAGATTCTCCACGCTCGGACATGAGTCGCTTGATCGCAAGGTGTGCTTTCGATAATTGTCGTGATTGAACAATTTTTCCTAACAATGACATGCGATACTCCGATGGCTACGCAGAACAACTCTATATGATGCTGTCATCATATAGGTAATGAAGACAATTTGGCGCCGATTTTCAAAAACAAAAGCGTTCGATTTCTTTGTCTACGTGATCGGCGCATCAGGCCAGCCATGGGTCAGCACAATTGTTTTCTTGCCATCAGGATTCCACTCAAGATATTCAATCTCGAAAAGCGATGTCTGGATAGTTTTTTTGTATAGGTGCTCATGATGACTGATCCGGAGTTAATCCACGCAATCCCGCGCGGACGGCAGCTTGTTGAATAAATAATTTTTTTTGCATGTCATCGGCGAAAACTTGAAGAAAGGGTAGTGCAGACTGACGTTTAATGGGGATGCCGATTGAAATTTTTTCAATACCCCATGCACCCTTTAGCACGCGCGATCCGTCAAGTTGGTCTGAGAGCTCAAATAGTATCGCTTTGTTTGTCGCAAAGGCATGGATAGTACCCGCGCGCATCTTGTCCGCGGCGTCTTTCAGATTGTCTGCTGAAATGACGCTGGCTTGTTTGAGTAGTTTTGGCAAAACACTCTCCGAAGTGCTCCCGGCACTCACGCCGATCTTGAGATGTGGCTGGTCAATCGAATCGGCATGCTCGATGTTGGAGTCAGCGCCAACAAGATATCCTTGTTCGATGCGTAATACGGGTTGCGTGAAGGCCAGATATGCCGCACGGCTAGGCGTAGCATTGGCCAGCAGGAAATCGACTTGATCATCCTTCGCCGCTGCAAGTACCTCACCATTTGTTTTGAAAAAAACAGGTTTAAATTCAACCCCCAGCCTCTGGGCGAGCGCCTGGCCGAGTTCATAGCCCAAGCCTTTGTCCGCTTCGGGTGGCGTGGATGGAATGTAGGAGTTCGGGCTGCCTGGGTAGAGTCCTACACGCAGCGTCCCAGCGGGGGCGATCAGGCGACGGACTTCGGGAGAAATTTTGGTTGCGATGTTTTCTTCGGGCATGAACAGCAATAGTGTGAGTCTATGTGTGGGCAGGATCAACTTGTTCTATTAAAAAGTTAACTGATCCGCGAGCTTTAAGCTAGTGTTATTCCGCGCTATGCTTGGTCGATTCCTTTATCCCCGAAGATCTTCATGCTGATTTCACGGTCGTTCACAGAATTGATGTTTTATCGCGTCTCGCTGACTCTGAGTTATCAGATTCTGGCGGTGACGGTCGGCTGGCATATTTATGAGATTACACACGATCCGATTTCGTTAGGTTTAATTGGTCTGGCCGAGGTGATCCCTTATTTTTGTAGCGCATTGTTTGCCGGGCATGCTGTGGATGTCATGTCAAAGCGACGTATCGCAATTTTTGGATGCCTGATCCACGCCGTTATTGCAGGACTGATGGTGGTCGTTACACTCGACACGATGCATTTGTTTAGCCAGCATGCGCGATGGTTTATTTATTTTGGAATTGGTCTGGCAGGATTAGCGCGTGCCTTTTTACGTCCGACGTATCAGGTTCTATTTGCACAAGTATTGGATCGTAAAGATTTTGCACGGGGCTCGGCTGTCGGTACCGTTATTTTTCAGGTATCGCAAGTCGCAGGGCCCGCGCTGGGCGGTGTGTTAATCGCCTGGAGTGGTCTGGTTTGGGCCTACGCAGCATCGGGTCTATTCGCACTATGTGGTGTGGTTTCTTTGTTACTCCTGACGATTCGGGAGGAATTAACAGATATTCAGAATCCCTCCGTGTGGCAAGGCATTGTCCAGGGGCTGCGATTTGTTTTTACCAAGCAGCTCATGCTTGCAGCAATGGCGCTAGATATGTTCGCGGTCCTGTTTGGTGGCGCTGTTTCCATGCTGCCGGCATTTATAGATGAAATTCTGCAAGGCAGCCCTGAAAATCTAGGCGTCTTACGCGCCGCACCTGCGTTGGGTTCTGCATTGATTGGCGTATGGTTAGCAAGAGTGCCGATTGATCATCATGCTGGGAAGCTAATGCTTTCTGCGGTAGCTGGTTTTGGATTGGCGGTGATCGCTTTTGGATTTTCGACCAGCCTGTGGGTCGCTGCGACATGTCTTTTATTTACGGGAATATTCGATGGCATTTCGGTGGTTGTACGTTCCACCGTGTTTCAGCTGATTACCCCTGACAATATGCGGGGCAGAGTCTCGGCCATTAACGGCATTTTTATTGGCTCATCCAACGAAATCGGTGCGCTTGAATCAGGCCTGGCTGCAAGCCTGATGGGGTTGAGCACCTCGATTGTTTTTGGTGGCGCAACGACTCTACTGGTTGTAATTGTTTGCTGGTTCGCAGCACCCCAATTACGTAATTTGCATATAAATCACTTGCATGAAAAACCTACCTAAATAAAGACCCTCTCGCCATCGGACTTAGTCGCCACCGCGCGCGGGACCGAAGATTTCTTCATCTGTTGGCATCCTTGGGGCCGGTGCCTTGGGCATGCCGTCCCAGCCACCCCCTAACGCTTTGATTAATGCAACATTGGCAAGAAACTGATTGCCGTGGATTTGCCACTTAACACGCAGTGCGTTAAGTTGCGTCTGTTGAATCAATGCAAGTGTTTGCGCATTGTCCAAGCCCGCTTCGTAACGTATCAGACTGGTTTGATAGGCTTTGTTGTAGTTTTTTACGCCGTCGTCCTGCTTAACTCTGGCACGGTCATATTGTTGCAAGTTGCTCATCGCATCTTGCGTTTCCTGTATGGCGACAAGGATGG
>CAINDJ010000248.1 GCA_903847325.1 uncultured beta proteobacterium | reverse complement strand
GGCACGGCGACCTTCATGATCATGGGTGACAAGTGCACGCGTCGTTGCCCGTTTTGCGATGTGGGTCATGGCCGTCCTGATCCACTCGATGCGGACGAGCCGGTCAATCTGGCAAAAACCATTGCTGCACTGAAATTGAATTATGTGGTGATTACATCGGTAGATCGTGACGATTTACGTGATGGCGGTGCAGGGCATTTTGTCGAGTGTATCCAGAAAGTGCGTGAGCTCTCACCGACCACGCAAATCGAGGTCCTAGTTCCTGATTTTCGTGGTCGACTGGATCGCGCGCTCGAGATCCTCAATGGTGGGCCACCAGATGTGATGAATCACAATCTGGAAACGGTGCCACGTTTGTACAAGCAGGCACGTCCTGGTTCTGATTACCATCACTCATTAAAATTACTGCAAGAATTTAAAAAGCTCCACCCCGCGACGCCTACAAAATCTGGCCTCATGCTGGGTCTTGGCGAGACCGACGAGGAGATCCTCGAGGTCATGCGCGACATGCGTGCCCATGATGTCGATATGCTGACGATCGGTCAGTATCTGCAGCCTTCAGAGCACCATCTGCCGGTGCTGCGCTATGTGCATCCTGATGTGTTCAAGATGTTCGAAGAAAAAGCCTATGAGATGGGTTTTAAGCACGCAGCGGTCGGTGCCATGGTACGTTCTTCGTACCATGCTGACCAACAGGCACACGAGGCAGGTGTTTAAGCAGGCGTCTTAATCAGATTGTGGAGCTGAGAAAGCAGCTCTTTCTGTCTGGCTCGGACAATCGCAATCGATGCTTCTTTCACATGTCCGTAGCCACGGATGTGCTCTGGTAGCTTTGCAATGCTGACGATAGTCGAATGCGTTTCGGCATTCAGATCGTTTAGCAATGTTTCGATCGTATGCACATACTCTGCGATTAATTGACGCTCGGTACGGCGTTCTTCAGTGTGACCGAACACATCAAAAATACTTCCACGCAGAAAACGTAGCTTGGCTAGTATCTTGAACGCTTGCATCGTGATGCTGGGGAATCGGCGCTTGAGCAGTTTGCCTTCGGTATCGCGTTTTGCGAGCAGGAGTGGCGCAAGATTAAACTCAATCTTAAAATCCCCTTCAAATGTTTCGTTCAGTGCCTGTTGAAACTTGGGCGCAGTGAACAGGCGTGCGACCTCATACTCATCTTTGTAGCTCATCAGTTTAAAGAGATAGGTTGCGACTTCTCTGGTGAACTTTTCGCCCAGACCTGCAGCGTTTTCAGCGTTGCGAACGCGTTTAACAAACGCCAGGTAACGCTGGGCATACGCTGCATTTTGGTATCGCGTCAAAAAGTCGGTACGAATCTGCAAGATGTTTTCCAGGCTGCCTGGCCGTTGTATCGAGACCGATTGTGCCGGGCTTGCCTTGCGTTCAACCTCTTGCAAGTTAAGGGCTGCCTGACGGCCCCAGGAAAAGGCTGCTAGATTCATGTTGACGGCGACGCCGTTGAGTTCGATGGCGCGTACGATCGCTTCAAAACTTAACGGGATCATGCCGCGCTGATAAGCCAGACCAAGCATGAACAGGTTCGCACCAATCGCGTCACCCAGCAGCCCTGTTGCAATCTTGGTGGCGTTTATGTATTCGATCTGCCCACCCACGGCGTTCGTGAGCAGTTGTTCAACCGAGTCAGTCGGGAATGTCCAGTCTGGGTTACGGGCAAATTGGCCAGGTGGCTGTTCATGCGTGTTGATGATGGCGTACGTTTTGTCCGGGCGTGATTTAGCAATGACATCCGGAGAGCCTGCGGTTAACAAGTCGCATCCCAGTATCAGATCGGCCTCACCGGTTGCGATACGTTGCGCTTTGATGTTTTGCGGATTGGAGGCGAGTCGGACATGAGACATCACAGCACCGTTTTTCTGTGACATGCCTGTCATATCGAGAACAGATGCGCCTTTGCCCTCAAGGTGGGCAGCCATACCCAATAATGCGCCAATGGTGATGACGCCGGTACCACCGATGCCGGTGATCAGGATGTTGTATGTGCCATCATGTTTGACAACATTCGGTTGTGGGATTGACTCAGATGGAATGAGCGCTGCAGTCGTCCCTAGTTTGCGTAAGTGACCGCCTTTGACCGTGACAAAGCTAGGGCAAAAGCCATTTACGCATGAGTAATCTTTATTGCAGGTACTTTGACTGATAACCCGCTTGCGTCCGAATTCGGTTTCAAGAGGGAGAATGGAGACGCAATTGCTTTGTACCCCGCAGTCGCCACAGCCTTCGCAAACTAAAGGATTGATGAATACGCGTTCGTCAGGTTCGACCATTACTTTTTTCTTGCGCTTGCGGCGTTTTTCTGCGGCGCAGACTTGGTCATAGATCAGGATGGAGGTTCCGGGGACTTCGCGTAATTCAAGCTGAACCGCCTCCATGTCTTTGCGATCATGAATAGTGGCGATCGACGGAAGTCCGACGCGATCTTCGTAGCGCGACAGATCCTCGGTGACGATTGCCAGGCGTTGCACGCCTTCGGAAACCATTTGATTGGCGATGGTCTCCACGGAAATTTGACCATCCACGGGCTGGCCACCTGTCATGGCCACGGCGCTGTTATAGAGGATCTTGTAGGTGATGTTGACCCGGGCGGCGATGGCCGCCCGAATCGCAAGTGACCCTGAGTGAAAATATGTGCCGTCCCCCAGATTGGCAAAAATGTGTTTGCGATCCGAGAAGTGTGCCTGTCCGATCCAGGGCGCGCCCTCGCCACCCATGTGCGTGAGGGTTTTATTGAACTCCGGATAGATGGAGGTCGCCATGGCATGGCAACCAATGCCCGCCAGTGCAAGACTGCCTTGCGGAACTTTCGTCGAAGTGTTGTGCGGACATCCGGAACAGTAATAGGCAGGCCGGGGCGGCGTATTGACCGCAAGGCGAAGTACGGCCTCTTTTTCATCCAGAAACTTCAAGCGCTCTTTGATCGGTTCGCTTGTATGAAAGCGAGCGATACGCGAAGCGATCACTCTGGCGATTTCCGCGATTGAGAAATCAACTTTACTTGATAGCAACCATTCGCCACGCGGATGAACCCATTCACCTTTTTCGTCAAACTTGCCGATGACGCGGGGGCGCACATCATCTCGCCAGTTGTAGAGCTGCTCTTTAAGTTGATACTCGACGATTTGCCGCTTTTCTTCCACGACCAGAATTTCATCCAGGCCTGTTGCGAATTCGCGAACACTATCGGGCTCGAGCGGCCAGGGCATGGCAACTTTGAATAATCGGATGCCAAGCTCTCCTGCGTAGGCTTCATCGATCCCTAGTTCACTTAAGGCCTCGATGACATCAAGATAGCTTTTGCCGGAGGCAATAATGCCGAGCCGCGCATTGGGTGAATTGATCGTTGTGTGGTTGAGTTTGTTTGCCCGCGCATAGGCCAGAGCCGCGTAAATTTTGTAGTCTTGCATCAGCGCTTCTTGCTTGCGCGCCTGCATGCCGATTGCATCGCTGAGCAACCGGCAGTTCAAACCGCCTTCAGGCATGACAAAGTCAGTCGGGATGCGCGTCTCGATATAAAAGGGATCCGCCTCGATCGATGCCGATGACTCGACTGTATCGGCAAGTGCTTTAAAGCCGACTGCGCAGCCAGAAAACCGTGACATGGCCCAGGCGTGCAGCCCAAGCTCGATGTATTCCTGCACATTACAGGGGTAAAGTATTGGCACCATGGCCGCACCAAAGACGTGATCGCTTTGATGCGGCAAGGTCGAGCTATAGGCGCCATGATCGTCGCCGGCCACCATGATCACGCCGCCATGCCTGGAGGTGCCCGCATGGTTCATGTGTTTCATCACGTCGATTGACCGATCAACGCCGGGGCCTTTGGCATACCAGAGTCCGAATACGCCATCGTAGGGCGATCCGCCAATTAGTTTGATTTGCTGCGTACCCCAGACTGAGGTGAGTGCCAGGTCTTCATTAATACCAGGTTGAAACAGGATGTGATTGGCAGCCAGATGTTTTTCAGCATGCCAGTAGGCTTCGTCTAGTCCACCTAGCGGTGATCCGCGATAGCCTGAAATGAATCCTGCGGTATTGAGTCCGGCGCGAAGATCACGCATGCGCTGAATGATGGGTAGGCGAACAAGTGCCTGGATACCGCTTAAATAGATACGACCCGTTGTGGCGGTGTATTTGTCGTCAAGGCTGACATTTTTCATTTTTGTCTCCGTTTTTATTAGAGAGAAGCGATACTGCCTGGGGTAACAGGCTTTCGCATTTCCTTTTATGCCTGGTAAGGCACGTAGGAATTATGCACAAAAAAATGTCGTTTGAGTGAATTGTTTTAATGGCAGACCGGCCAGACACCAAGTATTGGTGCACGTAGTGAAAGTGAGTTGTCAAAGCTTTGCGTGTGATCGTTAAAACTTATACCCAATCCCAACCATCGCGTTGTACCCGCTGTAGTCGATATTGCCGTTTAACGGAATCCCGTTGATTGGGGTATTGAACTTGATGGTATCCATCTTGACGTAATTAGCTTCGATAAACCCATACCAGTGTGGAGTCCAGAACTGCTTGAAACCTAGGCCTGCAGTCGCGCCGTTTACTGTTGCACTGATTTTGCTTTGATTGGAGCCCTGATCAATAGTCATCACAGCATTGACCCAGGCTAATTTTATGTAACCCTGAAGATCAGAGGTCAATGCGTAGCCCCGCGAGAGCGAAGCCGTCAAAATTTTCGACGGCTTGAGGCGTAACTTATATCACTCCCCCAAATATGCCTCTCTCACCTTGGGATCATCCAGCATCTGCTTTGCCTCACCCGACATCGTAATGAGACCCGAGTCCATCACGTAGGCGCGATCAGCTGCCTGCAACGCCAGCCGTGCGTTTTGCTCAACCAGCAAGACCGTGACGCCTTGTGCAGAAATATCTCGCACCACCTCAAAAATCTTGGCCACCATGATGGGTGACAGGCCCATCGAAGGCTCGTCAAGCAACAGCAGGCGGGGCTGACTCATCAGTGCACGCGCCATCGCCAGCATCTGCTGCTCGCCGCCCGACATGGTGCCAGCGAGCTGCGTGGCACGCTCTTTGAGGCGAGGGAAAATGCCGAACATGCGCTCGATATCGTCGGCAATGCCCGCGGTATCGTTGCGTGTGTAAGCACCCATTTGCAAATTTTCGACAATCGTCATGCGTGAAAACACGCCACGACCTTCCGGGACCATCGCAAGTCCCTGTTTAAGCAGCACATGGCTCGGCACGCCTTTGATCGACTTGCCTAGATACTGCACGTCGCCGCCAATCCAGCCTTGCAGACCGGTAATGGCTTTCATGGTGGTGGTCTTGCCCGCGCCGTTTGCGCCAATCAGCGTGATGAGCTCGCCTTCGCGGATGTCGAGATCGATGCCTTTGACCGCATGAATGCCGCCATAGGCAACTTTCAGGTCCGAAATTTTCAGGATGGTGTCTTTCGTCATGGCGGTGCTCATTGTGCAGGAGTGCCCAGATAGGCTTCGATCACAGCGGGATTGTTTTGGACGTCTTGTGGAATGCCTTGTGCGATGACCTTGCCGTAATCAAGCACGGTCAGGCGGTTGCACAAACCCATCACGAGTTTGACATCATGCTCGATCAGCAAGATGGTGCGTCCATCGCTGCGGATTTTGTCCAGCAGCGCGCGCAGCTCGACTTTTTCTGTCGCGTTCATGCCTGCCGCCGGTTCGTCGAGTGCGAGCAGGTGGGGTTCAGTGGCCAGCGCTCGGGCAATCTCAAGACGACGCTGATGTCCATAGGACAGGTTGCGTGCCGTATAGTTGGCGTATTGGCCGATACCCACGTATTCGAGTAATTCGTGGGCGATTTCCTCAACCTCGGCCTCTTCGCGTACGACGGCGGGGGGTCTGAAAATCGCACCAAAGACACCGGCGCGTGTCCGCACGTGCCGACCAACCATCACGTTTTCAAGCGCAGTCATATCGCCAAACAAACGGATATTTTGAAAGGTACGGGCAATACCGGCCTTCGCAACCTCGTGCACGGCAGTCGGCTGATAGGCGCGGCCACCGAGTACGAATTTGCCGGAGTCCGGGGTGTACAGGCCGGTAATCACGTTAAAAAATGTCGTTTTGCCCGCGCCGTTCGGACCAATCAGCCCATAGATTTCACCGGCGTTGATGTGCAGACCGACATCGGATAATGCTTGCAAGCCACCGAAGCGTTTGTTGACGCCTTGTACCGACAGCAGGATTTTGGGTTCACTCATGCTGTTCTCCTTAGGCGTCAACGCCAGGGGCGCGACGGGTGACGGGACGGTCTTCACGTTTTGGGGCAGGCCACAGACCCGCTGGTCGATAAAGCATGACGACCACGAGGGCTAAACCGAACAGCAGGGAGCGTAGGACCTCCGCATCGATCAGGACCTTACCAAACAGCATGTTTTGAACCGGGATAGCCCCTGCGCGCAGCAGCTCCTGGAAACCAACCAGCAAAATGCCGCCGAGAATGACGCCTGGGATATGCCCCATGCCACCGAGCACAACGATGGCGAGGACATAAATGGATTCCCACAGGACACACGACTCGGGCGAGACAAAGCCCTGGAAGGCGCCAAATACTGCACCGGATACACCACCAAACGCTGCACCCATGGCAAAGGCCAGGAGTTTGACGTTACGGGTATTAATCCCCATGGCTTTCGCTGCGATTTCGTCTTCTCGGATCGCAACCCAGGCGCGACCAATTCGTGAATGTTGTAAGCGCAGGCTGACAAACACAACGATCACCACCATGACAATCAACAAGTAGTAATACAGCACCACCGGTGTAAAAGTAAAGCCAAAGAGTTCGTGTGGTTTGGAAAAACTCATACCGAATAGACTCACCGAGTCCACGGCCGTGATGCCTTTAGGACCATTGGTGATGTTGACCGGACGGTCCAGGTTATTCATGAAAATACGAATAATCTCGCCAAAGCCAAGCGTCACAATCGCCAGGTAGTCGCCACGCAGTTTGAGAGTCGGTGCGCCTAAAACTGCGCCGAACAAAGCGGCTACTGGTGCAGCGAGCAACACGACCCACCAGAATCCGAGATGAATGCCATCCGGGAACAGGTGCGCGAGTGCCGCAAACTGCGTCGTGAGGTGAGGCGAGCTCAAGAGCGCCATCAGGTAGGCGCCCACTGCGTAAAAGGCGATGTAGCCCAGGTCAAGCAAACCGGCAAAGCCCACGACGATATTTAGTCCCAGTGCCAGCATGATGTAGAGCAGAGCAAAATCAAGTATGCGGACCCAGTAGTTGCCACCGAGTGCTTGCGCGAGGAACGGTGCGACCAGTGCGATTGCGACAAAGGCGGCAACCGACCAGAGTGTTTTTTGTGTGCGGTTAGTCATCAATCCTCTCCGTTACGCGCGGTCGGCAACACGTTCGCCCATAATGCCGGACGGACGGAACACCAGAACGGTGATGAGTACGATGAAAGCGAATACGTCCTGATAGTTGGAGCCAAAGACTCCGCCAGTCAGGTCGCCGATATAGCCTGCACCCAGCGCCTCAATCAGCCCCAGCAGGAGGCCGCCGATCATGGCGCCCTGGAGATTGCCAATGCCGCCAAGTACTGCTGCGGTAAAGGCTTTCAGACCAGGAATAAAGCCCATGTAAAAGTGCGCATTGCCGTAATTAGTGGCCATCATCACGCCAGCAACAGCCGCGAGTGCTCCACCTATGACAAAGGTCGCGGAGATGACAAAGTTTGGATTCACACCCATGAGGCCTGCGACCTTGGGATTTTCTGCGGTCGCACGCATGGCACGACCGAGTTTTGTTTTATTGACCAG
>CAINDJ010000247.1 GCA_903847325.1 uncultured beta proteobacterium | reverse complement strand
AGTTGCCAAAGTGCGCTTGACCAACGGTTTTGAGGTGATTTCTTACATCGGCGGCGAAGGCCACAACCTGCAGGAACACTCAGTTGTGCTCGTGCGCGGTGGCCGTGTAAAAGACTTGCCAGGTGTGCGTTATCACATCGTGCGTGGCTCACTTGACTTGCAAGGCGTGAAAGATCGCAAGCAGTCACGTTCCAAATACGGTGCGAAGCGTCCTAAGCAGGCTAAGTAATTAGCTTTGCCACGTGCAGGTTAAGTAAAAAGCAATAAGTAGTCGCAGCAAATCGCTGTGCCGTGCAGCCGAAACATGAAATGTGTTTAGGCAACGTAAGTGGTCTATCAGATGGTAGGCCGTGACTGCAGGTTAACTGCGGTTCAACTGAAATGACACAAAGGAATTAATATGCCCCGTCGTCGCGAAGTACCCAAACGTGACATTCTGCCCGATCCAAAGTTCGGCAGTGTCGAGCTCGCTAAATTCATGAACGTTGTGATGCTATCTGGCAAAAAAGCCGTAGCAGAGCGCATTGTCTACGGTGCGCTCACCCAGGTTCAGACCAAGACAGGCAAAGAGCCTATCGAAGTCTTCAACCTCGCAATCAACAACATCAAGCCAATCGTCGAAGTGAAAAGCCGTCGAGTCGGTGGTGCCAACTATCAGGTGCCAGTCGAAGTACGTCCGGTTCGTCGCTTGGCTCTGGCAATGCGCTGGTTGCGTGAAGCCGCTAAAAAACGCGGTGAAAAATCAATGGACTTGCGTCTTGCTGGCGAGCTGCTTGATGCAGCAGAAGGCCGCGGCGCAGCCATGAAAAAACGTGATGACACGCACAAGATGGCCGAAGCTAACAAAGCTTTCAGTCATTTCCGTTGGTAATTTAAGGATCAGCCATGGCTCGCAAAACCCCGATCGAGCACTACCGCAACATCGGTATCTCTGCACACATTGATGCAGGGAAGACCACCACGACCGAACGTATCTTGTACTACACCGGTGTCAATCACAAGATTGGCGAAGTCCACGATGGCGCAGCCACCATGGACTGGATGGAACAAGAGCAGGAACGTGGCATTACGATTACGTCTGCAGCAACCACCGCCTTCTGGAAAGGCATGGCCAATAATTATCCAGAGCATCGCATCAACGTGATCGATACTCCCGGACACGTTGACTTCACTATTGAAGTTGAGCGTTCGATGCGCGTGCTTGACGGCGCCTGCATGGTTTATTGCGCTGTGGGTGGTGTTCAGCCTCAGTCAGAAACAGTTTGGCGTCAGGCTAACAAATACGGCGTGCCGCGTTTGTCCTTCGTCAACAAGATGGACCGTACCGGCGCGAACTTTTTCAAGGTCTATGACCAGCTGAAAACTCGCCTGAAAGCTAATCCTGTGCCAATCGTATTGCCGATCGGTGCTGAGGATACTTTCACAGGTGTGATCGATCTGGTCAAAATGAAAGCGATTATCTGGGACGAAGCTTCCCAGGGCATTAAATTTGACTATATCGAGATCCCTGCAGAAATGCAGGCACAAGCTGACGAATGGCGCGAAAAGCTCGTTGAGGCTGCTGCTGAGTCATCAGAAGAAATGATGACAAAGTATCTCGAAGGCGAAACCCTCACAGAAGCCGAAATCCAGCTTGGTTTGCGTACCCGTACCATTGCTTGCGAAATCCAGCCAATGTTGTGCGGCACTGCGTTCAAAAACAAAGGCGTTCAGCGTATGCTTGACGCGGTCATCGAATACCTGCCCTCACCTGTGGATATTCCACCAGTGAAAGGCGAGCTCGACGACGGTTCAGAAACCAGCCGTAAAGCAGAAGACTCCGAAAAGTTTTCAGCATTGGCATTCAAACTGATGACTGACCCCTATGTTGGCCAGTTAACGTTTGTGCGCGTTTACTCGGGCGTTTTGAAATCCGGCGATACCATCTATAACCCCATCAAGGGCAAAAAAGAGCGTATCGGTCGTATTCTCCAGATGCACGCGAACAACCGCGAAGAAATCAAAGAAGTGGTTGCAGGCGACATCGCAGCTGTGGTGGGTCTGAAAGACGTGACAACAGGTGAAACCCTGTGTGACGTTGATTCACACATCATGCTCGAGCGCATGGTTTTCCCGGAGCCCGTGATTTCACAGGCTGTGGAACCAAAAACCAAAGCCGACCAGGAAAAAATGGGTATGGCTCTGTCACGACTTGCACAGGAAGATCCTTCTTTCCGTGTACGTACTGACGAAGAATCAGGCCAGACCATTATTTCAGGTATGGGCGAGCTCCACCTCGAGATTATCGTTGACCGCATGAAGCGCGAGTTCAGCGTCGAAGCAAACGTGGGTAAACCACAGGTTGCTTACCGCGAAACAATTCGTAAGGTATGCGAAGAAATCGAAGGTAAATTCGTTAAGCAGTCAGGCGGACGCGGTCAGTACGGACACGTTGTTCTGAAGCTTGAACCCTTGCCACCAGGCGGCGGTTTCGAATTCGTTGACGCAATTAAAGGTGGTGTGGTTCCACGTGAATACATCCCTGCAGTAAACAAAGGTATTGAAGAAACATTGCCATCCGGAATTTTGGCTGGCTATCCAGTGGTAGACATCAAAGCAACACTGTTCTTTGGTTCATACCACGACGTTGACTCGAACGAAAATGCTTTCCGTATGGCTGCCTCTATGGCATTTAAGGACGGTATGCGCAAGGCTAGCCCTGTGTTGCTCGAGCCAATGATGGCAGTCGAAGTCGAAACACCCGAAGACTATGCCGGTACAGTGATGGGCGACTTGTCCTCACGTCGCGGTATGTTGCAAGGTATGGATGACATGGTTGGTGGCGGTAAGGTCATTAAGGCCGAAGTGCCACTGGCGGAAATGTTTGGTTATGCGACCAACCTGCGTTCATTGACGCAAGGTCGTGCGACCTACACGATGGAATTCAAGCACTATTCCGAAGCACCCAAGAACGTAGCCGAAGAAATTATCGCGGCACGCGGCAAGTAATTAGATAGAGGAAAAAATCATGGCAAAAGGTAAATTCGAACGTACCAAACCACACGTCAACGTTGGCACCATCGGTCACGTCGACCATGGCAAAACCACATTGACAGCGGCCATCACAACAGTGTTGTCCAAGAAGTTTGGTGGCGAGGCTAAAGACT
>CAINDJ010000246.1 GCA_903847325.1 uncultured beta proteobacterium | reverse complement strand
TTCGAATATTTTGGTGCCATGGAAATCCTTGGATGAGTGTGGATATGGCCAATTTGGAAATTCACAAAATTCACAGAAATTGTCGGAAATTCATGGAAATGGATTGCCACGGAAATCCGTTTTGAAACTCATTACTGGGTCGAAAATTAAAGCTCAGAATACGTTGTAAAGACTGTAGTGAAAGGAGTTCAAGCAGTCGCGCGCTGCGGGAATTGACGTGTACGAAAGTCCCCTCTTTCAAATCAATGTCTGCGGTGCCCGCCATGCCTTCATAACTAAAGGCCCATGGAAAATTACCCCAGTCAATATCAGCCTTGATGTTGCCGCTGCCCGCTTTCACTTTATCGGGATAGCCCATAAATGTAGAGAGATTACCCAGATCGGCGATGGCTAGCTCGGCCTTGAGCTTGATCCCTCGTGCGTCACCTTTCAGGCGCCACTGACCATTCGCAATTAACGTCGAATGGGGATTGGTGATTTGTAAATTATCAATATTCCAGATGCTGCCGCGTTCGGTGTTGGCACCGATCAGGCGCAGGGAGCCTAAACGGCTACCAAACAAAGTGAAGTCATCGATACTCACATCCACAGCAGGTATATCAGACCATTGATTCTCGTCGATGCTTTGAATTTTAGGTGCTTGCTCGTCATCGGTCGGGGCGCTACCAAGAGCGAGTTTAGTGAACTTAGCAACTACTCTGCCTGCGACGGCGCCTGAGGACTCTTTCCACGAAACTGAACCTGCAGTTTCTTTGGAGTCGAGTTTGGCGGACCACTGTCCTTTTTCTGCCTGCGTCGTTGTTAGATTCAAGTCAGTAAAAATAAGGTCATCAACAATCAAGCGTGGCGTACGTATCGACACGCTTTGCACTTGAGGCAACAGGTTGGTGGTGCGTTTGGCCGAGGCGACTTTTTCAGTGTTTAACTTCTCCGAAAGGCCTTTCCAGTCTGCCCAGTCAATCTCACCCAGGCTCACGTCAATATTCATGCCTGCGGCAGGCAAAACAGACGCCTCGCCCATTGCAATCGCCGCCTGAGTAAAAAATGTTTTGCCGCGCGTATCAGGCATGCGTTCGAGCTTGCCATTAATGATTTCACCGAGATTAAAACTAACAGACTGCCGATTGACATTGCGTTGCTTGCTACTGGACCATTTCAGACTAAAAGGAACCGTGGTCTCTTTGGTTTTACCGATCGGCGCAGGTAGTGCGATGGATAGCCCATCCAGCGTCGAATTGAACGTGACATCCACACCATCTTTATTATTTTGTATGACCTGTGCACGGTATCGGGTGCTGCCCTCAAAAACAGTCAGCGCTGGGGACTGCGTAAGTTTGCTCAATGCGGCAATTGGCAGCACGCCATCGATGGTGATGCCTTTTGAGCCAGGCTGGCCGAATCCGCCCTGAATCGTCAGGGGCTCTCCAAGGAACTTCGCCTGAAATTTATCCGTATCAATCAGCCCATTTGTAAAAACCAGACTACCTTGGAGGGCTTCGAGCCCAGGAAACGCGTCTCCCCAGGCCAGTTTGCCGCCTGAAAATTCGATCCGTCCTTTAGCCTGGAGCTTGTCCATATCATTGAGATCCGCACGAATAGACAAGGGGACAGTCCAGCTCCCTGTAGCGGTGAGCTCGCTGAATAGACCACCCAATCTTTCATTGAGCGGCGTGTCGCGCATCGTACTCACTAATAAATCAGCCTCAGAGTGAAGCACCATATCGAGTGAAAGCAGCGGCTGGATCTCCATAGCCGGAATATTGACGTTCAGATTCTCAAGCTTGATTCGCTCACCACGCGCGCCTAGCAAGTTGCCAGTGGTGGAGTGCATGGTGAGTCCGAGCTGGCTAATCAGGATAGAACCGTCGGTATACGCAAGCGCTGGCCAACCCTTTACATCACCGTTTGCGGCAGAATAATCCAAAAGGAGATTCTGATAGAGCCCCTCTATTTTAAAAATACCTTTCTGCTGCGCAAGGTTGAATGGAAACTCCGAAAGATCACCTTGAAGTGTGAGTGCGGCCTGACGGAACTCTCCTTGTACAAGCGAGTCTCGCAGCCAATTTCTGACCGCTTCAGTGGTATTGACCGTGAGGTAACGGTGCAGCGCCGGAGCGCTTAGTCTGACGATCATGCCCGTCATATTGGCGACTCCCGCGGCACTCGCCCCGCCGGCATGCCAGTCGCCTTGCAGATTCAAGTCGAGATGATCGTTACTGAGTGTCAGGCCAGCAATATGCGCCGAAACCTGATCATGCAGATTATTTAGCTTGAGCTTTAAGTCGGCTTTATTGACCACAACAATGGACGGCACAAAGAGTGGGCTGTCTAGCGTCGCGCCCTCTGCCTTCGCCTGAATGTCCACCGCAGCGGCAACACCAGTGCTGACTGCCAGCAACTCGGACTTGACCATCGGCAGCATGTCACCGAGCAGGCCTGACAGACGAATTTGTGCATGCTGGGCAAAAATGGAAGTGTTCGCGCTCACAGACAGTGAAGCACCGACTTTTGAACCCGCGATGTCGACCGTGGTGGTGGAGAATTTCCCTTGTTGCACATCGATCCAGGCGCGACCGGAAAAACGTCCGAAGATCTCTGGCAAATCAATCCACGGCAACAGCGCTGCCGGAGCCAGATCCTGCACCTCGACATAAACTTCGGCATGCCGCCCGGCAGTGGTGCCTAATGATCCAAGTAAATGATCTGCACGGACAATCAGTTCAAAACTCTGCGCAATCGACTCCGGGGCCGAGCCTCTAATAAGCAATCGATGACTGAATAAACCGTTTGTCAGTGCAAAATCCACACGGGTGAGCTTTAACTCCGGTGTGGCACGCTGCAAATCTCGCAATCGCAACGTCGCATCATGAACAACGATCTCCCCCTGATCCAGTAACCAGCGTGAAGCAAGTGTGTCACTATCCAGTTTGAAGTCAGTATCAGGCATTGCATCGAGCACATAGCCTGCCACGGAGATGTTGCCATCCGCCTGCTTTTCGATAGTGATATCTATCCCATTGACATCCAGATGTTTAAGCCGTAAATCCAGGGCAAGCAAACTTCGCCAGGACACAATGGCATCTATTTTAGGAATAGTGAGCATCGTGTCGCCTTGTGCGGTGCGAATGCTCAAATTCAAAATTGAAAGGGTCGGATTCAGACCTGACCAGCTAGCGATCACGTCACTTACTGTGACCGGCGAGCCAAAGGTAGTGGAAAGTCGCTGCTCAATCTGAGGCCGCCACTCGTTGACATGTGGCAAGACGAGATAGCGCACGACCAGCATGGTGGACGCCATCGCAAAATAAGCAATTAGCGCACACAGAAACAGTACACGCAGTGTTTTTTTCAGAAAATGCAAAGGAATGATCGTCTTAAAGTATTAAAAAATTATTAAACAAAATAAAGTATCGTTCAATCCTCTATCTTAATCCTCTTGCGCTGTCCCCTAGGAGGCAAATGCCATGGCTGAATCAAACTTATCGACCGCGCTCGCCTGGTCAGGCAGCCTGAGACGACTGATTCAGGGCAATCCTGAGTTTGGCGACTGGTTAGAACAAGCCAGCGACAGACCTGTCACCGCCGAGCGGTTATGTGTCTGGTTTGAGGAATTGTCGGGGATTTCTTGCCAGACCGCAGTTCTTGACATCCCGAATTGCCGAAAAGTACTCAGACAGCTGCGCAGACGAAGCTTTTTCTTACTGATGGTGCGCGATCTGGCAGGACTGGCTCCGCTAGATGAAGTGGTCGTAGCGATGTCTGCGCTTGCGGACTTGTGTGTCGAACAAGCCTATCGTTGCATGATGGCCGAGCTGGTGGCTACGCACGGGACGCCCCGGGACCCCGCAACCGGTCTCCCTCAGGAAATGATCATTGTCGGAATGGGAAAGCTGGGCGGGCGCGAGCTCAATGTATCCTCTGATATCGATCTGGTGATGCTGTACGGGGAGGAAGGCGAAACAGACGGACCGCGCCCCATCACGCATCATGAGTTTTACGCAAAACTCACGCGCAGCATGATGCCAATCATCTCGGAACCCGATGGCGATGGACAGGTCTTTCGCACCGATCTCCGGTTACGTCCGGACGGCGATTCAGGTGCGCTGGCCTGGAGCCTGGACGCGTTTGAACAATATCTGTTCACCCAAGGGCGTGAGTGGGAGCGCTACGCCTGGCTTAAAGCGCGCATTATGCCGGCGCGCGCTTTTGCTGAGAGCGACTCAAGAGCAGCCATCCAGCATGTAGAAAGCATGCGACTGCCGTTTGTTTACAGAAAATATTTTGATTTTGATGCCTTGCGTGCCTTGCGCGTGTTGCGAGAAAGAATCCGGCAGGACTGGCAGCGCCGGGCACTGGCACGCCCCGGTCTGGACACGCAGAACAACATCAAACTCGGCGAAGGCGGTATCCGTGAAATCGAATTCGTCGTCCAGCTATCGCAACTGATTCGCGGTGGCAGAATGCCCGCCCTGCAGCAACGGGGATTACTTGATGCGCTCCAGGCACAACAGCGCGCTGGCATTTTGACCCCCACCACTTGCGAGCGACTCGCCGATGCATATTGTTTTTTAAGAAAAACAGAGCATGCACTGCAATATTTTGATGATGCACAAACCCATATGCTGCCGAGTGATCCTGAGCGCAGAGTCGCCCTTGCGGGCGCGATGCAGATGGAGCCCGAGCAATTTAATCAGACACTGGCCAATCACCGAAAGTTTGTGTCTGAGACGTTTCGTAATGCGTTTCGGATTGCGGGCATTGCCGAGGAGGTAGAAAATGATCAAACGGCTCATTCGGCCTCTAGCCCTCAGGACTGCTCACCAGACGCGGAAGTTAGCGCGGACATAATCGATCCAGCCTCCAACCTTGAACAAGTCATTCAGTATTTTGGTCAGGACGCTACAGAGCTTACGCGTCGGGTTGAGTCTTTTCTAGACAGTCATCGCGTGCGCAGTCTTTCGGTCAATAGCCGAAACCGTGTCGACACGATTTTGCCTATTGCGTTCAGGGCAGCTCTGCAAACCCCCTCACCCATGACTGCAGCGCTCAAACTGCTGGATCTGATCGAAGCAATTGCTCAGCGCAGCGCTTATTTAGCTTTACTGGCTGAATACCCTGAAACGATGGCGCGTATCGCACGCATGATGGCAGCCAGCCCCTGGGCGGCACAATACCTGATTCAACACCCACTCGTTCTGGACAGTCTGATTGCCTGGCGCACACTGATGGAGCCCTTGGACTTTGTCCAGCTTGCGCAGACGATGCATGCAGATCTCGAACTTTGTTTGCTCAGTGACGGCAGTCCTGACATTGAACAGCAAATGAATCTGATGCGAGACACGCAACGTCAGATCAGCTTTCAATTATTAGCGCAGGATCTTGAAGGCATTCTTACCGTTGAAAAACTCGCGGATCAATTATCCGCTTTGGCGGATATGCTGCTCTCTGAAACCATCACTCGCGTCTGGCCGATAGTTGCCAAACCCGATGCGAACGGTATCAGACCCGCACCACAGTTAGCCATCATTGCCTATGGCCGACTGGGGGGGAAAGAACTCGGTTACTCCTCCGATCTGGACCTGGTTTTCCTCTATGATGACCCGCGCGAGGATGCGGCCGAGCTCTATGCAAAGCTCGGCCAGCGCATGAGTTCGTGGCTCTCGACCATGACGTCCTCTGGGCGCTTGTACGAGATTGATCTGCGACTGCGTCCAGATGGTGATGCCGGACTGATTGCCGTATCCGTCCAGGCCTTTGAAACCTATCAGCTCGAGCATGCCTGGCCCTGGGAGCACCAGGCACTAACACGTGCCCGCTTCGCGGCAGGGGATGTTCGTGTTGGAGCACTATTTGAGCAAGTCCGTCAAAAAGTACTCACTATGGATCGCAATGCCTCAGTGTTTACACAAGAGGTCCGCACCATGCGCGAAAAAATGCTGCAAGGTCATCCTAACAACACTCAGGACTTTGATCTCAAGCACGATCGCGGCGGGATGGTCGACCTGGAGTTTGTCACGCAATATCTGGTCTTGCTCCACGCCCGAACCCATCCTGAGCTGATTGGTAACCTGGGCAATATCGCGTTGCTTAAACTTGCGGGTCAGGCTGGCCTCATTGATATGAATCTCGCAGTGAAAGCGGGTAATGCCTACCGCAACTTGCGACGACAGCAGCATGCGCTCAGACTGAAAGGGGCTGAAAAGGCCAGAATCGAACCTGCGCAGGTTGCCGAGGAACGTCAAACGATTCGCGAACTCTGGGAAGCCGTTCTGGGTAAATCTCCAGACGCATAACCCGATACGATTTAAGACCAGACATCGCGCTAAAATCGATGCGATAACCACTGCCTGCCGATATGAATCATGCCTGATGCCCTTCGCCCGAGTCTCTCCCTACCCGAGGGCAGAACTAAAGTTCTGCTGCACTCCTGTTGCGCGCCCTGTTCGGGTGAGGTCATGGAGGCCATGCTGGCAGCGGGTATTGATTACTCCATATTCTTTTACAACCCGAATATTCATCCTGTTAAAGAATACGAGATCCGCAAAAACGAAAATATTCGGTTTGCCGAGGCCCATGGAATCGAGTTTATCGATGCGGATTACGATGTAGATAACTGGTTTGAACGTATCAAGGGACTCGAAAACGAGCCGGAGCGGGGCGAGCGCTGCACGGAATGCTTTGATATGCGTTTCGAGCGCACCGCGCTCTACGCGCACGAGCATGGCTTTGACACAATTTCCAGTTCACTCGGGATTTCGCGCTGGAAAGATATGAACCAAATCAACGGCAGTGGCGTGCGTGCGGCCTCCCGTTATGAGGAAATGATTTACTGGACCTATAACTGGCGCAAACACGGTGGATCGGCGCGCATGATCGAAATCAGCAAGCGCGAAGAGTTTTACCAGCAGGAATATTGTGGCTGCGTGTATTCACTGCGGGACACGAATCGCCATCGTCGCTCGCAGGGCCGTGAGCGCATCGCGCTTGGCGTTAAGTTTTACGGCAAAGAAGATCTGATCACTGAAGCCAAACGCCAGACCATCCCAGCGCCTGAGACCGCTCTCACGCCCCCGGTGCTGGCCAGCGATGCGGCTAAAACCTGAGCCCAGACAGCCTGAGAATCTCCAGGCCATGTTGTTCGAGTAAGGCCGCAAACACTTCACTGCCCAGTACGCGATATTCCTCGATACGATCACGACCGAAAGCGTCCTGTTCGGAGACGTACTTAGCAGGATGGGCCATGATCAGGGAGCCATAGCTCGCCTGTTGCAACCAGGCATCCAGCATCGCGGCATAAGGAGGATGCGCACGAGAAAAATCATACGCACCAAAAAAATCGCGATTGATTCTGGATCCAATCTGCAGCGCGGTGCGGGATAACGCACGTGCGCCCAAGGCACCAATTACGTGCGCCTTAAAGCGCTGTATCCATGGCAATCCATTGGAGAGTTTTCCTGGCTGAGTATTGCGCAACCAGGGCAGGTTATCCGGATAGCGTTCAGATAAAACCTGAATCAGGGCTTCACGGATGACGGGCAATTGATGCACATGCAGATGTCCATCCACAAAATCGGGTGCACGTCCCAAATACTGCTCAAACGCATCGAGCTGTAATTCAATTTGCGAGCGGACTTGCGACCGAGACAACTGACGCAGATAGGCATTCGCAATTAATTTGGGCAATGGCAAGAATAATCCCTGGCTGCCCAGTGACTCGGTGAAATTCACATGCAGACCGATATCCACCGCCAAGGGTTTGAGCATCACCGCATGGTCTGCAAAGTATGGTGCCATCGTCAGGCAGCTTGTCGCACTCAGCCGACCTTGCTGACAAAGCTCGACGATTGCTTCGTCTACACCTGGCTCGATACCAAAGTCATCTGCGCAAATCGCGATGGGATGTTTAATCGGTGTGGACGCAGTCGTATCGGGAGAATCCTGCATCATCGCTGCTCAGTCCGACCGCTCATTTTGCTGGGTCGCAGCCATATATGGTTTGCCCACTGCCTGACGTACGATATAGAGGGGACGACCTTTGACCTCGTCAAAAATACGGGCGATATATTCGCCAACAATGCCTAATGAGATCAGATTAATCCCTGAGAAAAACAGCAAGATCGTCACAATCGTGGGCCAGCCATCGACCGGATTTCGAAACAAAAGATATTCGCAAACGATATAGAGGCCATATCCAAACGAACAAAGCGAAATCGCAAAACCCGTCAGACTAACGGCACGCAGCGGCCAGGTCGTAAAAGCTGTTAAGCCTGCAAGCGCCAGGCGTAAGAGCTTTAAGGCACTGAAATGGCTCTCGCCATGCTGCCGGGAATCCGGCACATAGGTAATTGATTCTGATTCAAAACCGACCCAGGCATAGAGACCTTTCATAAAACGGTTGCGCTCAGGTAACTGGAGCAATGCGTTGACCACGGCACGATCCATCAGACGGAAATCTCCGGCATGCGGTGGGACATTCACGCCACGCGAACCACCGAGCAAGGAATAAAACAGACGGGTCCCCCAGCGCTTGGTCAGGTTTTCATCGTTGCGGTTTGCGCGCACGGCGTAAACCATATCGATACCTGCCTCCCAGCGGGCAATCATGGTCGGCAGCAGACTGGGGGGGTGCTGGAGGTCAGCATCCAGAATAATCACGGCATCGCCAAGCGCTGCCTCAAGACCTGCGGTAATGGCGGGCTCTTTACCAAAGTTACGCGAGAGCTGGACGTATCTGAAACCAGGCTGACGCGTCCAGGAGGACATCAGGATCGCGGTCGCATCACGGCTACCATCATCGACCACGACAACTTCCCAGTTTGCGCCTGTTTTGGTCAGTACGTCCTGCAGGCGTGGCAAGAGCAACGCTAAATTTTCGTGCTCGTTATAGGCGGGCACGACGCAGCTAATCATGGCGTCGCGCAAAACGCGCGGCGTGCCAGGATCTGCTTGACCAGGTCGGATGTTGGTGACGGGAGGAACGTAAGCTTGTGGTGTCATGCGCGGATATTCAAAAATGAAAGCCTATACATCATAACTTTCATCGCTCAAGTAGAGGGCTATTTTCAATGCGATGCCGCTTTTCTGACTGCGAGACTGGCACTCAATATCGCGGCGATCATGATGAGTCCGCCGGCAATCGTTCGAATTGTGGGAACTTGTGCAAACAAAACCCAGGCAAACAGGATGGCATAGACCGGCTCAAGCGCGACCACTAACCCGGCAGTCCTGGCATGCAGTACCCGCAAACTTGCAACAAAAAGTAAATGCGCAAGACCCGTGCACGCGACACCCAGAACCAGAATCCAGCCCCAGCTAGCCAGACTGACTGCGGGCAGCAAGGGCATGGCCCAAGGGCTTAGCAGCAGAAAAACAATTAAATTTTGCAATCCGGCTACATAAAATGCATCAATATTAGAAAGGTAGCGACGATTCAGGACTGCCAGCACACCGAAACCAGCTCCTGACAACAATCCCCACAACAGTCCTTCGGTCCCCGCATCAGAAAAATCAAAGGACGGCGTGACCAGAATCAAGCCGAGCGTCACACAGATCAGGCGTAGCCATTCCGGTCTGGTGACGCGTTCACGCAGCACGCCCCACTCGATCAGCGTAATAAATGCCGGAAAGCTCGCAAAACCCAAAGTCGCCACCGCGATGCCACCGACTTTCACAGAGATAAAAAACGTTGCCCAATGAATCGCCAGCATGGCGCCTGAGACAATTAACGCCCACCATCTGCCGTGTTGCAACAATCCTCGCAGTCCCGAATTGGAAGCAAAGCGACTCACAACAGACAGCACGACAATGGCGCAGGCCGCACGTCCCCAGGTAATGACACTTGCGTCAGCGTCGATTAATTCACCAAGGATGCCGCATGTCCCAAACAAGAGTCCGACCAGATGCACGGCGAACAGCGCTTGTGTGCGCGACATTGTGCGTGCGGTCATGCGCGTGATCGATGATGTCATTTATTCAGGCCAGCCAAGAGGCGCTGCCCATCCGGTATAAGTTTTAGGCAGTGGCTGGGCATAATCGCCTCGCTTGCTGGTCGATAGATTCAGCGCCACCAGCGCCTCGGCAAACTTGACGGCAACCGCTACGCCATCGATCACAGGCACACCAAGGCGCTGGGTCAGGGTCTGGCATAAAGAAGTCATCCCCGCGCATCCCAAGACAATCGCTCCACTACGATCGCGACTCAAAGCCTCGCGCGCGCTTTGCTCGATCTGATCAATTGTCCCGGCGGCACAATCCTCGAGAGACAACACGGGAATATCCGTACCGTGTACGCCCCGGCACTGATGCTCGCAGCCGTATCGCTGCACCAGACGCTCGGCCATGATGCACGTACGTGTCATCGTCGTCACAACAGAAAAACCTGTCGCGATCATCGAAGCCGCGTGAAACGCAGCCTCAGCAATGCCCAATACTGGTGCATCGATCGACTCACGCGCGGCCTCAAGACCCGGATCACCAAAGCATGCAATCACCACCGCGCCTGGTTGCCAGTCGCGAGCCAACCTGACTTGCTCAGCAACCCCTGCTGCTGCAAACGCCTCATCATAGTGACCCTCGATAGATAGAGGACCAAAACTTGGCTGCGCTGCAACAATTTCAGTTGTCGCGGCAGCAACTGCACGCGCGCCCCTGGCTATAGATGCCGTCATGGGTGCAGATGTATTAGGGTTTATAAGGAGTAATTTCATAATTTTTTAGTTGTTTAACTTGTTAATCTTATTTAGTTAAATTTTGATACAAAGTTTTAAACATAGCAGGATAAAAATGCCCCAGAATGGTGATCTCGCCCTAAAAAAGTGCAACGCGAAATCTCCACGCTTAAGCAACGCGTCCGTACAGTTGGATTTACATTGAAATGCACCGTATGGCATACAACTTGCTTAAATCTATTTGAAACAAATAGATCAGATTTGTTGTTACTCAGTTTCCTAATGTAAGAATTTTTTCAGTTTGATATTACCCATAACCCAATACAAGTTGGAGAACACATGAAACAGCATAAGTCGATTTCCCGTCTGGTGTCCAAGCCTCTCGGTCTGTCAGTACTGTACGCCGCGATTGCTCTGGGCGCCGCATTTCCTGCATCCGCACAAGAGAAAGTATTGCGCATTGGTATGACGGCAGCCGATATTCCCCGCACACTTGGTCAGCCTGACCAGGGTTTCGAGGGCAACCGCTTTACCGGTATTCCAATGTACGATGCACTCACTCAGTGGGATTTGTCCAAGGCTGATGTTGCCTCGGTTGTGATTCCAGGTCTGGCGACATCGTGGGCTGTCGATGCTAATGACAAAACCAAGTGGGTATTTAAGTTGCGTCCTGGTGTGAAATTCCATGATGGATCAGACGTGAATGCTGATGCCATCGTATGGAACGTCCAGAAAGTACTGGACAAAGACGCCCCGCAGTTTGATGCCTCCCAAGTCGGCGTGACAGCTTCGCGTATGCCTACTCTGCGCAGCGCAAAAAAGATTGACGATATGACGGTTGAGCTCACCACCAGCGAACCCGATGCATTCCTGCCAATCAACCTGACGAACCTGTTTATTGCATCGCCCGCCCAGTGGAAAGCCAAGCTTGCTGCAGTGCCAGCGACCGTGACCGATCCTGCAGAGCGCGCAAAACAAGCATGGACAGCTTTTGCAGCCGACGCCTCAGGCAGCGGCCCATTCAAAATGTCCAAGTTCGTTCCGCGTGAGCGTCTCGAAATGGTTGCCAACAAATCCTACTGGGATCCCAAGCGCGTGCCAAAACTGGATCGCGTCGTCCTGCTGCCCATCCCTGAAGCAAACGCCCGAACCGCCGCCCTGCTCTCCGGCCAGGTTGACTGGATCGAAGCTCCTGCTCCTGATGCGTTGCCACAAATTAAACAGCGTGGCTTTGAGCTCTACAGTAATCAGCAACCACACGTTTGGCCATGGCAGCTGTCATTCGCTGAAGGCTCCCCCTGGCTTGACAAGCGTGTACGGCATGCTGCCAACCTGTGTGTGGATCGCGCAGGTCTGAAAACACTGCTCGGCGATCTGATGGGTATTCCAAAAGGCACGATGGAACCAGGACACCCATGGTTCGGCAATCCTACTTTTGACATCAAATATGATGTCGATGGTGGTAAAAAGCTGATGACCGAGGCTGGCTATTCAGCTGCCAAGCCCCTGAAAACAAAAGTGCAGATTTCCGCCTCAGGCTCAGGCCAGATGATGCCTCTGCCTATGAACGAATTCGTGCAACAGTCGCTCAAGCAGTGTTTCATCGACGTTGAGTTTGATGTGATCGAATGGAACACCTTGTTCAACAACTGGCGCAAAGGTGCTAAAGACCCATCCGCTAACGGTGCGACCGCAACCAACGTGAGTTTCTCAGCAATGGATCCTTTCTTTGGCATGGTGCGGTTCACCAGCACCAAAACTTTCCCACCTGTTTCAAACAATTGGGGTTACTTTGGTAACGAAGAATTTGACAAGTTAGTCAGCGCTGCGCGTACGACTTTCGAAGACAAGCCACGCGATGAGGCGCTCGCCAAGTTACACGCACGCACTGTTGAAGAAGCGCCCTTTATCTGGATTGCTCACGACGTAGGTCCTCGTGCCATGAGCAAAAAAGTCAAAGGCGTTGTTCAGCCAAAGAGCTGGTTTATCGATATCGCCCCGATGTCAATGGAATAAGTTTTGACTGGCAGACCACACGCTTAGTCGTGTGGTCTGCCTTTTTCTTTTTGAATTCCGCACCGACAGGTTATGTGTACTGAACCTGTCGCGCTCATTTTTGACGAGATAGACCAAGCATGCTTAGTTTTTTGCTGCGCCGTATTGTTTACACCTTGCCCATCATGCTGGGGGTGGCGCTTGTCTGTTTTGCGCTGGTGCATCTGGCACCTGGCGACCCACTTGTTTCCATCCTTCCGCCTGATGCCTCGCAAGAGTTGCAAGCTAGGCTGATGGAAATCTACGGTTTTAATCGTCCCTACCCTGAACAGTTTGCGAGATGGGTATGGCGTGCTTTACACGGAGACCTTGGGACATCAATTGCCTCGGGCCGCCCAGTCGCAACCGAAGTCATGACAGCTGTGAGCAACACGCTGCGACTCGCCATATTTGCAACGATGATTGGTTTTATTTTTGGATGCCTTTTTGGTTTTGTCGCGGGATATTTTCAAAATTCTTGGATCGACAAAGCAGCATCGCTCACCTCGGTGCTGGGTGTCAGCGTGCCCCACTACTGGCTTGGTATGGTGCTAGTGATTATTTTTAGCTCAACCCTGATGTGGCTACCTCCGAGCGGTGCGGGGCCGGGTGGATCGGCCGACTGGCACTGGGACTGGGAGCACATGAAACATCTGATCCTGCCCGCAGTCACCATGAGCGTCATTCCAATGGGCATTATTGCGCGTACGGTGCGCGCACTGGTTGCCGACATCCTAGCGCAAGAATTCATCGTCGGTCTGCGTGCAAAGGGCATGACCAACGTCGGTATTTTTATGCATGTGGTTAAAAACTCAGCTCCGACTGCACTGGCTGTGATGGGTTTACAGCTCGGCTACTTGCTCGGTGGCTCGATACTGATCGAAACCGTTTTCTCCTGGCCAGGCACAGGCTTTTTGCTCAATGCGGCAATCTTTCAACGTGACCTGCCTTTGCTACAAGGCACGATCCTTGTACTGGCTATGTTTTTTGTCGTCCTCAACCTGATCGTAGACGTTATTCAAACGCTACTTGATCCGCGTATCGCGCGCAGCTAAAGGATTACGACCATGATGAATATTGCAGTCAATCCCGCCAAAGTCCCCGCTTTAGTCGTAGAAAAATCAACTGGCTACTGGAAAAACGTTGGCCAGCGCTTCATGCGCGATCGCGTTGCGATGTTTGCCGCCGTGATCATTCTGATTCTGTTTACGATGGCATTGTTCGGGCCTATGCTCGCGCCCTACGATCCATTCCTCGGCTCGATCATGAAACGCTTAAAGCCCATTGGCTTTCCAGGTCACCTCCTGGGTACAGATGAGCTCGGTCGTGACATGCTGACCCGTCTGATTGTCGGGACCAAGCTATCGCTGTTCATGGGCATCACACCTGTGGTGTGTGCGTTTGTGATCGGCTCGGTGATTGGAATCACCGCTGGCTATGCCGGTGGTATCGTCAACACCCTGATCATGCGTACGATCGATGTGTTTTATGCATTTCCTTCCGTGCTACTGGCGATCGCCTTGTCAGGAGTCCTGGGCGCAGGTATTACCAACTCGCTGATCTCACTCACGATCGTGTTTATTCCGCCGATTGCACGGGTCTCAGAAAGTGTCACGACACAGATTCGTAGCCGGGATTTTGTCGATGCGGCACGTGCCTCGGGTGCCAATGCATTCACGATTGTCCGTGTCCA
>CAINDJ010000245.1 GCA_903847325.1 uncultured beta proteobacterium | reverse complement strand
TAATTACGCGAATCTGAGCAATATTGAAAAGCCACCTGTCGTTATTCACGGCGTGTCTTATGACTCACCAAGCTCAGGAAATGGACTTCATGGTTTGCCTGGTGATTACTTAAGTCCAGGCAGATTCATCCGTGCAGTTTTTCTGTCTAACTACGTCCCACCAAGCTATACGACTGAGCAGATGACGAATGCTGCCTGGCATATTTTAGGTAGTTTTGATATCCCACCCGGTGCGGTTACATTGCCTGAAGACAATCCTTTTGGCGGTGGCGCTGGCGGTATTGAAATTACCGAGTGGAGTGTCGTGGCTGATAATAAAAATATGATTTACAACGTCAGAATGTATGAAACGATGAATATCTATACGTTTGATCTTAAGAAAGCAGATGTGAATGCCAAAGAGATTACCTACCTTAAACTGGATCAGCCGCAGATCCCCGTTCTGATGAATTAATCTTTGCGCCCAACAATGATAAAACCCGCCTCGGCGGGTTTTATGGTTCGCGATGGGCGAGCATGCTCGCTTGGGCGCATAGCTGACGTTGTGTCAGGTAGAACTTACAAGCTAAACACAAGGGTAGAACTGCCATCAGGCAAAACGGATTTCACTGCAAACTGATGGAAAACATCCTGATCAATTCTGATTTCAATCGCATCTATTTTTTGATCACTGATTTTTTTGACCGTCGCTTCGTCACGGAGCGTGAGCGTTGTGATGCTCGTCAGATTGTCTTCAACACGCAGAAAATCCTCATACTCTGGCTCGGCTTGCCTACGTGCGGCCCACTCCAGATAATGCGAATAATCGATCACCAGTATGGTGCTTTCCGCCTCGATTAATAATCTTGTCCTTGCAGAGCACAGCTTGCTAGTCGCTGGCAGTTCCGCTGCAAAAGCGACATTGACGGATAACTTCTCTTTTTTTAGCAGCGTAATGCTCAAATAATTCTCCAGTAAATTACACGTATCGACACGATACTCATGTACCCATTCTACAGCGGCTAATCTATTGCTCACCGCAACACGGGAATTGATCGTACGCTTTTTCAAGCTGAACGATTACACCGGTGCTAAAACGTTATGCGAATGCTGACCGCCATCGAATCCGCAGTGGGTACACTTAAATAATCAGAAGGTTGCTGAGAATTGCGGTACATGAATCGGAATAGTTGTTTGCGCCATGCTTGCATTCCGGCACTACCTTCTTGAAAGATCACAGGGCGGTAACCAAAATATGATGCAGGACCTAAATTCGCTTTCATATTTTCAGGGCAATACCTCAAAATAGTTTCTGGAACGGACACTCTTTCCATAAAGCCATACTTTAATTGAAGTTGTACAAACCCTTTTTCGCATTGAATAATTTTTGCACGCGATTCATCTGAGATGTAGGGCTCAAGCTCAAAGTTTATTTCCAGGATAACGACTTGTCTGTGTATCGCACTAAAGTGGTGGAATGTTCGTTGTAAGGCAACAGGTGTCCGGTGCATGTCTGTGCAAAGATAAATTGCTGTTCCAGC
>CAINDJ010000244.1 GCA_903847325.1 uncultured beta proteobacterium | reverse complement strand
GCGAAATAATTCGTAAATATCTTTCGGTCTTTTGGACCGATCCGAGATGAAGTTAATCATCTCAAGATGTCACTTATTTCCAGGAAGCGTGGCCGAGCGGTTTAAGGCACCGGTCTTGAAAACCGGCGAGGGTTCACGCCCTCCGTGAGTTCGAATCTCACCGCTTCCGCCAACTATCCGTCATAATATGCAGCGTCACCGCTCTGAGATCACACATGTCCTCACGAATGACCGCTGCGCTTGAACCTGACGGCCTCATCATTGCGTACCTCAAAAAAAACCTGCCCGATCTCATGGCTGTTTACGCTTTTGGGAGCCAGGTATCAGGCAGCGCCACGAAACAGAGTGACGTGGACCTTGCGGTGCTTGTAGAGGGTTATGCGTCAGCTGATTTTCTATGGAAACTCTCCGGTGATCTTGCGCAGTTAGTTGACTGTGCCGTGGACTTACTCGATTTTCGTGCGGCCTCAACAGTGATGCAAAGTCAAATTCTCAATACCGGTAAACGCCTCTGGGCAAAAGACATCTCAGCCTCTTTATATGAGTGTTTCGTATTAAATGAAAAAAATGCTCTGGATGAGGCACGCGCGCCCTTAATCGCTTTAATTGAAAAGAAGGCCGCGTATATGGCAGATGATGTGTTGCTCAATAAATCTGCCACGATTGAGAGATGTGTTGGGCGCGCGCGCGAAGAGTATGCACGCGATCCAGCGACATTCTCAACCGACTTTACGAGGCAGGATGCAGCGATGATGAATATCCAGCGCGCCTGCGAGGCCGCTCTGGATATTGGTCAGTACATTATTCGACGAGATCGCTTGGGTGTGGCCCAAAGTGCGAGAGACGTGTTCGAACTCCTGTCCACAGATGGTTGGATTGAAAAAGAGCTGTCTGAGTCACTCAAGCGCATGGTAGGTTTTCGTAATATTGCCGTCCATGACTACCAAAAGATACTTCTGCCGATTACGATCAGCATCATCACCGAGCATCTGGATGAATTTTTACAATTCAGCGCATGCGTGCTTAAGTACGATACGTTGAAATACAAACACTAGGGCTAATTAATGCGATTGACTAAATTATTTTCAATTTTTTTATGTATCGCCGGTCTTGCAGGCTGCGCAGGTGATGGCACATCCACTGACTGGTCCGACGTCGCGATCCTGCCAAACATGACAAACATCCCCACTGTGCATTACTCGCCTGGCGGTTTTGATACTCCTTACGACTATTACTGACAAGCTTAACAATGAGTCAGGTCAACGAAGCAATCGCACAAGGCGAAAGTGCCATCGCGCGAAATCCAGCTGACATTGCTTCGCTCAATCAACTCGCCATGCTTCATTCCTCAACGGGGCAGCATAGCGAGGCCTTACTTCATATTTCAGCTGCACTCAAACTATCCCCCAAACACCCCTTGCTGCATTACAACCTGGGACAGGTACACGGCAGTGCTGGTCGCTACGAAGATGAAATAAAAGCCTATCGGCAAGCCATTACGCTCAAGCCTGATTTTATTGAAGCCTATGTGAACATGGGCGTAGCTTTACGCGATATGCAGCGCTTTGAAGACGCGTTTGAGGCATTCAAACAAGCTCTTCGCATCAACCCGGAGCACCCGGGCGCTCGCACCAATCGCGCCCAGACTAATCTGATGCTCGGGAACTTTGAGCACGGCTGGCGCGAATATGAGTGGCGCTGGCAGGACGGGCATCAAAGTCACGACATTAAAGGTACCCGCTGGAACGGCAAAGCCACACTCAAAGGTAAACGCCTGCTGATTCACGCAGAGCAAGGGCTCGGCGATACGATTCAGTTTGTGCGGTATCTGGACTGGCTCAAAGACCTTGGCGCCACGGTCATCCTGCGCGTCCAGCCTCCGCTTGCAAAACTACTCGCAGCATATCCCGCGGCGGACTTGGTGATCGACACTGAAACACCCCTGCCGGCGTTTGATTTCCAGATTCCGCTACTCAGCCTGCCACACGTGATGTATGGCCGCCATCCCGACATCCCTTGCGCGCATCACTATTTAAATGCACAGCCTGAGAAAGTTGACGAATGGTCTCACTGGCTTGCTCACAAGATGCAAGACCGCAGTAATAAAAACAATTCAGTACCCACAAACAAAACACTCAAGGTAGGACTCTGCTGGTCAGGCAGCACGCATCACTTGAACGATAAAAATCGTTCAATGTTGCTTGCGCAATGGAGCCCAATGTTAGATCTTGACTGCGTTTTTGTTTCGCTGCAAAAAGAAATACGCGATACAGATCAAAAGACCTTAACCGCTCACCCAGAAATTTTGAATGCAGGTGTTGAATTCAAAAATTTCGACGATACGGCTGGACTGCTCTGCAATCTCGATCTGGTGATTACCGTAGACACCTCGGTTGCACATATAAGCGCCGCCTTAGGCATCCCAACCTGGATCCTGCTTCCGGAGCCTGCCGACTGGCGCTGGCTGCGAGACAGAACAGACAGTCCCTGGTATCCGAGCGCGAAGCTATTCAGACAATCAGTACGTGGGCAATGGGCCGACGTGATACATCACGTTGCAGACTCACTATCCCTTGCGAATCTCAGCGGCGAGCTCTTTACCAGCGATATCCTCTAGATCTCGCATAGCTGAGCTCATCGTAGTTAACAAAGACGGGCTAGCGCCTGCATCCTCGAAGCTCACCTGCCATTGGCGAACCGCACCCCACACACGACGTATCACGGCGATAGCATCCGGACGATCGGGAATGAACGCAGCATGCTCGCTCATCGCATTTTCTAGCGTTGCTAACCGACCTTGCAATCCCACAGCAAGGTGTAAAAAACGCTCTTGCGAGACCATAGGTCGCGGTAGGACGTCATACAAGGGACTCAAACGCCACCCTTGATACGCGCTATCGTAATTAAAAGCGTGATTGCGCAAGTGGTCATCATCATTCGTCACGAAAATATTGAATACCATACGTGCAAATAACTCAGCACAATCGCGAACAATAAACTGCGGGTGGCAATACTCTCGTATCGCTGAGGCGAGGTGCTTATAGCCTTTGCTTATTGACTCCATTTCGCTGCATCCGAGTAGCGTCAACCCACTGATCTGCGGGATACGCCCCTCAACAAATCCCGGTTGCACTTGAGTTTCATGCGCTAGTGCTCCTACAGTAAGCGCTTGACCAGGTTCTGCCCAATATCGATCAAACCTGCGTATCAACAACAACGAATTCCCGAGCACGCGATGTAATCGCACACCAGGCACTGTCAGACCCGCTTGGCGAGCAAGCTCTAATGTTGCATACTCGGCAATTGCCATGTCATAGGTATCGCCCTGAGCTGGGAATTTAGCCAGCCACAAAATATTTTCCGAGTCTCGTACCGATGCCTTAGGTCGCGCGCCCCCTGCCGAGCTTGCGCCACCCAAATAAGAAATAAGATTGGCCGGAATTTCTTCGCCAGCCTCAATAGCGGCCGAAGCCTGTAAGAGATAAGGTAAAGAGGTAAGCGTTCCTGCCGAAGAAGTCGGATCAGAATCCAGATGGGTACGTACATCAAGCGCTCCCACTCTGTCACTGCCCGCTTCAAGCAAATAAGTAAACTCATTCAAGCTATTAGCTGGAACGCGCAGCCTTGCCTCGATCACTCGGCGTCCCCAAGCATCGGGAGCCGCGTCACGAATACCTCCAAACTCGTTCTGCCCTGACAATGGAAACAACATTGCACCTCGAACGTCCTGATACTCTCGCGTACTCAAAGCGCGAGGATCAAGCTCGAAGGCATTCTTGCGGTCAAGGTAGCGCAAACCATAGCGAAAACTCATCGCAGGCAGCAGACCAACAGCTTGCGACGCTTGTTTAAGCAATCCAGCTGGGACAAACCGCTGCGTTCCATCTTGCCCATCACGGATATGAGCAAACACCACTATTTCATCGGGACCGCGCGTATTGGCCATATAAAAACTTTAAAAATCGATTTCTTTAAGCTGCGTATCACTCAACAGACGAACACGCTGTGTGCGCTGATGTGCACGTTGAATCAACAAGGCAGGTATTTGATTCAACAGTAAGGACTCTAACGTCAAGTCAGGAGCAATCGCATGGAGGTAGCGCAAAATTTGTCCTACCGTACGTCCAGGATCGCCTTTCTCTAAGAGCACGGCAGTTGAACGTGATAACCCCGCACGCACTGCGACATCGGCTTGACGCATGTGGTAAGCCTGGCGCAGTTCGGTCAAACGACGGCCCAAGTCACGGGCTTCGTCTAAACGAGAGGTCGACAATAAAGGGGCGGTATCGTATTTCAAAATGTATCCAATATTAGTCTTTAATAATATTAAAGACTGTAATTGCATACATTTTAAAACAATGAATTAATCTGCGTCAAGATAATAAACAGACCTGAATGGCACTATCCGGACGTCACCTTTAGTCAGGCAAGTCACGCATCAGGCCAGTAAAGCAACAGCCTTAATCTGTGCCCAGACACGCAAGCCCTCTTTAATTTGCAACCGCATTGCAGAGGCATGCGAAATCCTGACAAACAATGCCTGATCTTGATTGGCCCCAGCTCCGAGCTCAACCAGTACCTGGCCAGAAACAATCTGGCGTATGGATTTGACGGTTGCGGGCAGGATATTGAGCACACTGCTATCGCGATGCTCGCTCAAACTCACACTGACATCTCGTGCATGAATACGCACGCGCAGATGATCGCCGACTTGATGACCAGCGCCCTGAGCATAGAGCTCACCCAGATCGCTTGAGAGCATGAATAAGCCATGATCATCTACGCGATTGACGCGCGCCATCACGACAACTCCTGCATCATCGCGTAACGCTAACGGCACATCAGGGCTATTCATGACCTCGAGTGCAGAGCCCGCCTGTCGTACTCGGCCATCTTTCATCAACACGAGATGATCTGCCAGACGCGACATTTCGTCGACCGAATGGGTGACATAGATCATCGGAATTGAGGTGACCTGTTTCAAGCGCTCCAGATAGCCGAGCACCTCGGTGCGTCTGCCAGTATCGAGCGCCGCGAGCGGCTCATCCATCAGCAGCACTTCGGGACGCGTCAACAGCGCACGCCCCATCGCCACACGCTGGCGTTCTCCACCTGAGAGCTGCGCAATCTTGCGATGCATCAGGGCTTGCAAATCCAGCTGCTCGACACACTCGCGAAATTCAAGTTCGGTGCCTTGCACGCGCGTAAAGCCATAACGAAGATTTTGCTCCACAGACAAGTGGGGCAGCAGTGCAGAGTGTTGAAAAACAAAGCCAACGCGTCGCGCGTGCGGCGGTACAAAGATGTCCGCAGATTGCCATATACGCCCTTTGACGCAGACGTCGCCTCGCACCTCGGGCTCCAAACCTGCTATCGCTCGCAAAATACTTGTTTTGCCGGCGCCAGAGGGACCAAACAAAACAGTTGTCCCATGCGCGGGAATATTTAACGAGACATCCAGATCAAAATTAGCACGACGCAACCGTAAGGACAATTCAATACGCTCATTGACCGATTCTGGCTGCACTGACTGGATACGTTGAGTCATACGCGCCCCTCTTGCCTGGCAAGGCGGTGACTCAGCACATGCATCAACAGTAAGATCACAAAAGAAAATATCAGTAACCCGCCGGCAATCCAGTGTGCCTCGGTATAGGCCATCGACTCGACTCGGTCGTAAAGCAGGACGGACAACACCCGCGTCTCACCTTCAATATTGCCGCCCACCATCAGAATCACACCAAACTCACCCACCGTATGCGCGAACCCCATCACGATTGCGGTCAAAAAGGCGGGACGGCAAATCGGTACCACCACTGAAAAGAAACGATCCACTGGTGATGCACGCAAGGTCGCTGCGGCATCCAGTACCGTCGGGTCTAACGCGACAAATCCGGCTTGCAAAGGCTGAATGACAAAAGGCAGCGAGTACAGCACAGAGGCAAGCAACAACCCCCAGAAAGTAAAGGCTAGCGTACCTAGGCCGAGCGCAGCCGTGGTCTGTCCCAAAAACCCATTTGGACCCATCGCGATCAATAGATAAAACCCCAGCACAGTAGGCGGCAGCACCATGGGCAAGGCAACTAGCGCTGACAAAGGCGTTTTCCAGCTAGAGCGTGTGCGCGCCAGCCACCAGGCAACGGGCGTGCCGAGCAACAGCAAAATAATGGTCGTCAGGCTAGCGAGCTTGAGCGTGACGAGCAAAGCTGGCCAGATTGCAGTCAACGCCACACTCCAAAAAAATTAGCTCGGTCGCACACAATCAAAAATTCCATAAAATCAAATAAATCATAGCGTTAGCACAATTACAGCCAGACAAAGAACAACATATTCTTGGGTCATCTGTAGGGAGATCTCGATATCGTCCGAAAACCGGAGTAAAGTGATTCTAGTGGTTAAAACAAGTAGAAAGACAATATCGTATATGGAACAACTTCAGTCGCCTTTGACAGACCGTTTTGGTCGCAGCATCGAGTATCTGCGCCTGTCCGTCACAGACCGATGCGACATGAAATGCACCTACTGTCTGCCCAAAAGCTTTAAAGGCTACCAAGAACCCCGCGACTGGCTGACATTTGACGAAATCGAGCGTGTCGTCGGTGCATTTGCCCGCCTGGGAACCTCGCGCGTGCGTCTGACCGGAGGCGAGCCTCTGCTGCGACGCAATTTGCCTGATCTCGCTGCACGTATCAGTGCCCTGCCTGGTATCCGCGATTTGTCACTATCGACCAACGGCACCCAATTACCCAAACACGCCGAGGCGCTCCGTGCGGCCGGCGTGACCCGATTGAACATCAGTCTGGATAGTCTAACGCGGGAATGCGTCACGCAAATCACCGGTCGCGACTCGATTGACGACGTCATGGCAGGACTGGCTGCCGCCGAAGCCGCTGGCTTTGCTCCCATCAAACTCAATATGGTCGTGATGCCGGGCGTTAACGAACACGAAGTCGAATCGATGGCTGAATTTTGCATCAGTCGCGGCTTTATTTTGCGCATGATCGAAACCATGCCAATGGGCAGTACCGGATTGGCTTCCAGTTACGCGCCGCTCGGCCCTATCCTGGAGCGTCTGCGTGAGCGTTTTGATCTGATTCCAGAAATCAAGGAAATGGGCGGCGGTCCGGCACGTTACTGGCGCACTAAAGATGGTCGCGGTCAGATTGGCCTCATTACCCCGATCAGTCAGCATTTTTGCGCAACGTGCAATCGCGTGCGACTCTCTGTTGATGGCACGTTGTACCTGTGCCTGGGACAAGAAGAAAAAGTCGAATTACGCCCTCTTCTGCGTGCAGGGATCTCAGACGCCGAACTCGAGCAAACGATCCGCGAAGGCATCGAGCTCAAACCAGAACGTCACGAATTCCTGACTGCACCAACAAAAATTATCCGGTTCATGTCACAAACCGGCGGTTAATAGCCAAGATCAGGCTACGGTTCAGGCAAAATACTTCTTTTGCATCAAGAGTCATTCAACGCAATGAAACCAAGAGCTCAACTTCTCGACTTTGATGTCGCGCGTCGCCAACTGCTGGACTTTGCCGCAATACCCACGGCGCAAGGCACTGTCGGGTTGCTGCAGGCACAAGGACGTGTACTCGCCCAAACAGTCACCTCCCCCATCAATGTCCCTGGTTTTGATAACTCGGCGATGGATGGCTATGCCCTGCATATCGCTGACATGTCGGCAGTCCCCGAGAGTTTTGAGGTCGTGCAACGCATTGCCGCCGGACAAACTGGCGCAGCACTCGCCCCTAACACTGCGGCGCGTATTTTTACCGGTGCCCCAATCCCCGAGGGATGTAATGTTGTTGTTCCGCAGGAGCACACGACAGAATCAAACGGCAGCATTGCACTGACACAGACGGTGAGTTTGCACCAGCACATCCGTCGCAAAGGCGAAGACATTGCACAAGACGATACGGTACTGACTTGTGGTCAACGCATGGGTCCTGCGCAATTAGCGATGCTCGCCTCAATTGGTGTGGCAGCAGTCAATGTGTTCAGACAACTGAAAGTAGGTGTGTTTTTTACCGGTGATGAGCTCACCGAACCTGGTCAGCCACTGGCACCTGGCGCGATTTACAACAGCAATCGTTATGCAATCAACGGACTGCTCAAGCAGCTCGGTTGTGAGGTCACCGACTACGGTATTGTGCGCGACTCTGCACAGGCGACGCGCGATGCATTGCAACAAGCTGCCTCGGAAAACGATATCGTCATGACCTGCGGTGGCGTATCGGTCGGCGAAGAAGATCACGTCAAAGCCGCTGTACTCGCGCTGGGGCAGCTCGATCTCTGGCAAATCTCCATGAAACCCGGCAAGCCACTCGCCTATGGCAAAGTGGGTCAGGCTGATTTCATTGGATTACCCGGCAACCCAGTGAGTGCCTTTGTCACATTCCTGTTGATGGCCCGTCCATTTTTGCTCAAGCGCATGGGTGCTGCCGATACAGCACTACGCTACCTCACTGCAGAGGCAGCTTTTAACTGGCCGCGCCCCGATAAGCGTCGTGAATTTTTACGCGTAAAACTCGAGCGTAATGCCTCAGGTCAAGACACGTTGCAATTGTGGCCGAATCAGGGTTCAGGTGTCATGAGCAGTCTGGCCTGGGCCGATGGACTGGTCGATCTGCCTGCAGAAACGCAAGTTAAAGTCGGTGACAAAGTACAGTACCTGTCTATCTCCGATCTGTTGAATTTTTAATTTAAATTGAGCCATCCGTGATGCGTCTGAAGGTTCTTTATTTTGCACAATTGCGTGAGCGTTTCGGCCTTGCCGAAGAGACGCTGATCGCACCCGAATCGGTCGTGACGATTGCCGACCTCATACATCATTTGAGTACACGAGGCGGGGTGTGGCTTGAAACCTTCACAGGTGGCGCGGCATTTCGTGTAGCGATGAATCAGGACATGGTCGAGCTCGACACAGCGCTCGCAGACGGTGCTGAAGTTGCGATATTCAGACCTGTCACGGGAGGCTGAGTAATCGTGTCCAATACCCAAGAAAAAATCAACCAGACTGACAATCGATTTTCGGTTGCGGTACAACACGAAGACTTTGATTTAAATACCGAACATGCCCGTCTGGTTAGTGATGACAGAGGCATTGGCGCGGTGGTCGGTTTTATAGGCATGGTACGAGATTTGAATCTGGCCGACGATGTCGTCGCACTCGAGCTGGAACACTATCCTGGCATGACCGAAAAAACGCTTGCCAACATCCTTGCCGAGGCGCGCAAACGCTGGGCTCTCCAAGCCGCACGCATCGTGCACCGCGTGGGTAAGATGTATCCGGGGGATCAGATTGTTTTAGTCCTCACCGCCAGCCCACATCGCGGCGATGCCTATGAGGCCAACACGTTCATCATGGATTACCTAAAAACCGAAGCGCCTTTCTGGAAAAAAGAATGGACGCCGGATGGTCCTCGCTGGATCGAAGCACGCGAAAGCGATGATCACGCAGCCGCGAAGTGGGAGCAAAAATGACGTACGACGCACTGATTCTCGCAGGTGGTCGTGGCAGCAGAATGTCTGGCCGCGACAAAGGCTGGATCATGTGGGAGGGCCACCCGCTGATTGAGCACGTGATGCAACGCCTGGGGCAACAAAGCCCTCCCCCTACTCGCACGATTATCAGCGCCAATCGCAATATCGATGCGTATCAGCAAACCGGACATCTTGTTGCCCCGGACGAACGCGCTGATTTTGCGGGACCGCTCGCCGGCGTTGAGGCGGGACTCATGCGCTGTAAAAAAAACAATCTCCTGGTCGTACCCTGTGACACGCCGTTGTTGCCTCTGGATTTATTTGAAAGACTGCAACAAGCCATGGATGAGCATCCAGATGCAATGGCTGCTTATGCAACGACCGCAGATGGTCCCCATCCGCTGTGCTGCTTACTTCACCCATCCTTAAGCGGGTCTCTTGGACAATTTCTGGATACAGGTCATGGTTCGGTCGTCGCGTGGCTTGAGAAAGCGCGTGCAATCACGGTCGCTTTTGATGATGCAGATGCATTCAGGAACTTCAACACACTGGATACATTCCAGACCAAACGGAATTCGGCATGACTCAAGATCTCACCCACTTTGACGCTGCAGGCCAGGCCCATATGGTGGATGTCTCAGCCAAAGCAGAAACACATCGTCGTGCGATTGCTCAAGGCAAGATCACGATGCAAGCGGCGACCTTTGCAAAGCTCTCCTCTGGCCAGGCGGCCAAAGGGGATGTGTTGGGGATTGCGAGGCTTGCGGGAATCATGGGTGCAAAGCAAACAGGATCGCTGATCCCGCTTTGCCACCCTATACCGCTTACGCGCGTCACCGTAGATTTTGAATTACACCCCGAGTCTTCTTCTGTGACGTGTACGACCTGCTCTGAAACCGTTGGTCGCACGGGTGTTGAGATGGAAGCGCTGACAGCTGCTAGCGTAGCATTGCTCACTATCTATGACATGCTGAAAGCGATCGATCGAGGCATGGTGATTGTTGGGGTCAGGCTGTTGGAAAAGCATGGTGGCAAGTCGGGGAGCTGGGTGGCGTAAATCGTTATCCGAAATCAAATCACCTTCGAATATTTAGCAGTCGTGCGTGCCTCGCGCAAATAGCGATCAAAACGCATCGCAACAATACGTGCCAGGAACCGCCCTTTAGGCGTAATCCTGATGGCCTCTGCCGTCACAGCCACCAACCCATCTTTTTCTAGATCTTGTAATTGCTCTAGATCAGGTGCAAAGTACGTGGCGAAATCCACATCCCACTGCGCCTCAAAATCAGCGATGACGATTTCGGACTGGCATAACAAATCATGAATGACCGCCCGACGCACCAGGTCGTCGCGTGACATTTCAAGTCCTTTGGCAAGCGGCAGTCGTCCTTGATCGAGCGCAGCATAATACGCATCCAGATCACGCTCGTTTTGCGCGTATACGTTCCCGATGCGACTAATGGATGACACGCCAAGCGCAACTAAATCGCAATCCGCTTGGGTCGCGTAGCCTTGAAAATTTCGTTGCAACGTCCCCTGATCTAGCGCAATCGCTAGTTCGTCTTCAGGCAAGGCGAAATGATCCATCCCGATATACACATACCCGGCGTTGAGCAATGTCGTGACGGCGAGTTTGAGCATCGCGAGCTTTTCAGCGGGTGCTGGGATTTCTGCTGTGTCGATCCGGCGCTGCGGCATGAATCGCTCAGGTAAATGCGCATAGCTATAGAGAGCAATACGCTCGGGTCGCCACTGCAAGACCGTTGTTAAGGTCGCCTGCATCGTTTGCACAGATTGTTTGGGTAAACCGTAAATCAGATCCAGATTAATTGAGCTGTATCCAAGCTTGCGCCCCTGCTCCAGCACAGACTCAGTCACCTCGGGTGGCTGGATACGATTTACTGCCTTTTGCACGGCGGGATCGAGATCCTGCACGCCAATACTCATGCGGTTAAAGCCATGCTGCGCCATCAGCTCCAGCGCACCAGGATTTAATCTGCGCGGATCAATCTCGACCGAACACTCGGCGTCAGGTTTAAAGGTGAAAGCTGATTTCAGCATCCCCAGCAAACGCTCCATCTGCGCATTGGTCAAAAATGTTGGCGTACCACCCCCAAAGTGCAGCTGACTGACTTCGGGTTGCGATGAAAACTCTGCCCGAACCAGCGTGATTTCTTTTTCCAGATAATCCAGATAGACATCTGCACGACCACGATCTTTCGTCGCTATTTTGTTACAAGCACAGTAGTAACAAACGGTATCGCAAAACGGCAAATGCACGTAGAGGGATAACGCAGCATTCGGGCGCTCAATCTGGCGCGCATGGAGTGCGGTCAAATACTGCTGCGTGATCGTTCCGGCCGCAAAACGATCTGCCGTGGGATAAGAGGTATATCGGGGACCGCTGCCATCATGCTTGACGATGAGAGCGGTATCAAATTCAACTGGGGTAACGTGTTTAATCTGCATAATCTTTCTCCCAGCGAACGTTACGCGGCTTGCATATCCAAGGACGTATTCATTTGCGCAAGCGCTGGTGGCATCAGGCCACTGAGGAGATAGGTAATCAGCTCTCTGACTGGGCGTATTTCCTCACCAAAGGGCAGTTTGCCCGCACCGCGGAAAAACAAACCTTTACCTACCTCGCCCTTCAAGGCAGAAACCAGTTTGGTATCAATACAAAACTGTCCTACGCGACTGTTACCGTCACGCAAGCCACATTGCGTCAGGCAATCCGCACGCTGGGCACAACGTCTGGGATCTGCTTTGGCACTCGCCTGCATCTGCCCCTCATGGAGCTGATACTGATTGAGCCAATGGGTAGGGACAGCTCTGGCTGGTAAACCTGCCACACTGACAAACTCAGTCAACTCACAAGGGTTAGCCTGCATCAATACATTTTTGAAATTGATATGCGCGTCACCCTCTGCACTCACGGCAAAAGCGGTCCCGAGCTGCACGGCACTCGCCCCAGCATGGAGCCAGCGACGCACTTTTTCGTGACTATCAATACCACCCGCGAGAATTAAGGGTGGTGCGTCCGCACCAAGTCCCAGCTCGGCAAACAAAGCCTGACACTCTTGCAGAACGGTTTCAAATTCAAATTTGGGTGAATGTAAGTCTGCAACCTTGGCTGCACCGAGATGTCCACCTGCCAGACCCGGATGCTCAATGACGATCGCATCAGGACAGCGGCCTTTTTTAAGCCATTTTTTCATAACGATCGCCACGCCACGCGATTCGGACAGGATGGGTACCAACGCTATTTTTGGGTAATCCGCCACCATCTCTGGTAAATCAATTGGTAATCCTGCCCCCATCACCAACACATCGGCGCCTGACTCACAGGTTTGGCGAACCAGCGCGGGATGTTCGCGAACCGCTTTCATGACATTGACCGCAATCAGGCCACGGCCTTCAGAAAGCGCGCGTGCGGCTTTGATTTCCCGGTCCAGCGCAATCAGGTTGGCGCGATCAATCGCATCTCGGTCGCGACAGCGATCCGTTTGCTCCATCAAATCTGGGTGGTGGTGCCGCAAATCGATACTTGCAATAGTCCCCATCGCGTTTTCACGTGCAACCGCGCCTGCGAGTCTGTGGGCAGAAACGCCTACGCCCATACCGCCCTGCACGATCGGCAAAATCTCCTTACCTGCTAGCTTGAGCGGTTTAAAGCCGGAATAATCTGGATGAGTCGCTGCAGTGGCTGGGTTTAACTGAACGTGCTGTGAATTCAAGGTCATCAAGGGTTTCCTTACGATAAGCCAAGATAAACCCAAATTGCCTGCAAATGAAGAACTGAAGTTTCAAGTATTTGATCTATAACAAAACTTTTACAAATAACCTGTAAAAATGGCGTAAAAAAATCCCCTCAAGGAGGGGATTGATTCAAAATAAACGAAGCTGGTGCCCCGAGCCGGAATCGAACCGGCACGCCCTTAAGCCTGAGATTTTAAGTCTCATATGTCTACCGATTTCATCATCGGGGCACAACTTCAGACAGCATTGTAACTAAAGTCGGGAAAGTCTTCAGCCCTTGCAGGGAAAACGGATTGGCAAGTAACGTAATACGGTCGAAGCGGCAAATTCTTTGTTGTATTCAGGGTGTGCCTGGGCCCACTTGATGAACTCAGCAAGCACTTCATCGCGAGATACGCCGATACCGCCCTGCGGTACGCAGACCTTTGGAGCGAGCTTTGAATCAGGATTCACGAGATTCGCCTGATAGACGCCTTCGCCAAAACCGAAACAAAAAGTCTGAGCAACCACATCACCTTTATCCTGACAAAGCTTAATCATGGCTTCGGTTGAAACGTCCGCTTTTGGGATAGCCGTGGTTGTTTGTGAATAGCTCTGTGCGACAGGCAGAAAGGCCATCACAGTCATTGCAATAATTTTTTTCATGATAGTCATTCCATTAACGCCTGAATCCACCGAAATGTCCGCCGCCAAAGCCGCCGCGTCCACCACCACCAAAACTGCGATCACCACCTGAACGATCACCGCCAAAGCTACGGTCACCACCGCTTGAGCGGTCTTGACTCACATCGCTACGACCTTGACTGCGCATCTGGTTTTCCTGGGCCGCTTCACGACCTTGATTAGGATTGGCGCGATCTTGCGCACGATCGCTCGAGGCTTCAGATTTCATCTGGCTAGCCTGTTGTTTTTCCTGAGGAGATGCATCGCGGTTAAAGGTGTTTTGCGCATTTTGACGTGCCTGCTGGGCGCGCTCTTTATCCTGCGGTGAAGCGTTGTTTTTCCAGTCATTCGCGGCATTTTGCTGACGCTGGATGTCATTACGATCAATCGCGCTTCGGTTGCCATCACCATAACGGTTGTTCAGTGCGGAGTTACTGTACGGCACACCATCGCGGTGTGCGGGGTTGTAATTCCAATTACTGTTGCCGCCTAAACGCTCTGAAGAGAGATTATTAACGGAGTTAAAGCTGTGGTTGAAATTATTAAACGTATTGTTGTTGACGGTGATCGAGCCACTGCCCCAGTGAGGAGTAGACCAGAGCGCAGCGCCCACAGCCATGCCTGCCCCAAACGCTAACATGCCCCAGGCAGGGTTGTAGGCAGGGTAAGGAGGATAAGCAGGATAGGCCCAGGCACCATACACCATGGTTGGGTTGTAAGTCGGGACATAAATGACCTGCGGATTAGCAGGAACAATAATAATGTTGGACTGTTCGGTACTCACCTGTACCTGCTGGTTGGACTGGAGATTACCAGCCTGCTTAGCCTTGGCACGCAGACTTTGCACTGCCTGCATTAAATCCTTAGGCTGTGCCAGATAGGCATCCCCAAGTTTTTGGGTCCAACTCAGATTGTTACCTAGTCTCTCAAGTGCCTCGGGGAAAGACACTAAAGACTTCACACTGTTGTCCCATGTCTGGGGCTTGAGAGCGTCTTGTAATTGCGTACCAGCCAGGTGTTGGTTGCTACGCTGCCAGTTGGCAGCCTCAGCGACCTCGAGCGGATACGTTGCAGCCATCAACATTTGCGACAGCAAAGAGTCGGGATACAAAGCAATCGGGGAAACCAGCGACTGCAACTGTGGCTGGGATAAGTTAGCGGACTGCTGGCTAGACTGGGCATAGGCTTGAGGATTCAGAGAGATACCTGAAAGCTCACCACCAGTGCCAAGCGTCAGTGCAAGTGCTGCCGTTGCAGCAGACAGGACAAATTTACGCATGAGAATCCTTGAACGCTTAAACGCGTATGAGTGATACCCACATCATAAATCAAGCTTGGGATTCTTTAAAATGCAAAACGGGTAGGAGTTACCCCACCCGTTTTCGCCTAATCAGTCTGAAAAGACACTGTAATCAGACTATTTCAGGCTATTGCGTTGTAAACCTTGCCAAAAAATTCATCCGCATGCGCGGAATTTAGCCAACGCACAATCACAACCAGCTTTTTCTCAGGTTCAATCCAGGTAAATGAGCTCCCTGCTCCGACAGCGAAATAGCTCGATGCGGGCACGCTGGGGAACACTTTCTGATCTTTATTCAACCAGACCAGGTAGCCATAAAAAGGTGCCAAATCACAGGGCACCTGCATTTGCCTGATCCATTCAGCGGAAATAACCCGATTGCCATTGGCGGCAACACCTTCGTTGAGCATCATCTGCCCCACTAGCGCCTGATCCTCGGCGCTGATTGACATACCACCGCCCCAGTGCGTACCCCCTGGCACGGACTGCACGCGTTTTCCTGCGATCTCTACCCATGCGTTGTCATAACCTACCCAGTTCCAGTCCTCTGTAGCCCCGACTGGACGCATGATGGCTTCGCGAAAGACTTCCGGCAGCGGACGCTGAAACAAGTGCAGCAAAGCAAGCGAGAGCTGATTAATCCGCACATCGTTGTATTCCCAGTAAGTGCCAGGAGTTTGCAGTGGACGCGCATCGCCTTTTTTACCGTCTGGTGCCGCAGCAAAGGTCACCGCACGGTAACGATCGGCCTGATCGGGGATATCAAAGCATGTGCCTTCCCACTCACTAGTCTGCTGGAGCATCTGGGCCCAGGTGATCAAGGCGTTATTACCATGATCAAAACCAATACCTTTGACACGTTTACCAATCGGCTCATTGACATCGGGCAGCAGTCCACGATCATGTGCAACGCCAGCTAGCAGCGCCAGACAAGTTTTAGCAACACTGAAGGTCAGATCCGCACGCTTGGGTTCACCCCAGGAAACAAGGGTTTTACCGTTTTGAACAATCGTGCCGGACACGGGGCCGCGTGAGTGGACAGGGCCGTATAAACGATTCCATGGTGGCGGATCGGAAATATGTACACCCCATTTGCCATTGCAATCACGATCCCAGGTCGTTTCGTGATCGATCGAGAACTGCACCGCTTGCTGCAAAGCGTCATTCGACATAAGTAGCCTTTTAATATTTCGACTTGTGATTCAACGTCCAGCGCTCAGATATAGCATGACTGCGCACAAGGTGCGACAGGTTTTGAGTATTTACCATTAGACTGAAGAAAACCCAAACATTCAAATTTTTAAAATGATAAATTTGGCATGTAACTTGCTTGAATGAAACAGCACGATAATTAAGCAAGCTTGTTAGCAATATTTACAAACTGGTATACACGTCATCGCATTGCGATATGGCCAACTAGGACACTCATGAAAAAGAACGCTCAGTATCATGCTCCGAGCATGCACCGGATCAAAGCCTTACTGGCACTCACAGCGTGCGTTATTTCGGCGAGTCTGATTTCGCCCGTTGCACTAGCCAATAAAGCCAACAACACCCTGGGCATGGCCTATGATCAGGCGCCTGAGAACATTGACCCATATTTCAACAACGTTCGAATTGGCGTCATCATCGCCAACAACGTTTGGGATACGCTGGTCTATCGCGATGCGGTCACAAACGAATACTCAGGGCAACTGGCCAAGAGCTGGAAACAAATCGACGACAAAACGCTCGAGTTTGATCTGCGCGAAGGCGTGAAATTTCACAACGGCGAAGAGTTCGACGCAGACTCGGTCGTGTTCACCCTGAACTACGTTGCAGATCCTAAAAACAAAGCAACTACACAGCAAAACGTTCGGTGGATTGATAAAGTCGAAAAAATCGACAAATTTAAAGTCCGCATTATCGCCAAGGAACCATTCCCTGCTGCGATTGACTATCTGGCCACCACGCTTGCGATTCACCCGGCCAAGTATTACCAGGAAGTCGGCCCTGCAGGTATGAACGCTAAACCTGTTGGCTCGGGACCCTACAAAATCGTAGAAAACATACCCGGTAAATCCGTCACGCTAGAGCGCAACGCTGACTACTTTAAAGAGTCACCTAAAAAACAACCAACCATTAATAAAGTCAAAATCCGCTTTATCTCTGACCGCCAGACACAAATGGCTGAGGTGATGTCGGGCGGTGAAGACTTCATCATGCACGTGCCAAAAGATCAGGCAGAAAATTTAAAAACATTGCCGCACTTGCAAGTACAGAGTGGCAACACCATGCGGATGGTATTTTTACAGTTCAATATTCTGGAAGGCACACCTAGTCCTGAGCTCAAGGACATCCGTGTGCGCAAAGCGATTGCGCATGCAATTGATCGCGAATCCATTCTTAAAAATATCGTCGGCGGTGGCGAGCTCCTCAATTCGATGTGCACCCCCACGCAAGTTGCTTGCAGCAGTGATGGCGTGCCGGTGTACAAATACGATCCCGCCTTGTCTAAAAAGCTACTCGCTGAAGCAGGGTTTCCAAATGGCTTTTCCGTCGATCTGATGTCGTACCGCGAACGGAATCAGACTGAGGCCATGATCAATTATCTCCAGGCTGTTGGTATTAAGGCCAAACTGGGTTTTATGCAATATGCCGCCATGCGTGATCTGGCACGGGCAAACAAAACATCGATTACGCACCAGACCTGGGGATCAAACCTGGTGAACGATACATCGGCCTCTACCCCCGTCTACTTTGGCGGCGGAAGCGACGATGTCGCGCGCGACCCGGCGATCATTAAACTGCTCGACGAGGGTGATCACACGATTGACCCCGTCGAACGCAAGGCGGTTTACAACAAAGCACTGGTGATGATTTCAGAAAAAGCGCTCGCTGTGCCGCTCTGGACTCTGCCTGTCTATTATGTTGCAAACAAGGATGTGAAATTCACGCCTTACCAGGACGAACTGGTTCGTTTCTGGGAAATGAGCTGGAAATAATGTCTTTCACGCACGGCGTTAAAAGTCTCATGAAATGATTGGTTATCTCTTTAAAAGGCTAGGGTTAGCGCTCATGGTGGCGCTGACCGTCTCGATCATCGCCTATCTGTTGCTGCATCTCACGGGCGACCCTGCTGTGGCCTTGGCCGGAGAAGGCGCCAGCGACGCAGATATCGCGATGATCCGCCAAACCTATGGCTTTGACCGTCCCCTGGTCGTGCAGTACGGCGACTGGTTGTGGCAAATCATCCGGGGAGACCTGGGTACCTCGGTTTATTTTAAAACCCCCGTAGCGCCTCTGGTTTTCAGCAAACTCGAAACCACGTTGCTGCTGGCCGTCTGCTCGCTGGGCGTTGCATTAGTCATCTCTGTGCCATTGGGGATCCTTGCGGCAATCTATAAAAACAGCTGGATCGACCGACTGTGCCTGGCGATCGCAGTGCTGGGGCAGGCTTTGCCGAATTTCTTTTTCGCACTTATTCTCATCATGTTGTTTTCAATATCCTGGCGCATCCTGCCCGTATCGGGTAGTGGCACCTGGCAACACTTTGTCATGCCATCTATCGCGCTTGGCTATTACGTCGCGCCTGCGTTTATGCGCCTCATCCGTGCGGGCATGATTGAAGTGCTCGGCGCGGACTACATCCGTACCGCACGCGCTAAAGGCTTATCACCCAGCACCGTTATTTTTAAGCATGCTTTGCGTAATGCCATCGTTCCAGTTGTAGCCCTGGCTGCGGTGCAATTAGGTTTTCTGCTGGGTGGCTCAGTGGTGGTCGAAACAATCTTCGCGCTGGACGGCCTGGGCTATCTCGCCTACCAAAGCATTACCTATAAAGATTTCCCCGTGACACAAATCATCGTGCTGCTGCTCTCCGTGATTTATATCCTGCTGACCTTGGCCTCCGATATCGCCAACGCCTGGCTTGACCCTCGCATCCGGGTGGCCTAAATCATGTCAAGCTCCGCAAACCACTCCCCCGTACATATTCCAAAACCTGTTGGCAGTCAGACCTCCAGGCGTCGCACGCTTTGGCAGCGCATCGAACAAAACAAAGCACTTACGATCGGCTGTGGTCTGTTGTTGATCATTATCGTCATCGCGATATTTGCGCCTCTTTTTTCGCCATTTGATCCATATGTTCAGGACCTCGCGTATCGCACCGTACCGCCGGTCTGGTTTGAAAAAGGTACCTGGCTCCATCCACTCGGGACAGATCAGCTGGGGCGCGATTATCTTTCCAGACTTTTTTATGGTGCACGTATCTCGCTATTGATCGGCATTTCTGTTGCCTGTATTTCCGGATTAATCGGTACGACCATGGGGATGCTGGCAGGCTATTTTGGTGGTCGCGCTGACATGCTTGTTTCGTTTCTGGTGACGACCCGACTCTCCATGCCGGTGATTCTGGTCGCACTGGCAACGGTTGCCATTGTTGGCAGCTCGCTCTGGGTGGTGATCCTGGTACTGGGTTTACTCAAATGGGATCGTTTCGCAGTCGTCATGCGCAGTGCAACGCAACAAGTGCGCGCCATGGAATATGTATCGGCTGCACAGTCAGCGGGTGCGTCGACCTTTCGGATCCTGATGACCGAGGTACTCCCTAACGTCATGCCTCAGCTAATTGTGATTGCGACACTTGAGGCCGCGAGCGCAATTCTGCTCGAAGCCGCACTCTCCTTTCTGGGACTCGGTGTGCAACCACCCCTGCCCTCCTGGGGTCTGATGATTTCAGAGGCAAAGTCGTATATGTTCTTTTCATTCTGGTTGATCGCCATCCCCGGTACCGCACTGGCAATATTGATTTTTGCAATCAATCTCGCCGGAGACGGATTGCATCAGTTGTTTTCGCCTGACGAGAGAGCATGACCATGAGCAATCAAGAGGTTGTGCTGGATGTTCAAGGCCTGTGTGTCGATATCAAAACCGCCGCAGGTCCCTTACACGCGGTACGTGATGTCTCCTTTCAAGTCAGACGCGGCGAGACGCTTTGTATCGTAGGTGAATCGGGTTGTGGTAAGTCCATGACCTCACTCTCTATCATGGGCTTGCTACCCAAGGTCGCAACGCGCAGCACGCGCGCGCTCTCCTTTTTAAACGAAGATCTCGGTGCAGCATCGACCAAGCGCATTAATACCCTGCGCGGTAACCGTATGGCGATGATCTTTCAGGAGCCGATGACAGCGCTCAATCCTGCCTACACCATCGGCGATCAACTGACCGAGCACTACCGTCACCATAAGGGTGCCTCAAAAGAACAAGCGCAAGCACGCGCGATTGAGCTCCTCGAAAAAGTCGGTATTGCCTCGGCCGCGCAGCGACTCGGACAATATCCGCATCAGCTGTCCGGTGGCTTGCGCCAACGCGTCATGATCGCGATGGCGCTGATGTGCGATCCAGAGTTACTGATTGCTGACGAACCGAGTACGGCGTTAGACGTCACTATTCAAGCTCAAATCCTGAGATTGCTCGCAGACCTGCAGCAAGAGCTCGGTATTGCAATGGTTTTAATTACCCATGACCTGGGGGTCGTTGCGCGTATCGCTGACCGCGTGGCGGTCATGTATGCCGGTCAGATCGTTGAAGAAGGCTCGGCGCATGATATCTTTGCCAATCCACAACATCCTTACACGACCGGCCTCATGCGATGCATACCCGTACCCGGTAAAACTGCACCAGGCGGCAAGCTCGGAACCATCCCTGGGGTTGTGCCGTCACTGATTGGCGACATCTCAGGCTGTGCCTTCCGTGACCGTTGTGAGTACGCGCAGGAGATCTGTGAGCAAGAAATCCCTGTTCACCACTCAAACAGTGGTCAGCAGTGGCGTTGCGTGAGAGGTGCAGCATGAGTGCATTGATTCAGACTCAGAATCTGCACCGTACATTTTCCGTCAGTGCCGGCTTATTCAAAGCGAAACAGACATTGCACGCAGTCAATGGCGTAGACCTCGCAGTCAATCGCGGTGATGTCATGGGTATCGTGGGCGAATCGGGCTGTGGCAAATCAACGCTCGCAAAAATGCTACTGGGGTTAACGCCCCCGAGTCAGGGCAGTATCCAGATAGAAGGCCAGGATATTGGCAAGATGGATCGCCGCGAACTCGCCCGACGTGTGCAACCCGTCTTTCAGGATCCCTACTCCTCGCTTAATCCACGTCGCAGCATTGCCTCGATCGTGTCTTTCCCACTCGATATTCATGGCGTGGGTAGTAAACAAGCGCGACGCCATAAAGCAATTGATATGCTTGAGAGGGTCGGCCTGCCTCCCCGGTATGCAGACAGCACACCCGGCCAGTTGTCAGGCGGTCAGCGTCAACGCGTCGCAATCGCGCGCGCCCTTGTCATGCAACCTGAGATTGTGATTTGCGATGAGCCCACTTCAGCACTCGACGTGTCAGTGCAGGCACAGATCTTGAATCTGCTGATGGATTTACGCAAAGAATTTAATCTGACCTATGTGTTTATCAGTCACAACCTTGCTGTCGTCGAACACATTGCGACACAAGTAGCAGTCATGTATCTCGGCCAGGTTGCTGAGCTTGCGCAAACAGCGGAGCTTTTTAAATATCCCCGACACCCTTACACGCAGGCGTTACTGGCCTCTGTACTCACACCAGAAACTGGCCTGGGGATTCCGGATATGGGCCTGGGTTTATCATTCCCGGATCCTCTGCATCCACCGACAGGCTGTACTTTTCACCCACGTTGCAAACAGTTGCTCTCCTGCTGCTCAACGGTAAAGCCTGTATTGACTAAAGATAAACAAGGCGAGGTTGCTTGCCACCTGTATGCTGCATCGGAAAAAAATTCATGAAACGCAGACTTTTTATTCAGCGTCTCGGCGCACTGACCACAGCAACCGCAACGGCCAGCGCAGGCACGCTATTTTCAGCGTTGGCACAAGCATCTTCGACGATACGTCCCGGGCCACAAGATGCGTTAATCGTCATCGACTTGCAAAACTGTTTCCTGCCCGGTGGAACACTCGCGGTTCAAAAAGGCGACCAAACGATTGAGGTGATTAACGCACTCGCCAAAAAATTCGAGAATGTTGTGCTGACACAAGACTGGCATACAAGCGATCACATTTCATTTGCTTCGCAACATCCCGGCAAAAAACCCTATGAGACCATCACACTGCCGTATGGCGAACAAGTGCTTTGGCCGATGCATTGCGTGCAAGGCACGGCTGATGCTGCGATTGCGAGTGCCATTGATATTCCTCATGCACAAGTTATTGTGCGCAAGGGCTATCACTCAGGTGTAGATAGCTACTCCGCATTTATCGAAGCCGATGGCAAGACATACACCGGGCTGTCTGGATTCCTGAAAGAGCGAAACATTAAAAATGTTTACCTCTGCGGACTTGCGACAGATTTTTGTGTAGCCTGGTCGGCGCTTGACGCACGCAAACTTGGATTCAATACAAGCGTCATTGAGGATGCCTCACGCGGCATTGATCTGAATGGCTCGCTGCAAAAAGCCTGGTCTCAAATGCAACAAGCGGGCGTTAGTCGCATTCAGTCAAAAGAAATCATTTAATCAGACGCAATAATCCCGCGTCAGATCACACAACCGTATACTCGAATGCCCAGAAATATTGCCAGCGTGTAAAAACGGGATTGACGCCTATTCCCTCGATGAGCTCAAGCATACGCGTCTGCGTTGGGAAGTTTTTGAGGACGCAATGCTCGGACCCATCCGCAAGCACGCGAACCTGATAGCTATTGCCCTCAGCATCCAGCTCGGAAATAGGTGTGCTGCTGCCTTCAACATATAGATTGTCGAGTAATACGACCTGGGCACCTGGTTTGAGCACGCGGTTTAAACCACTCAAAAACTCTCTCTGACGTACGATCGGCACATGCGAAAACCAGAATCCAGCAAAGGCCGCATCGTAAGGTGAGGCGGGATGAGGAATCTCATAGGCATCGCCAATGACCCAGCGCACCTGCTCTGCATCGTCACCCAGTCTGCTGCGCGCAACATTAAAAGTCTCATTCGCCGCATCCAGCGCCACTAAGCTCTGGGCAACTTTAATTAAAAACTGTGTCCAGTAGCCTGTGCCTGCTGCAATCTCAATAATTGAACGTTGCGTGTATTTAGCAGGCAACCAAGCCTCTATCGCCCGCAAATCGTGCTGGCGTTCAGGCTTGAGATAAATTTTGTCATACTCGTTCGCACGTGCTGCGTAGTAGTCTTTCATCGGATCGCTCCCTAATGAATCAGTCAAGACAGCACGATGCTCGGATCAAATAGGCGAGTACCAAATAGCCGAGTAATTAGTGCTGCAAAATCTTTGAGAGGAACTGAATCGCCCGATCACTCTTGGGCTGATTAAAGAACTGCTCTTTGGTTGCATCCTCGACAATCTCGCCCTGATCCATAAATACCACCCGATGGGCGACTTTGCGGGCAAAGCCCATTTCGTGGGTCACCACCATCATCGTCATGCCTTCGCGTGCGAGCTCCACCATGACATCAAGCACCTCACCGACCATTTCCGGATCAAGCGCCGAGGTAGGTTCGTCAAACAGCATAACAACCGGATCCATACTCAGTGCTCGCGCAATCGCCACGCGCTGCTGCTGACCACCCGACAACTGACCTGGATGTTTGTCTTTGTGCGCCGTCAGCCCCACGCGATCGAGCATTTTGAGACCGCGTTTGAGCGCCTCGTCTGGACTACGGCCAAGCACTTTGATCTGAGCAATGGTTAGATTTTCAGTCACACTCAGATGAGGGAATAACTCAAAGTGCTGAAACACCATACCGACCTGACTGCGCAACTTAGGCAGATTAGTCTTTGGATCGTGCAATGCCACGCCATTAATCGTTAGCTGACCTTCCTGGAATGGCTCAAGTGCATTCACGCATTTGATCAGGGTTGACTTACCCGAGCCCGAGGGGCCACACACAACAACGACCTCGCCACGACTGACGTGTGTCGAACAGTTTTTCAGGACATTAAAACTACCATACCATTTCGAAACATTTTCGATTTCAATCATTTTATTGGTCATGAGACTTTCCGGATATCTAAATGGTATTGATGAATAAGTTGGATGGGAATAGCGAAGGCTTAGGCCACAGCGATACGTTTTTGTAATTGTTTGACCAGCAACGAGGCGGCCAGAGAAATCACGAAATAAACGAGCGCCGCAAAAAGATACATCTCCACCAGCCGACCATCGCGCTGAGCAATCTTGCTCGCAGCGCCAAGAAAATCAGTGATTGAGAGCACGTAAACAAGCGAGGTATCCTGAAACAGCACAATGGCTTGCGTGAGCAGCAACGGGGTCATTGACCTAAACGCCTGAGGCAGTACGACATAAAGCATGACCTGATGGTATTTCATCCCAAGCGCCTGAGCAGCGCCAGTCTGACCTTTGGGAACAGCCTGAATACCCGCACGCATGATTTCGGAAAAATAAGCGGCTTCAAAGAGAGAAAAGGTCACTAGCGCAGACATAAAGGCGCCCACTGCCATCGGGCGTGCTGAACCGGTTATCCACTGTCCGATATACGGTAAGAGAAAATAAAACCAGAAAATGACCAGAACCAGCGGCAGAGAACGAATCAGGTTGACGTAACCCGCAGCGATTTTTTGCATAGCGATAAAGCGTGACAAACGCATCAGTGCAAGCAAAGTCCCTAAGATGATGCCGGAGGCTGCCGACAGTCCTGTCAGCATCAACGTAAAACTCATCCCTTCTTTAAACAGATAGGGCCAGGTACGGCTGATGACTTCGAAATCAAAATTACTGAACATGATGAGATCCCCGCGACCTTAATTAATGAACAACCGCATTGGCGGGAGCGCCAAGGTAGCCAGGGACTGCGACAGACTTTTCGAGTTTGCGCATTGCAATAGTCACCACCATATTGGTGATCAGATACAGGATGGTTGCAACGGTAAACGCCTCAAACACCTGGAAAGAAAACTCCTGCATAGAACGTGCACGCGCGGTGAGCTCCATCAATCCAATGGTCAGTGCGACAGAAGTATTTTTAATTGTATTGAGTAGCTCTGAAGTGAGCGGGGGCAAAATGACACGAAACACGATGGGCAACAAAATAAAGCGATACGTTTGCGCGGTGGTCATGCCCAAAGCCGTCGCAGCCATGAACTGGCCTTTTGGTAGGGACAAAATACCCGTGCGCACCTGCTCGGCCACGCGAGCAGACATAAAAAGTCCCAAACCGATGACCGCTGTATAAAAGGCGGCATTCGGTAACTGCTTGAGCCAGTTACCCATCGCCTCAGGGACTAACTCAGGCATCACGAAATACCAGAGAAACAATTGCACTAGCAAGGGGATATTACGAAACAACTCAACGTAGGACGCACCGAAGCCACGTCCAACCCGATTAGGCAAGGTACGCATGACGCCGATGCAAACACCGAGCACCATGGCAACAATCCACGCAAAAAAAGCCGTCGTCAGTGTCCAGACCAGGCCTGAAAGCAACATATCCAGATAGGTGCCCTTACCCTCTGGTGAGACCTCAAACAGAATGCCCCAGTTCCAGTTGTATTTCATGCCTTGACTCACTTAAATAGGAATTGGGCGCCAGGACATGGGGATTGCTCCCGTGTCCATGCGCCCAGAGGACTAGCAATTAATAGCTGGCTGGATCTGGATTATCCGTAGGATTTGCCAAAGCTTTTTTCAGCTCAGCTGTCATGGGTTGATTCATGACCAGACCTTTAGGTGGAATGGGCTTTTCAAACCACTTTGAATACAGAGTCTGCATCTCGGGGGATTTGTAGAGCTTGCTCACTGCAGCATCAACCGCTTTTTTGAATGCAGGGTCATCACGCACCATCATGAAGCTATATGGCTCCGGTTTGGAGAATGCGTCTTTTGAAATTGTGTATTCAGCTGGATTTTTTGACGAGGCAACTAAACCGGCAAGCAGAATATCGTCCATCACAAACGCAGCAGCGCGACCTGTTTCAACCATCAGAAACGCCTCGGGATGATCTTTAGCCGTCAAAATAGTCAGACCAAGATTTTGAGCCGTATTTGCCTCAGAGACCTGTTTAAGATTGGTCGTGCCTGCAGTCGATACAACGGTCTTGCCTTTCAGACTGGCAATATCAGTAATACCTGAAGATTTTTTGAAGACATAACGGCTTGCGGTCAGGTAATAGGTCGATCCGAACGAAACCTGTTTTTGACGCTCTGCGTTGTTCGTCGTGGAGCCACACTCCAGATCAATGGTGCCGTTGGCGATCAGCGGAATACGGGTAGCAGAAGTAACAGGATTGAGTTTGACCTCAAGCTTTGGCAGATTGAGCTGCGCTTTCAGATCAGCCACAACAAAGTTGCAGATGTCCATCGCATAGCCAACGACCTGTTGCTTATCGTCGTAGTACGAAAAAGGAACGGATGCATCGCGGTGCCCGATCGTGATCGTGCCGGTATCTTTGATTTTTTTCAGTGTCCCGGTCAGATCCTGCGCCATCACGGATCCGCTGAGTACGACACCAGCCAGTGTGGCCAGACCGTACTTGATGTAATTACTATGCATAACTAACTCCTTGAAAGTTCTCTAAGGCAACAGGGAAAGAATGCCTATTTTGCACTGTAACGCAAGTTTTGTGCCAGTTTTCATAAAAAAACACTTGTCTTAGAACTTGCAGTCATAAGTATTGACAAATTTACTCTTGCATATCAGAAACAAAGGGAATCAACATTTCGCGAATACCACTCAGAGACTGTGTCCATTGCGCCCCAGGCAGGTAAGCCAGTACGGCCGAGTCATTTTTAACGGCAGCAATAAAAACAGGATCTTCAACGGTTTCTTTAATCGCCTGTTGCAGACGCAGAGCAATCTCATCAGACACCGCCTTTGGGACGGCGATCCCTCGCTCGGAGCTGATCAAAGCTTTAAAACCAAGCTCAGTCGCTGTAGGTACAGGCCCCAGTACATCAAAACGTTTATCACTCAGCACGGCAATCGCACGCACCGACTCATTATTTGCGGCAAGAAATTCACCGACGCTGGCGAAGGCATAGTCGACATGTCCCCCCATCAGGGCGCTTTTAAACTCCCCCGCACCTTTGTAAGCAATCGCCGAACCTTTAAATTGACCCACCTGTTGCAACTTGAGCAAAGACAAATGCCCGCTCGTGCCGAGCCCACTGTTGGCAAAAGATAAAGATTCAGGATCTTTTTTCAAGGTTGCTACGATCTCTTGCAACGTGCCGAATTTTGCGTCTTTACGCGCCATCAACACGCTGGGATCATCCACAACGCGCGCGATGATTCTCAGGTCATCATTCTGGTAAGCGGTCTTTTTATACATCGGTGTAAATACAAAACCTGGCACATTGATAAAGCCGATGGTGTAACCATCAGGTTTTGCACGCGCCACGTATGTATTGGAAATTTCACCACTGGCACCTGGTTTATTGACCACCACGATGCGGGCACGCCCACCAAGCTTTTTTTCCATGTACGGTGCCATGGCGCGCGCCATCAGGTCTGTCCCACCGCCCGGCGCAAAGCCCACAACTAGCTCGATACTCTGATCATCTGGCCATGCCGCAAAGACCGGCGCACAGACAGCGCACGAGACGGATAACAACAAACACTGAAAATATCTCTTCAACACGGTGCGCTCCTGTGCGTATGTCCGGGGGGAAATATATTCAACACTCAGGTTAAATATATTCGGGCAATCTTAGTGGGTTTGCGCAGGGATGGGTAGCGCAGTTTTGTAGCGAACCTGTTTCAAGGCGAAACTCGAACGGATTTTTTCAATACCCGGGATAGGCGTGAGTTTCTCCAGAATGAATTTTTCTAGAGCCGCGATATCCGCTACGGCAACACGAATCAGGTAATCACTATCACCCGTCATGAGGTAACACTCCATCACCTCGTCGTGTTCGCTGATGTGCTGTTCAAAGTGCGCGAGCGATTCTTTACTCTGACTTTTTAAACTGATACTGATGAACACGTTCAACCCCAAGCCAAGTGCTTTGGCATTGGCAATCGCCACATAGCGATCAATCACACCCGCAGCCTCAAGTGCCCTGACCCGGGCCAGGCAAGGCGATGGGCTCAAGTGGATGCGACGCGCCAGCTCGATATTGGAGAGCGCACCATCAGCCTGCAATTCGGCCAAAATCTTTAAATCAATAGAATCCAAGCTCATTATTCTGTTTATATAAATATTTCAGCATTTAATTCCAAATATTATCATTTAACTTTTAAATTAAGGCATCCCATGCTGCAAACTAATCATTAGAATGTCGTCATAACCATTCAATGTGTGCATGCCATGAACGCTTCTATCGATCCCCGTCTCACCAGCTGGCGCGAGACCTCCCCCGACACGGACTCACAAGAGACCGCTGAGTGGCGACAAGCCCTGATGACCGTGATTGCGACTGAAGGGCCAGAGCGTGCAAAATTCTTGCTCGATGAGCTGGTACGCACCGCACGTACCAATCAGGTTGGCTGGCAACCCGAGCTCAGTACCCCCTACATCAATTCAATTCCTGTCGAACAACAGCCGGTTTTCACCGGCGACCTCGCAATCGAAGAACGTCTGGCCTCGATCATGCGCTGGAACGCGCTGGCGATGGTGGTCCGGGCAAATCAAGCCTATGGCGAGCTCGGTGGGCATATCGCCAGCTACGCCAGTGCGGCGGACTTATTCGAAACAGGTTTCAATCATTTCTTTCAGGCGCGTCGCGGTACGGGCCCAGGACAGCACCGTGGCGATCTGGTTTTCTTCCAGCCCCACAGCGCTCCAGGCGTCTACGCACGCGCGTATTTAGAGGGACGCCTCAGCGAAACGGACCTCTTGCATTACAGACAAGAAATCACGGCGGCCGCTGATGGCGCACGCGGGCTTTCGAGCTACCCCCATCCCTGGTTGATGCCAGATTTTTGGCAATTCCCGACAGGCTCGATGGGGATCGGTCCGATCAGCTCCATCTATCATGCGCGATTTATGCGCTATCTGACACATCGTCATTTGCTCGATTGCTCCAACCGCAAAGTGTGGGGCGTGTTTGGCGATGGAGAGATGGACGAACCCGAGTCAATGAGTGCGCTTACGCTCGCTGCCCGCGAAGGGCTCGACAATCTGGTGTGGGTCGTTAATTGCAACTTACAACGCCTGGATGGACCCGTGCGTGGCAATGGCCGCATCATTGATGAGCTCGAAAAGCTCTTTATTGGTGCGGGCTGGAATGTCATCAAACTGGTTTGGGGGAGTGACTGGGATGGCCTGTTTGCGCGCGATCTGACAGGTGCATTGACGCGCGCATTTGCCAATACCGTTGACGGGCAGATGCAGACCTTTGCCGCTAAAGACGGACGGTTTAATCGCGACAATTTTTTTGGTCAGAACGAGGAGCTTGCCAGGCTCGCACAAGGCATGACCGATGAGCAGATCGATCACCTCAAGCGCGGCGGTCACGATCTGGTCAAGATCCATGCAGCTTATGCGGCGGCGGCGAACCACTCTGGTCAGCCGACCGTGATTCTTGCGCAAACCAAAAAAGGGTATGGCATGGGCAGTGCCGGTCAGGGCAAAATGACCACGCACAGCCATAAGAAATTTGATGGTGAGGACTTGATCGAATTCCGTAATCGCTTCAACCTCCCCTTAAGCGATGACGAAGCAACAGGGCTGGCTTTTTACAAGCCAGCCGCTGATAGTGTCGAAATGAAATATCTACTCGCGCACCGGCAGGCGCTGGGTGGATATTTACCTAAACGCGACACCGAATGCGAGACGGTGGCCGTCCCTGCAATCGAGCAATATAGCGCCTTTGCCCTGAATGCCGAAGGTAAAGACATGAGCACCACCATGGCCTTTGTGCGCATGCTGGGCAACCTGCTCAAAGATCCAGCACTGGGACCACGCATCGTGCCGATCGTCGCCGACGAAGCACGTACCTTTGGTATGGCCAACCTATTCAAACAAGTCGGTATTTATTCGAGCGTGGGTCAACGTTATGCGCCCGAGGATATCGGCTCAGTGCTGAGCTATCGGGAGGCACTCGACGGCCAGATTCTCGAAGAAGGCATCTCCGAGGCGGGCGCCATCGCCAGCTGGACGGCTGCAGCCACAAGCTATAGCGTGCACGGCCTGGCAATGCTGCCTTTCTATATCTACTACTCCATGTTCGGATTCCAGCGCGTAGGGGATCAGATCTGGGCGGCAGCCGATCAACGTCCACGAGGTTTCTTACTCGGTGCGACTTCGGGCCGCACCACGCTTGGTGGCGAGGGGCTGCAGCATCAGGATGGCTCAAGCCACCTGCATGCAGCGACGATACCCAATTGCAAAGCCTACGATCCGGCGTTTGCCGGCGAGATGGCGGTGATTGTGGACCGTGGCATTCGCGACATGATGATCGAGCAACGTGACATGTTTTATTACGTCACACTCATGAACGAAAACTATGCACAGCCCACCCTGCCAGCAGGCGTCAATGAGGACATCCTCAAAGGCTGTTACCTCTTTAATACCTATAAAGGTAAAAACGCAAAAGCCTCGATCACGCTCATGGGCTCTGGTGCGATTCTGACTGAAGTAATTAAAGCTGCTGAGTTGCTGGCTGCGCAGGCGTTCGAAGTCAGCGTCTACAGTGTCACCAGTTGGTCGGAGCTTGCGCGCGATGGTGCCGCCTGCGAACAAGCTCGACTGGACAATGAAAGAAATCCCGCCACGCCATTCCTGTATGAGCAGCTCAATCAGAGCAGTGGCCCCATCATTGCAGCGACGGATTATGTCCGGGTACTGCCTGAATCTGTTCGCGCTTATATTCCAGCCAGCCGTCGTTACATGACGCTAGGGACAGACGGATTTGGACGCAGCGACACCCGTGCGGCGTTGCGTGCCTATTTTGGCGTGGATGCGCAGACCATCGTACGTGCCGCGCTGTTGGCACTAAAATAACTGGATGACGTCAACACAACAAGATTCAGTACCGCCCGATCTACCGTCTGCTCAAGTCAATCAAACTCCTGGCTTAGTGCTTGACGCCTGCGTCATGATGTCTGGTTTGCTTCGCCCCTTACTGCTCAGCCTGGGCCATGCAGGCGTGCTTGTACCGGTCTGGACAGACAAAATCGGCGATGAATGGCAGCGTAATGCCGCACGCCTCTGGCCGATTGAGCCTGCCTTGCTCGCTCTCGAATGGCAAAACATGCAAGAGCAATTCCCTCTTGCCAATATGGGGGACGTGACGGAATTTGAAACAGAATTACGACACACCGATCGCAAAGACAAACACGTAGCCGCTGCAGGCATTGCAGCCGTTGCTCGCTCGGTCTCGGGACCTGTGAGCGTGCTGACCTGGAATATCAAGGATTTCAGTCGTTCGGAACTGCGCAAACAGAGTTTAGGACTGACAGACCCTGACCGACTGTTATCGCTCTGGTGGCCCACGCATAAAGAGGTGCTCAGGGAGCACATCGAGCGCACGCTCAATGTGCTGTTTGCCTCCGGCAGGCGCCAGCCAGAGGCGGTTGCCACCATGCTCAAACGCGATCGACTGTTCAGATTGGCTGGTTGCTATGAAAGGCATGTTGAATAACTACGTATAAAAAATACTGATGTCTCCCATCATTATTTTTTATTTTACATTCGATCATATTACAAAATATGATGGCAGCTTAACCAACTACCCGAGCATTAACTATGAGCGAAGAGCAGCCCCACTCACCCTGGCAAGAAGACATTTTTAACGTTCTCAAGCAAGGCAACATCCGTCAGGTCTCCTACGTACCTGATGCAGGTCATGCCCACGTGATCCGTCGCGTCCACGCAGACCCAGAGATGCGTGGCATCGTCCTGACTACTGAAGAAGAAGGCGTGGCGATCGCCAGCGGAGCCTGGCTCGGTGGCGTTCGCTCCGCGCTCCTGATGCAAAGTAGTGGCGTGGGTAACTGCATCAACATGATGTCTTTGCTGCAAAGCTGCCGCTTTCCTTTCTTGAGCCTGGTGACGATGCGCGGCGAATACGCCGAATTCAATCCCTGGCAGGTTCCCATGAGCAAAGCAACGCAAGGCTCAATGGAACTCATGGGCATCACCGTATTGCGCGCCGAGCGTGCCGACGAAGTCGAAGACATCGTGAGCGCCGCACTGGATGCAGCCTTTGAGGGTGGCGAGCAAGTAGCCGTGCTGCTGTCGCAAAGCCTGATTGGGCGCAAGAAATGGATCCGCAACTAAGGAACGAACATGACATTACGTGATACCTCAACTGCGACCATTAATCGCCGTGACTTTGTAAAAGAATTACTCGCTCAATCTCCTGACGCACTCGTTGTGACAGGCTTGGGCTCCCCAACCTATGACGTGTTTGCCGCTGGCGACCGCAACAAAAACTTTTACCTCTGGGGTGCGATGGGTGGTGCGGCCTTGATCGGCCTGGGCCTCGCACTCGCACAACCAGAAAAACAGGTTGTGGTCGTGACCGGTGACGGCGAGCAACTCATGGGCATCGGCGGACTAGCCACTATCAATGCACAGCAACCGAAAAACCTGACCATCGTGGTGCTCGATAACGGCCACTTTGGTGAGACAGGCATGCAGCGCAGCCACACGAGTCTGGGCACAAGCTTTTCAGCTGTTGCACGCGCCTGCGGCATTACAAACTCCTTTGAAGTACATGATGCAAAGGATGTAGCCCAAGTCACAGAAAGTATTCACAAACGCGCGGGTGTTACTTTTGCACAAGTCTTTGTAAAAGCTGATGACTTGCCTCGTGCACTGCCCTCGCGTGATGGCGTGTACGTTAAAAACCGTTTCCGCCAGGAACTGGGATTTGCACCACTGTAGTCATTGCGCCTTTAAGTTCTAAGAGGCTAGTTTGCCCCGACTTTCTATCGCTCAGAATGTTGGGGCATTTTTAATTCTTTAAGCAGATTCAACTCAACTACTCAATATTTGAATTGAACGGTATGATCAAAAAAAGCCACTTACTCTACTAGTCTGAGAAAAATTATGCGCATCAATTCAAAAATTTTGGGTTTATTTTTAGCGACCCTATCCCTCTCAAGCTATGCAGAGGGTAAGGTAAATTGGGGATACGAAGGAAAAATCGCACCTGAGCATTGGGGTGATCTGAGTCCTAAGTTTTCTGTTTGCAAGTATGGACAAGTGCAGTCACCCATCAACATCCCGAGCGCGCAGGCTACTAAAGCCAGCGCAAAAATCAAGCCTGAATACAAGCCATCTAAAGCGTTGATCGTGAACAACGGACACACCATTCAAGTCAACCTGCCTGATGGCGGTGACGCACACATCGGCGATACGAATTTCAGGATTTTGCAGTTCCACCTGCATACACCCAGCGAAGAAAAAGTAGATGGCAAAGGTTATCCCTTAAACGCGCATCTGGTCCATCTCAATCCAGGCGATTCACCAGATGACAACGAGTCAGGAAAAATTGCGGTGATTGGTTTGTTTTTTAAAGAAGGTCAGGAAAATCCAACTTTAAAGACCGTATTGGATAATATGCCTGCAACAACAGGAAAGCTTGTCTTACCCACCACACTTGATCTGACAGCGCTCCTGCCAAAGGATTTGGCTTATTACAGTTACGAGGGCTCACTCACCACCCCGGATTGCTCAGAAGATGGTGTGAATTTTTATATCCTGAAAACACCTGTAGAAATGTCTGCTTCACAACTCGGACAATTTCAAAAAATATTCCCAATGAATGCACGCCCTGTGATGCCGCTCAATGGCAGGACAATTACTGAAGGTGATTGAACTTAATTAGTTTTAATCCCCACGCACCGCGCGAAACCCTTGCGCACGTAAAGTAGTCAAAATTTCATCGACGTGTTCATGCCCGCGAGTCTGCATCACCAGATCGACTTCTACATCCTGCGCAGGCAGTGAGGTAAACGCACGCTGGTGATTGACCTGCGTAATATTGGCGCCCGTATCGGCCACAAGCTGCGTGATCTGGGACAGCGCTCCTGGCAAATCATGGATGCTGACGCGAATGCGCGTCAGTCGCCCTGCCCGCACCATCCCGCGTTCGATCAGTCCACCCAGGACAAGAGGATCAATATTGCCGCCACATAGTACGACGCCAATTTTCTTTCCCTCAAAACGAGAATCATCCATCGATTGCGCATGCAATAGCGCAGCTAGTCCGGCCGCGCCTGCCCCCTCAACAACCGTCTTTTCGATTTCAAGCAAAGTCACGATTGCGTATTCAATATCGCGCTCCGAGACCAAAACAATGTCATCGACTTTTTGACGAATAATTTCAAGCGTTCTGACCCCCGGTGTTTTGACTGCGATACCTTCGGCAATCGTACGGGTTGCCCCTTTGATGGTCTGGTTATGGACAGCTGCCGCCATATAGGGAAAGGCCTCAGTCTGCACGCCAATGACTTCAATTTCTGGACGTAAGGCCTTGGCGGCAGTCGCAATCCCGGAGATCAGTCCTCCGCCGCCAATTGGCACAACAAGCATATCGAGATCGGGTTTGACCTCAAGCATTTCAAGACCAATTGTGCCCTGGCCAGCGATGACGGCATCATCATCGTAAGGATGGATCAACGTGAGTTGTCGGGTCTGAGCGAGCTCGAGTGCCAATGCACGCGCATCATCAAAGGTCTCGCCATGCAGAACAACCTCTGCGCCAAATCTGCGCGTATTGGCGACCTTAACAGTCGGTGTAAATTTAGGCATCACAATCACGGCAGGGATACTCATACGCTCGGCATGATAAGCGACACCTTGCGCATGATTACCGGCAGACATGGTGATCACACCGTTTTTGCGTTGCTCTGCGGTCAAAGACCGCATGCGGTTGTAGGCACCGCGCTCTTTAAAAGAAGCAGTGAACTGCAGATTTTCGAATTTGAGCCAGATCTCAGCACCGAGGATTTCTGATAATGTCCGGGAGTATGTAAAAGGCGTCTCAACGACCTGCCCTTTGAGCGCCAGACGGGCTTGTTCGATATCTTGAAGCTGGATCATTAGGCACCTGATCGGAAATAAAAACTCTGATCCTTAACTGTACATTTACTGAGTGCTGTTGGGGCGAATTTTCGTTGTTAATGTTTTTTATTTTGTTAGTAATTGTGAACGTGCATTGTGAATACACATTAAAAAACCCTGCAGGGCTCGCACCTTGCAGGGTTTTTAACAGTCGCTTTAAATTACTGAGCGGCTGGAGGGGTAGCAGTAGATGATGATTCGGCAGCAGGTGCGGTAGCGGCAGGTGCGCCACCTTCGGTTTGCTGTTCGATTCCACCAATTGCTTTGGCTGACAGACGCAGACGACCTTTGTCATCGGCCTCGATCACTTTTACGCGAATCGCCTGACCAACTTTCAATACGTCGTTGATGTTAGCAATGCGGTAGTTAGCAATCTCGGAGATGTGCAACAGACCATCACGACCTGGCAGAACTTGCACGATCGCACCAAAGTCCAGCAGACGCAACACGCTGCCTTCGTAGACCTGGCCAACTTCGACATCAGCGGTCAGATCAGAAATACGGCGCTGTGCCTCGTGTGCGCGATCAAGATCGGCGCTCGAGATCGTGATCGTGCCATCGTCACCGATGTCGATCTGCGTACCGGTTTCTTCGGTCAGTGCACGGATGGTTGCGCCACCCTTGCCGATCACGTCACGAATTTTCTCTGGATTAATTTTCATCGAGATCATACGTGGAGCAAAGGCTGACAACTCGCCGGTTGAGCCCTGGATGGCTTCGCGCATTTTCGAAAGAATATGCAAACGACCGTCACGGGCTTGCGCCAGTGCAACCTGCATGATTTCTTTAGTGATGCCCTGGATTTTGATGTCCATTTGCAATGCGGTGATGCCGTTTTCGGTACCAGCCACTTTAAAGTCCATATCGCCGAGGTGATCTTCGTCGCCCAGGATATCTGTCAGCACGGCAAATTTGCCTGCATCGAGAATCAGACCCATGGCCACACCAGCAACGTGATCCTTAACAGGAACGCCAGCATCCATCATGGCGAGTGAACCGCCGCAGACAGAAGCCATTGAGGACGAGCCGTTTGACTCAGTGATCTCTGACACGAGACGGATCGTGTACTGGAAATCCGCTGCATCAGGCAACAAAGGCACGAGCGAACGCTTAGCCAGACGGCCGTGGCCGATCTCGCGGCGCTTTGGCGTACCTACGCGGCCGGTTTCGCCCGTTGCGAATGGAGGCATGTTGTAGTGCATCAGGAATCGGTCACGGTACTCGCCCATGAGCGCGTCGATGATTTGTTCGTTTTGCTTGGTGCCCAGCGTAGCAATCACCAGCGCCTGCGTTTCACCACGGGTGAACAAGGCACTGCCGTGTACGCGTGGCAGCACGCCCAGACGGATGCTGATCGGACGCACGGTGCGTGTATCGCGACCATCGATACGTGGCTCACCAGACAGAATCTGTGTACGCACGATACGGGCTTCGAGGTCAAACAGGATGTTGTCGACCACAACGCCATCAGGTGCTGAGACACCCGATGCTGCGGCCTGCTCGGCCAGTTTGCCGTGCACATCTGAGTAAACCTGACGCAACTGATTCGTGCGCTCTTGCTTTTGACGAGTCTGGTAGGCGGCGTTCAGGCCGTCTTGCGCAGCAGCGGTCACCGTAGCAATGAGTGCTTCGTTTTTGGCAGCAGGCTGCCAATCCCAGGCGGGTTTACCGGCTTCGCGGACCAGGTCATTGATCGCGCCGATAACAGCTTGCATGGCGTTGTGACCGAACACAACACCACCGAGCATGATTTCTTCGGAAAGCTGTTGGGCTTCGGATTCGACCATCAGCACAGCGGCTTGTGTACCAGCAACGACCAGATCCATTTTCGAAGTTTTTAGCTGCGAAGCGGTTGGGTTGATCAGGTACTGACCATCGATGTAACCCACGCGAGCGGCACCGATCGGACCGTTGAATGGAATACCGGAAATAGCCAGCGCGGCGGACGCGCCGATCATGGCTGCAATATCAGGATCGATTTCGGGATTGACGGACAACACATGAATGATGACCTGGACTTCGTTGTAGAAGCCTTCTGGGAACAGAGGGCGTAACGGACGGTCAATCAGACGTGAGGTCAGTGTTTCTTTTTCGCTAGGCTTGCCTTCGCGCTTGAAAAAACCGCCGGGGATTTTGCCCGCAGCATAGGTTTTCTCAATGTAGTCAACCGTCAGGGGGAAAAAGTCCTGACCTGATTTGGCTGAGGTTTTTGCAACAACCGTTGCGAGTACGACGGTGTCTTCGATGGTGACAAGCACAGCACCTGAAGCCTGGCGAGCAATTTCACCAGTCTCAAGCACAACAGTGTGTTGGCCATACTGAAAAGATTTGGTCACTTTATTGAACATGACAATTTATTCCTTACAAATGAAAAACCGTGGACAAGGCGGCTATAAGCCGCACCGACCACGGTTGATTCACGGGGAGACTGCCCCATGGATTCCGATCAAGGAAAATATCACTTACGCAGACCGAGTTTTTCGATCAGTGCACGATAGGAATCTGGGTTACGGCCCTTGAGATAATCGAGTAACTTACGACGACGGCTAACCATACGCAGGAGGCCGCGACGTGAGTGGTGGTCTTTCATGTGGGTCTTGAAGTGACCTGTCAGCTCATTGATACGAGCTGTGAGCAATGCCACTTGAACTTCTGGGGAACCGGTATCGCCTTGTGCGCGTTGAAATTGCGCGACGATGTCGGATTTTTTGATATCAGCTACAGACATTTTGATTCCTCAATTGACAAGCGTTGGGGCTGAGGTGCCCGAACGTGATGGTTAGATTTAGTAAAAATTTCGGTAAAGCCTGACAATTATAGCTGATTCGCTAAAATCAATCCCAGTGGAGCAACCTCGCCCACCCTGGTTACCCCTCTACGGACATGACATGCGCATCAGAAAGCTAAGCTTATCTTTTTTATTGGTACTTTTAACAGGATGCGCCAGTCTGACCAGCATCCCCCCTGGCACCAATATAGATGTAGTCATTAAACAATTTGGACAACCCGCAGCGCGTTGTGCAGGAAAAACAGGCACCGAACGCCTGGTATGGACGGCTCAACCCATGGGGCAACAAGCCTGGGCAACTGAACTTTCGACGGATGGACGGATTAGCGGTTTTAAGCAGATACTGACCGATGCGAACTTTGCCATCCTGGCCACACCCGGCATGACCAAGGAACAAATCCATTGTCAGTTTGGCCCGCCAGCAGAAATTCAGGATTTAGGTCTCGGATTCAGCGACAAGCATACGACTTGGCTGTATCGTTACATGCATCTGGACACATGGTATTCGTTCATGGTGATCACCTTTGGTGACGATGGTCAAACCGTGATGAAATTCGGCCCCGTGCCTGACCCGATGTTTGATGAGGGCACGCGCGGATTCAGTGTGGATTAACCAGGCATTACCGCTTAAAGGAACAAACATGAATACCACTCAAATTAACGGTCATATTGACCGCACACGCATCACAAAAAGCCTACTCGGCCTGGCAGCAGCGGCTCTTGCACTGACGGGTTGCGCCCAATTGCAATCGGTTCCGGCAGGCACACCTATCGCCGAGGTCGAAAAACAATTCGGAAAACCGACCACGGTCTGTAAGAACACAGATGGCACGCAACGCATGATCTGGACGCTACAGCCAATGGGGCAATATGCCTACGGCAGTTTTGTTTCAAAAGAAGGCAATGTCGTGGCGATGAAGCAACTGCTCACTGATGCACACTTCGCGATGCTTTCGCAGGGCAAATGGACTGCCCAGCAAGTCACCTGCGAATTTGGCCCGCCCGCCAATACCGATGGCGTGGCCAAGGGTAACGAAATTGTCTGGGCGTATCGTTACAAACAATCTGACGTATGGGCCTCAATGATGTACGTCTATATGGGTGCCGATGGTAAAGAGGTCACCCACTTTCATCCAGGACCTGATCCGTGGAGCCTGCACGGGGGCGACAGTCGGCACTGAAATAATAAAAACCTGTCAGTAATATTGAACTGACAGGTTTTTATTGTGTGTCGGATTGACCTATTCAGGCACGCGCGCTTAGTTGTTTTGCACGCCTCTTGCGCCAGACCCAGACACCCCAGCCTGATAGGCCATACACAATAAACAAGCCGAACAGTACGACAGGCGGGTTACTGGAAATAAAAATAAATCCGGCGACAAAAACCAGAATGACCCAGAAAGGCACACTGCGGCCCAAGGCAAAAGATTTGCCACTATAAAAGGGTAAATTCGTCACCATCGCAACGCCAGCATAGATCGTGAGGAAAAACGTCGTCCAGGCCAGCAACTCATGCGGGACCTGCAAGCGATTATCTACCACCAGCCAGACAAAACCAGCTACTAAAGCCGCTGCGGCTGGGCTCGGCAATCCTTGAAAGTAACGCTTATCGACCACTGCGATATTGGTATTGAATCGTGCCAGACGTAAGGCCGCGCAGCATACATAAATGAAGGCGGCGAGCATACCCCAACGACCCAGGTCTTTAAGCATCCATTCGTAGACGACCAAGGCTGGCGCCACGCCAAAGGACGTCATATCAGACAGCGAGTCATACTGCTCGCCAAATGCAGAAGTTGTATTGGTCAGGCGTGCCACACGGCCATCCATACCATCGAGCACCATCGCTACAAAAATGGCGATCGCTGCCATTTCGAAGCGATTATTCATTGCATGTACGACTGCATAAAAGCCTGCAAACAAAGCGGCCGTCGTAAAGGCATTAGGCAGTAGATAAATGCCCCGGTGACGTAATTCAGGATCGCGATGAGAATGATTGGGCATGGACACCTCAGGCAATGGTTTCTGGCAGTTCAGCTAAGACGGTGCTGGTCGCACTGACCTTGTCACCGATCGCGACACGCGGACGCGAACCGGGGGGTAAATACACATCGACACGCGAACCAAAACGGATAAAGCCGTAGCGCTGACCACGCGCCAGTGTGTCACCAATTTTTGCATAGCAAAGAATACGTTTAGCGACCAGGCCAGCCACCTGCGTCGCGGTCACAATATGGCCTGATTCTGTTTGAATCACCATGGCATTGCGCTCGTTTTCGAGTGAAGCTTTGTCCAGCGCAGCATTAAAAAATTTACCTGGAAAGTATTCAACACTTTGCACTTTGCCATCTACAGGACTGCGATTGCTGTGTACGTTAAATACATTCATGAAGACGCTGATTTTCAGCGCCTCGCGATTACCGTAGGGATCATGCGTGTGTTCAACCACCACGATGCGACCATCAGCCGGTGACAGCACTGCGTTGGCCGCGGTGGAGCCAGCGCGCGCCGGATCACGAAAAAACTGCAATACAAAAACGGCAATGATCCACAAAGGAATCGACCAGCCTGGCGACCATTGCGTCACGAGCAATGCGATCAGAATCGAGCCGGCAAGGAAAGGCCAACCTTCGCGGGCAATAATGGGGTGGGGATAGTGAGGTGTATTCATCGTAGCCAAAGGTTAACCCAAAAAAACACGCCCCGAAGGGCGTGTTTCAAATAACTGCCTGAAAATCCCGATTGTCCGCCCTGCATGACAAGGCATGAACCAGAACTTCAGCTGCAAATTAGTTCTTGGTCTGGTCAACCAGCTTGTTTGCAGCAATCCAGGGCATCATGGCGCGCAGCTTGGCACCGACCACTTCGATCTGTGATTCAGCGTTGATACGGCGACGTGATGTCAGGGTTGGTGCACCAGCCTGGTTTTCCAGGATGAAACGCTTGGCGTATTCGCCATTTTGAATGTCTTTGAGTGCCTGACGCATTGCATCGCGTGTAGCATCTGTAACGATCTTAGGACCTGTTTCGTATTCGCCGAATTCAGCGTTGTTCGAAATCGAGTAATTCATGTTGGCGATACCGCCTTCATAAATCAGGTCAACGATCAGTTTGAGTTCGTGCAAGCATTCGAAATACGCCATTTCTGGTGCATAGCCGGCTTCGGTCAATGTGTCGAAACCAGCTTTGATCAGCTCAACAGCACCTCCGCACAGAACAGCTTGTTCGCCGAACAAGTCGGTTTCTGTTTCTTCGCGGAAGTTTGTCTCGATCACGCCCGAACGGCCGCTACCGATTGCGCAAGCGTAAGACAAAGCGATGTCACGTGCAGCGCCTGATTTATTCTGGTGCACAGCAACCAGAGCTGGCACGCCGCCGCCCTGAGCGTATGTGCCACGAACAGTGTGACCAGGTGCCTTAGGAGCAACCATCACAACGTCGATGTCTTCGCGTGGGACGACCTGACCGTAGTGGACGTTAAAGCCGTGTGCAAAAGCCAAGGCAGCACCTGGCTTGATATTTGCATGGACGCTTTCACGGTAGACGGCAGCGATGTTCTCGTCAGGCAGCAGCATCATGACCAGATCAGCGGCTTTGACGGCATCGGCGACTTCGGCGACTTTCAGGCCGGCATTGACTGCTTTGACCCATGAGGCGCCGTCTTTGCGCAGACCAACAACAACCTTGACACCTGACTCATGCAGGTTCAGTGCGTGGGCGTGGCCCTGTGAACCGTAACCAATAATGGCAACAGTTTTACCCTTGATCAGGGACAGATCACAATCTTTGTCATAAAAAACTTTCATTCTGGGCTCCAGATTTTTTGTAAATGAAATGCAGTGTTTCGTTAAAAAAAGACCGTTCTAAACAAGCAGCGATCAAAGCTTGAGGATGCGTTCTCCGCGACCCATGCCCGAGACCCCTGTGCGGACAGTCTCAAGAATGGCGCTACGATCCAGCGCATCGATAAAAGCCTGTATCTTGTCTTGGTTACCCGTGAGTTCGATGGTGTAGGCCTTGTCTGTTACATCAATGATGCGGGCACGGAAAATATCCGCCATCCGCTTCATTTCTTCGCGCTCTTTACCCACCGCGCGCACTTTGATCAGCATGAGCTCGCGTTCAATATGCGGGCCCTCTGTCAGATCAACGACCTTAATCACATCAATGAGGCGATTCAAGTGCTTGGTGATTTGTTCGATGACATCGTCCGAACCCATCGTCACCAGGGTCAGCCGCGACAGGGTATTGTCTTCAGTCGGCGCAACGGTCAGGGTTTCAATGTTGTAGCCACGTGCGGAAAACAAACCTACCACGCGCGATAAAGCACCTGGGGCATTTTCCATCAGTACAGAGATAACGTGTTTCATGGTGGTCTCCTTACAGGTCTTCTGAACCGAGCAACATTTCGGTCAAACCGCGACCGGCTTTGACCATGGGCCAAACGTTCTCTGTCTGATCGGTAATGAAGTCCATGAATACCAGGCGATCTTTTAATTTGAACGCCTCACGCAATGCACCCTCGACATCGGCAGGTTTTTCGATGCGCATGCCTACGTGGCCATATGCCTCGACCAGTTTGACGAAGTCAGGCAACGAGTCCATATAGGACTCTGAGTAACGCGACGAATAATCAATCTGCTGCCACTGGCGAACCATGCCAAGAAAACGGTTGTTCAGGCATATCACCTTAGGCGTCAGATGGTATTGACGGCAGGTTGCGAGCTCCTGGATATTCATCTGGATCGAGCCTTCGCCAGTAATACAGGCGACGGTCGCATCGGGGTTAGCCATCTGTACGCCCATCGCGTAGGGGAGCCCGACACCCATGGTACCCAGACCACCGGAGTTGATCCAGCGGCGTGGCTTATTAAAGCCGTAATACTGTGCCGCCCACATCTGGTGCTGGCCCACATCCGAGGTGATGAAGGCATCGCCACCGGTGATTTCCCAGAGCTTTTGCACCACGGACTGAGGTTTGATCACCTCGAGCGAATCGGCAAATTTCATGCACTCTTTGCCACGCCAGATGTCAACTTGCTGCCACCACTTGGCAAGCGCCTCGGTGTTTTGTTTGGTCTCAACTGCTGCGGCTTCGTACTGCGCCATCATTTCAACCAGAACATCTTTGATGTTGCCCACGATCGGCACTTCGACTTTGACACGCTTTGAAATAGAGGAAGGATCAATATCGATATGAATAATTTTGCGTGGGTTTTGTGCGAAATGTTTGGGATTACCAATCACGCGATCGTCAAAACGTGCGCCAATCGCAATCAGCACATCGCAGTGCTGCATCGCCATATTGGCCTCGTAGGTACCGTGCATGCCTGGCATACCAACGTATTGTTTGTCGCTAAAAGGATAAGCGCCCAATCCCATCAACGTGTTGGTGCAAGGTGCGCCGAGCAGCTTGACGAACTGCGTCAGCTCAGCCGAGGCATCCGACAAAATCGCACCACCACCGCTATAGACCATGGGGCGCTCAGCCTGGAGCAGCATCTGCACAGCTTTTTTGATCTGCCCCTGATGGCCTTTCACCACTGGGGTGTACGAGCGCAAAACCGGTTCGCCTTTTGAGGGCGTGTATTTGCAATGCGCAACGGTGATGTCTTTGGGGATATCAACGAGTACAGGACCGGGACGTCCGGTACGTGCGATATAAAACGCGCGACGCATGGTCTCTGCCAGGTCTTTGACGTCCCGCACCAGGAAATTATGTTTGACACAAGGTCGGGTGATACCAACCGTGTCGCACTCCTGAAAAGCGTCCTCACCAATGGCGTGCGTTGGCACCTGACCACTGATGATCACCATCGGGATCGAATCCATGTAGGCCGTTGCAATACCCGTGACAGCATTGGTGACACCAGGACCGCTGGTGACCAGGCATACGCCTACTTTGTTGGACGAGCGCGAATAAGCATCCGCTGCGTGAACAGCAGCCTGCTCATGCCTGACCAGGATGTGTTTGAATTTATCTTGCTTGTAAATCGCGTCGTAAATGTAGAGCACTGCTCCACCGGGGTAGCCAAAGACGTGTTCTACGCCTTCGTCAGCCAGACAACGCGCGACAATATCTGCGCCATTGAGTTCCATGATTTCATTCCTTTCATTACCGGCATTACCCATCAGACTGTTCTCCCCGTGTGCTTTAAACACATCCATATAGAGAGTCACGGAACCGCGACGGAAATCGCAACATGACCCGACGTTTTCAAGCTCACGGAGCCTGGCTACCCGGATACATTGCCAACCCGACGCGCATTCGCCTTCAGGCGTTGCACGCACCCAACAGGGGTGCACTGGATCGAAACGGACGCGCTGACCACAGCTTATGGCGGGGGCAGCAGCAAAAGTTTAAATGGCAAGCACAAATCGGGTGGTGACCCGGACATTGAAGCCATTGCACGTAAAAAGCGGTGAGCTTTTTTCGCACGAATCTTAAACTTTAACGTGTTGTGCGCCGCAGCGCAAATCAGCAGGCCTATAATAAGGGTAAACCCGACAACCAACCGCCCGGCCAAACCACCCATGGACATCAGCATTAACCAAGTCAGGCGCTACCTGTATAGCCATCATTTTTATAGTGGCATGCGTCGGGCGACGGGTACTTTGCTGCCGATCATGGTCATAGGGGGTCTGTTTGGCTGGTACGCAGAGGGGCTAGTGGCGACATTTGGTGCCCTGTGTGTCGCATTTATCGACCAGCCTGGCCCACACGAACACCGAGCCCGGGAAATGCTGGGTGGAGCGCTGCTAGGTGGCGTGACCGTCACTATCACCGGACTAGCCTCTTCGCATCCTTTGCTGATCTGGTTTGCCGTCATTGGGCAATGTTTCTTTTTCTCAATGTTGTCGGTTTATGGCAAAAAAGGTGGCCAGATTGGCTTTGCCTGCCTGTTACTGATGACTGTCACCATGCACTCCCCGTTAACTGCGGACGAAGTGCTGCTCCATACACTCACCTCTTTTGGTGGTGGTTTGTTCTACGCCGTATTTAGCTATTTAGTCAGTCGCCTGATGACCATGCGCGAGAAAGAACAAGCCTTATCCATCGCCCTGTTCGCGACAGCTGAGTACATTCAACGTCGCGCGGACATGTACAACCTCGAAAGCGATCTGGATACGACCTACCGCGAACTGATCACCTGTCAGTCCGATATGATCGAGAAACACCAGGCCGCCCGTGACATGGTGCTCAGAGGCTTAACAACTGACACGACTAAAAAGGATCCGCGCCGCATTATGCTGTGGAATCTTTTTGTCGAGATGATTGCCATTCTCGACACGCTCGTTGCAACGCGCACAGACTACGCTTTGCTGAAAAAAACACTAGGGGACGCGGACGCGCTGATTTTTATGCGCGATGCGCTTTACAAAATGTCCCTGGAGATCGAGCGCATCGCCCTCGCGGTCTCACGTGATCGCCCGGTCAGACGGCGCAGCAGTGTGAAGGCTGAATTACGGGCGCTTGAGTTTGAAGTACAGGTGATGCAAGAAAGCGGACTGCCGACACGCGAACCTGATGTCTATAGATTATGCGTAGAAATTCTGCGTCGCCTGCGCGTCAATGCGCGGATTGTTGACCGGATGGCCGAATACACGCGCGGGTCGCCTGGCACTAAACCAATCCAGTCCGTAGATATCAATAATTCATTGACCCAATTCTTATCGCGAGATCAGTTTCGCATTGGCATGCTGACCAGCAATTTGCGACTGGATTCACCTATTTGCCGTTACGCACTTCGCATCACACTCGCCGCCGGCATCGCCATGGCTGTGTCGACACTGCTCCCTGTTCTCGCCCGTCAAGGGTTCTGGATCTTGCTCACCGTGCTCATCATCATGAAGCCGGGGTTTGCGCTCACTCGGCAGCGCAATGGCTTTCGTCTGCTAGGCACACTGATAGGTTGTGCCGTGGCTTTCGGCATCCTTTACAGTGTGCACGATCAAACCCTGCTTTTCATCATGATGGTACTCATCACCATTGTTGGCGCAAGCATGATTCAGGTCAACTACATGGCAGCATCGACCTTGAATACGACTGCGATTCTGATGGCGTTTCACTTCATTGATCCCGGTTCCTCAACCATTATTGCGGATCGCGCGATCGATACCTTCGTAGGCTCAGTGATCTGTTTTGGCTGCAGTTATTTCTTGCCGTGGTGGGAATCACAGTTCATGCCATCGCTGGCCAAGGCAGCCGTGATGGCCAACCGCGCATATTTACAGTCAGGGCTTCAGTATCTCGATGCGCGAAGCCAATCAGGCATTGACCCGACGAATCCACAGGTGGGGCAAGCCGACCTGAACTGGAGACTGGCGCGTAAAAACGTTCACGTGGCTTTTAGCAACTTTGCGAGCGCTTTTTACCGCATGATGCTTGAACCTGAATCGCGCCAAAAGCACGTAGCCGAGTTCAATAATTTGTTGATTCAAAGCCATATGCTGGCCTCACAGATTGCTGCGGTGATGACAACGTTACTCTCCATGCCTCACCCTCCTGAGGTTGTCATCCAGCATCTTGACAGCCTGCTGCCCAGCTTTGGTTCGCTCAAACCGACCGACACACTTGCGCCGCTCCCAAAAGAGATTCTCGAGCATACCTATCCAGAGCTCACCTATCCGATGAAACAACTGCAGCGCTCGGTCAACCTGGCTCATCAGGAGTTGAGCGCAGTACAGGCATAGAACACCAGTCGTTCTCTTTTGGTGCACGCACGCGACATCGCAGCACCAAGTCTGACCACACCGAGACGACCCCACACGCCCAGCTCCAACACTCCACTGGCTCCCTCAGACAAGCATGCATGACAGGCGCATCTGGCACGCATTTTGCTTGCATACAAGCTTGTACATCAGTTTGATTTCAAGTCAAACGCCCTCCTGAGTCGATCAACCAAAGGAAATGCCATGCGCCAAACCTCGAATCGCCGTCGTCAACTACTCACCGTAGGTGCCAGCACGGCACTGATGTCCATGCTCCCCGCGATCACCCGTGCGGCAGGAGGGAAAATTCTGATGGGTTACTGGCCGATTGCAGCCGGCCTGCCTTTTTATGTCGCCCTTGAAAAAGGGTATTTCAAAGAAGTCGGTCTGGATGTCGAAGCGGTCAAATTCGCCAGCCCCTCACAGATTGTTGAAGCGATGATAGCGGGGCGCATTCACGGTTCCGCAAATGGTACGGCCTCCGCAGCCCTGGCTTTGGGTGAAATCACCTCCCCGAATCTGTTCAAAATCATTTGTTCCAACCCTTCCAATCATAAATATGTACTGGACGAGTTCCTGGTCCCGATGGACAGTAAAGCCACCGCGATCAAAGATTTGAAAGGCGCACGCGTTGCCTGCGGGCCTGGCATTCAAAACGTAGTGCTTACCAAGATCATTCTCGAAAAAAATGGCCTGGGCGATATCAAACCGATTGAGCTGCCTGTGGGTCAGCATGTCCCCGCACTCGTTGCCGGGCAAATCGATGCCGTCTACACGCTGGAGCCAAGCGGCACCATCGGTCGCATGAAAAGTCAAAGCAAGATTCTTGAGACCGGTGTGATTTCAAAATATGTGCTGGATGATGCCGATGCACCATGGTTCGGTGGCACAGCGTCCCTCACCACATCGCTGATTAAAGAAAACCCCGAAGACGTTAAAAAGTTTTTAGCCGCTTATGCGAAAGGTGTCGATTTCGTCAGAAAGGAACCTGATGCCGCGCGTCTTTCTCTAGATAAATACACTTCGATTGACAGCGCGATTGCCAAAGAAGTTCCGATTGCGAATTTCGTCATGTACAACGAATTCAAGCCAAGTGACATCGCGGCGTTTCAGAAGTATTTCGATGTATTTACCGAACGCAAAATCTTTACTCAAAAAGTCGATGTGAAATCCCTCATGTACGGAGCCTGAGGCAATGCGCATTACGAACCTTAAACTCTCCATACTTCTACCACTAGTCGGCCCACTTTTATTGCTGGGCCTGTGGGAGCTCGCGATTTCGGCAAAATGGGTCAAACCCGTTTTGTTACCTCCACCAGTCGATACGCTGATTTTTTTATGGAAATCGCTGATTTCAGGCGCGATGAATATTGATCTGCTTGCGACGCTGCGCAGAACACTCTATGCATTCGGTGTTGCTACAGTCATTGGCGTGCCACTGGGCATTGCGCTTGGCAGTTCAAGGAGTATTTATCGGAGTGTTGAGTTTTTGGTTGATTTTTTTCGCTCGACCCCCTCATCGGCGTTGATTCCTTTATTTTTGCTGATTTTCGGCATTACGGATCTAAACAAAGTCGCCATCGCAGCCTTCGCGGCTGTGCTGGTGATTTTGTTTAATAGCGCCTACGGCGTAATGAATGCGAAAAAAACGCGCGTGATGGCTGCTATGACAATGGGCATTCCCAAACGCTACATTTTTAAAGATGTTTTGCTCATGGAGAGCCTGCCGCAAACTTTTGTAGGCCTGCGCAGCGGCATCTCGATGGCGCTTGTCATTGTGATTGTTGCCGAAATGTTTATCGGCTCAGAGGATGGACTTGGGCATCGCATCATCGATGCGCAACAAGTGTTCAACGTAAAAGAAATGTACAGCTCAATCATTATCACAGGCGCGGTAGGTTATGGCTTGAATGTCTTGTTCATGATGCTTGAAAAACACCTGATTCACTGGAGTGGCAAAGCATGAGTACGATTCTTGAAAGTCCCCAGCCTGCGGGGACTCATGTCACCATCCGTGGCCTGAATAAAGCCTTTGGGGGTGCACCACTATATGAAGATTTCGATTTAAATATTCCGAAGGGAAAAATCGTTTCGATTTTTGGGCCGAATGGTTGTGGCAAATCGACTCTGATCAATATGATCTCAGGTCTGATGCCCATCGAG
>CAINDJ010000243.1 GCA_903847325.1 uncultured beta proteobacterium | reverse complement strand
GCGGTGCTGTCACATTTGGTCGGTGCTGGCTGGGTGATTGAGAGCAGTCCGTCAGTATACGAATCCGGGGTGAATCCTGAATCGATTCATCGCCCAGAGTTGGTATCCGAGGCGCCAGAAATGGTGCCTAGCCTGACACTGCTAGAAAAATGCCTCGATAGTTTTATCGATATTGTTTCAGGGCGTGTACTGGCAACAGATGTCATGTTTCCAAATGGTCTGTCGACCTTGGTTGACGATATTTACCGAGGTAATCCCGCCTCGGATTATTTCAATCATCAGGTCGTTCAAGTCGTTGATGCAATCGTGACCGAAGCGCGAGTGCGTGGAATACAAAAAATTCGTGTGCTTGAGGTCGGTTCGGGTAGTGGTGGTACGAGTGCAGATGTACTTGCTTTGCTAGATCGACTCGTCCATGGAATTGAGGTTGAGTATTTTTTCACTGATATTTCAGTTAGCTTTTTACAGGCTGGTCGTCAGCGTTTCGGTGCGAATCGTACCTGGCTACATTTTAAACGGCTGGATATTGAACTTGATCCTGTCGCTCAGGGGTTTGCACGCGCGGGCTTTGATATCGTGATTGCGTCTAACGTTCTGCATGCGACAAGTAATATTTCGAACACGCTCAATCACGTCACGAGTCTCTTGCGCCCAGCCGGAGTGCTTGTCGCCAACGAAGCCGTTTCAATAGAACCATTTACGACGCTTACGTTTGGTTTGTTAAACGGATGGTGGGCTGCGCAAGATCAGGATGTTCGTCTTAAACATGGCCCATTGCTCTCCATAGAGGGGTGGCAGGCCATATTGGCTCAGAACGGCTTTGTCACGAGTCGTGCCTTACCCGTGCCCTTAATCGAGCCTGCGCTCAACGATATGTGCGTAATTGTTGCTAAAAGTGGTGGCGTGATGTTTGTTGGCCAGACAACCGAAAGTCAAGAGACTAAAGTGTTCCAGAGTGATGAGAACGTTGATTCGCTTCATTCGACTGAAGCATTGAATACGCCTGCGCCGCTTGCCTTACCGGGTAATAGCCAGGACGCATTGAATGGTTTGACGCGTCGTGTAGTTGTGCAGATCGCTCAAGCACTTGAATTGCGTGAGAGCGAAATCTTACCGGAAAGCCCGTTTGCAAGCCTCGGTGTTGACAGCATTATGGCCGTGTCGATTATTCGAAAACTCAATGAATCGTTCAATATTGAATTGCGCTCAACTGATCTTTTTAATTACCCTAATTTAATCAGTCTGGTTTCTCAGATTCAAAAATTACTTCCTGTTCAAATAGATACTTCCTTTGTTCTTCCCGCTGCCACGCGAACAGGTGTCACTGCGCAATCTCAATTGCTTGCAGAAACACCCCGTAGAAACTCCTCGAATAGTCAACAGCTTGTTGCGCAGCTTCCCGAAAACCTGGACATACAAGTAGCCGTCGTCGGGATGAGTGGTCGTTTCCCGGATGCTGAAAATCTCGAGGCGTACTGGAATAACATCAATAGCGGTCATGATGCCGTGCATGAGATACCCGTTGAACGCTGGCCACTCGAAGGATTCTTTGACAAGGATCCTACTGCGGGCTTGAGTACCGGTAAATGGGGTGGATTTATTCCAGGCATTGATGGTTTTGATCCGTCATTCTTTCAGATGTCACCGCGCGAAGCTGACTTGACAGATCCGCAGCACAGACTATTTCTGATGGAGGCTATCCGCGCGCTCGAAGACAGCGGCTCGACGCGGGCCAGTCTTTCAGGATCAAAGCTTGGAATTTTTGTTGGATGCAAGGGCGGGGACTATCACCAAAATTTTGGTGAAGACGATCGTAATGCACATTCCTTTACAGGAAATGCCAGCTCGATTCTTCCGGCTCGTCTGGCTTTCTATCTGGATAGCAAGGGACCTGCCATCTCTATCGATACGGCTTGTTCCTCGTCATTCGTTGCTTTGCACCTTGCAGCCCAGTCTTTGCGTAATGGTGAATGTGAAATGGCTGTTGCCGGCGCGGTTGCCTTAATGTCAACACCGCACACGCACCTGATGCTCTCCAGAGCCGGGATGTTGTCTCCAACGGGACGCTGTAGTGCCTTCGCTCAACAAGCGGATGGATTTGTGCCAGGTGAGGGCGTGGGCGTTGTGATTTTGAAACGCTTAGATCGCGCCATAGCAGATGGAAATCCAATTCACGGGATCATCCGCGCCAGTGCTTTGAATCAGGATGGACGCAGTAGCAGTATTACCGCGCCTAGCGCACCTTCACAGACGAAATTGATTACTGAACTCTATGATCGTGAAAATATAGATGCTTCTTCCATTGGCTATTATGAAGCCCACGGTACCGGTACAAAACTTGGTGATCCCATTGAGGCTGCAGCACTAGCCGATGCCTTTGCGGGGCGTGTGCCCAAAGGATGGAGCTGTCCGCTTGGATCCGTCAAGTCAATGATTGGTCATGCGATGGAAGCAGCTGGCATGGCTAGCCTGATCAAGGGATTGTTGATGTTGCGCCATCAACGACTCATCGCCTCTTTACACTTTTCGCAAAAAAACGAATTTATCGATTTTGACTCTCTGCCATTTAACGTGTTGACCCAGGCAGAGGACTGGGCTGATCCACAGCACGGTCAACCACGTCGTATTGCTTTGAGTTCTTTTGGCTTTAGCGGAACGAACGCACACGTTGTTCTTGAGCAGGCACCACTGTTAACCAAGGCACAGCAGTTTGCCTCGCCTTGTTATGCCTTTTTGGTATCTGGCAAAACCACAGCCTCTTTGGATCGTCGCGTCAGTGATCTGATTCAGTGGCTGGAAAGACATCCGGATGCAAATCTCGCAGAAGTGTCGGCCACGCTCATGCTCGCAAGAGATCATTATCCTCACCGCGTAGCAGTTGCAGGCTCCTCACATACGGAGTTGATTGAAGCGCTGAGAGACTATATCCGGAGTGGGGCTGAGTCGGTCGCATTGTCCGGCGTCGCCAATGCTCGTCAAGAACCTGCTCTGGCTGAATTAGCCAGACAACTCATTGACCAACTCAAAGGCGCTTTGGCTAATCCCTCTGATTATCGTGGCAAGCTTCTCGCAGCGGCTGACTTGTACACGAAGGGCTATGACCTGGATTTCCGTTCATTATTCGATAATTATCCAATTCGATTTGTGAGTTTGCCTACCTATCCTTTTGATACGCGTCGTTGCTGGATTGATTTAAAACCGAAGTCTTCTTCTGCGCGCGCAGAACAGACAGATGGCTTGCTTGGTTCCATCGACGCGCGTTCAAGTCTTGGCATTGGTTTGACCTTCCGTTCGTTGATTGATATCAATCACTGGGTATTCGCCGAGCATCGCGTCCATGGTCAAAAGGTATTGCCGGGTACTGCATATTTAGCGCTTGCTTTGGAGCTTGCAAATAGAGTCTGGTTGACCTCATCCGTGGTCATCGAAAATATGCGCTGGAGTCGCGCGTTGCCAGGCGAGGGCTTGGTGGAGGTCCTGACCACGCTTAAAGAGGGTGGTTTGTTGACTATTTCGACGCATGCCGGTGTGCATATGCAATGTCGGATCTCTCATCGACCCGATCACGCCGCTCCTGTACGTGATGTGAAGGGCTTGACTGAAAATGACGAGACCTACACGATTGACTGTGAAACGCTTTATGGTCGATTTGAACAGTCTGGACTTTCATTCGGACCTCGTTTTAAAAGAATACAAAAAGTATCAGGCTATGCCGATGTCGCTTTATCGCGTATTCAGGCGCACGCAGATTCATCGTTCAGCAGCTTTGATACGGGCTTGCTTGACGCAATGTTTCAAACGATCGGTGGTCATCTTCCCGATGCGCGCATGATTGAGGGACAGGCAGTGATGCCGGTCTCGGTTGAAAGAATAGAGGTGTTCGGATTGCCTCCCCGACAAGCTTATGTCTTGGCGCATTCAGACGCAGAGGATCTTTTCTCGGTTGATATGACGGATCAGAATGGATGTGTAGTGTTGCGCGCCACGGGTCTTGCTTTCATTAATATCCCAGCCAGATCCGATGATCTACTTCAATCTCAAGTGCCATCGATAGCGCAAGACGCTATCGATATGTATGCCCCGCGCTGGGAGGTGCAGTCAATTGCTTCAGGTGGCTTGAGCGATACAGGTAAAAAGGTTGGAATTTTTGGTGGGCTACGTGTTCCAGCTTTACTTGATGCGTTGAGATTCCACTATCCCCAGGCGGTCATGCTCGACGAGGACTTCAATCCAGAGCACTTTGATCGCCTTTTCTATTTGAATTCCCTTGACTACCCTGTAGATGACACACTGCCCTCTACTGAGGTGATCAGGGATTATCAGCGCTCTGTGCTGATGCCGTTATTTGAGATTATCAAAAGAATAGGCGTTACTTCGTTAACACTTAAAGTGTTGACACATCGGGCGCATGCATTTTCATCAAGTCAGTCTGCTCAACCCTTGGGAGCAATGACTCTTGGATTTGTTAAAGCAGCGGGCCGTGAAATTTTGTCTCTGAACATTTCAGGTATTGATATTGATCGCTTCGATGATGCGAGCACCATTGCTAAAGCAGTGATTGACGAACCAGAACACCGCCAGGCAGAAGATGTTTTGATACGAGCGGGTGCAAGATATGTGCGTACTCTGTCTTGCGTCCAGATTGACGATCAGTCAAGTCGATTCAAACAAAAAGGCACTTATTTTATTGTCGGAGGCGCAGGCGGTATTGGCGTTGAGCTTTCTCTCTATCTCGCAAAATCCTATCGTGCGAATCTTGTCTGGGTAGGACGTCGCACAGAAGACGAAAGCGTGCGTGTTGCGATGCAACGTGTTCGCGCAAACGGTGCTCAGGTTTTGTACATAAGCGCTGATGTAACCGAGGCATCGCAATTAAGTGCTGCGATTGGGGCTTGCCGTGCGCAGTTTGGCTCCCTCCATGGCGTGATCCATTCCGCACTTGTGCTGCGTGACGGGTTGATCTCTAAAATGGAACCCGCGGATCTGCTCGCTGCCTTAGTGCCTAAGACAGAGGGCATTGCTGCTCTCGCACAATGCTTGCGTAATGAGTATCTCGATTTCTTTTGTGTATTTTCTTCCGCGATTTCTTTTTCCGGTAATCCTGGTCAATCCAATTACTCTGCTGCAAGTCTCTTTATTGATGCTTACACAACACAGTTACGCCATCAGTTGCCTTACCCCGTACTGACTCTCAATTGGGGCTATTGGGGCGAGGTTGGGGTGGTTGCGGATGATGCAACACGCGCGAGAATGCATGCGCAGGGCATATTGTCGATTTCTTCAGAATCTGGCATGCAGTCTTTCGAGAAAATTCAGGGCTCAGGAATTGCGCAGGCTATGCCGATGAGACTGTCCGCGCGTAAGCGTGCAGACATGGCTGATGAATCGTTTGTCATGCGTAAGGCTCAACTGACTGTGCCTGCGATTGTGCCGAATGCCAAGTTCCCGGACATCTCAAAAAATCCAGAGTTTGATCAGGAATTTTTTGATGATCTCGATAGCTATGCCCGATCGCGCGTTGCTCATTTATTGGCCTTTGCTTTGCCCGTTGAAGGTAATGTAATCGGTGTGACTGCACTGCGCGTAGCACTGGCTGTTTCTGAACAAAATCTCCCATTGTTTGCCAGCTTGCTTGATATGCTTGAGCGTGACCGATATATAGCAATCGCCGGTGATGAGGTTCGTGTATTGAACCGGGCTGAAATGCCTATTCCTAGCGCAACATTATCGAAATCGCCATATTTCCCGCTGCTGGACGCATGCCTGAATGACTTGCTCGGCGTGCTGGCAGGACACCGCGATGCTGCGCAAGTTCTGTTTCCTCAAGGATCACGTCATCTTGTCAAGGATGTATATGCCAAAAATGAAATCATGGCGGCTTGTGATCTTATGCTTGGCGCGTTGGTTCGTCATTATGTTGAGCAACGACGCGAACAGGGTTTGAGCGGAACTGTTCGTATTCTTGAGATAGGAAGTGGTACGGGTGCAGCGACGCGTCAGATTCTGGCAGCGATTGGTCGCGAGCCCTCGGATATCAGCTATACCTTTACGGATGTCTCCAGAAGTTTTGTCACACGTGGTGAATCCGAGTTTGCTCCGATGTATCCATTCATGCGTTTTGATTGCCTTGATATCGCACATCATCCTGTCGAACAAGCCTTCGAGACTGGCTCTTACGATCTTGTCATTGCTTCAAATGTGCTGCATGTTGTCAAACACCTTGGGGTGGCACTTGGCCATGCAAAAAGCCTTCTAAAAGAGGGTGGTTTGTTATTAATCAATGAAGTCGCGCAAGCACGTGATTTCATCACGTTGACCTTTGGACTCACACCCGAATGGTGGTCACATCGGGGTCAAGATGGTCGACTGCCACATTCCCCATTACTTTCAGGACGCGGATGGAGCGATCGCTTGTTTGCAGAGGGGTTTTCAGAGGTCAAGGAATTTGGACCTTTAGAGATCAAGGATCGTGTCAAGCCTCAAGTGATTGTTGCTGCAGTAAGTGACGGTTGGATAAGACTGCCCATCCAGTCTGATTTGATTCAAACAGAAATACCTAAAGTTGAGTCTCAGGCATTACAAAATCAGGACGAACACGCACTGGAATTTGTGC
>CAINDJ010000242.1 GCA_903847325.1 uncultured beta proteobacterium | reverse complement strand
TTGAGTTTCCGACAACCAGGAATTCAATCTCAGTTCCCATCAGACAGCGAAAGGCATCTTCCGGCGAACTTACGATAGGTTCGCCGCGAACGTTAAATGAGGTGTTCACAAGAACGGGGCAACCCGTCAATTTTTTAAATGCAGTGAGTAGATCAAAATATTTCTTATTCGTTTGCTCATGCACGGTCTGCACGCGCGCGGAGTAGTCAACATGCGTGACCGCAGGAATACTTGAGCGCGGCACATTGAGCTTGTCAATCCCAAACAAATTTTTATCTTCAGTATTTTCAGGCAGGCATTTTGATGCGTGAACGCCCGCCACCAAAAGCATGTAGGGGCTGTCGGTATCGAGATCGAACCATTGCGCAACGTCTTCTCTCAAGACACTGGGAGCGAACGGTCGGAAAGACTCGCGGTATTTAACTTTTAAGTTCAAAAGCTTTTGGACTGATGGTGAGCGAGGATCGGCAATGATGGAACGGCCTCCTAACGAGCGGGGGCCAAATTCCATCCTTCCTTGATGCCAGCCCACCGCTTTACCATCGCTCAGCGCCTGTGCCGTCAACGCAATGACATCCTCATAGGAGTGGGAAGTCAAGCGCGCACCAGCATCGGTAAGCCGTTTTTCAATGTCGGCTTGCTCATAAGAAGGACCTAGGTAACCGCCTTTCATGCCATCCTGTTGGTGAGCGGCAAGCTTGCGTGGTCCGTTAAGCATCAGATGATAGGCAGCAAGGGCTGCGCCTATACTGCCACCCGCATCACCCGCGGCAGGTTGAATCCAGATGTTGTCGAAAATACCTTCTTTGAGTAGCTTTCCGTTTGCGACACAATTCAGAGCAACACCACCAGCCAGACATAGGTTTCTCATACCGGTTGTCTTGCGTATGTTGCGGGCAAGTTTGATGACGATCTCTTCCGTGACAAGCTGGATCGATGCGGCAAGATCCATTTCTTTTTGCGTTAAGGCCGACTCTTCACTTCTTCTTGGTCCACCGAACAGTTCGTCAAAATGCTCATTGGTCATCGTGAAACCAGTGCAATAGTCGAAGTACCGCATGTTGAGACGAAACGAGCCATCTTCGCTGACTTGAATCAGATTGTCTCGTATCAGATCTGCGTACCGAGGTACTCCATAAGGCGCCAGGCCCATGACTTTATATTCACCGGAATTCACTTTAAATCCGGTGTAATAAGTAATGGCGGAGTACAGAAGTCCCAGAGAATGTGGAAACTGAATTTCGTTGACAACCTCGATACTTGCGCCTCGCCCGATCGCCACCGAAGTCGTTGTCCATTCGCCAACACCGTCCATCGTCAATATCGCAGCTTGCTCGAAAGGCGAAGGAAAAAAAGCACTCGCGGCATGGCTGAGATGGTGTTCGGAAAACAAGAGCTTGGATTTCCAGTTCACATCTCGTCCCAGTTCGTTTTCCAGCGCCGTGACGACTCGTCTTTTTTGAAACAGTTTGTCCTTTAACCAAATCGGTATGGCGGTCGCAAACGATTCATATCCCTGTGGCGCAAAAGCCATGTAGGTTTGAATCAAACGATTAAATTTGAGTAATGGCTTGTCATAAAAGACAACGTAGTCGATATCCTGAGGACGACACTTTGCCGCCTCCAGACAATAAGCAAT
>CAINDJ010000241.1 GCA_903847325.1 uncultured beta proteobacterium | reverse complement strand
GCGATTAAAAATGATTAAAAATAAAACGAGACAACATCATGCAATATTCATTTCTGAAAAGATTTTTTTTTTATTGCGAGCCTTTGCTTAAGCACACAATCCGCCATCGCAGACACATATCCTGACCATCCCATCAAATGGATCGTGCCATGGCCACCGGGTGGTGGCGCTGATGTGATTGCCCGCTTGCTCGGCAACCCTGTCGCTGAAGCACTGGGCAAACCGGTGATTATCGATAACCGTGGAGGTGCTGCCGGTAATATCGGAGCAGTAGCCGCCGCACGCTCACCCGCAGATGGCTACACCATGGTGTTTGCGTACTCAGGCACACACTCGATCAATCGCCACCTATATAAAGATATGCCATTTGAGGAAAAGGATTTTGCGCCTGTCATTTTCCTCACATCCGTTCCACAAATGTTGGTGGTCAATGCGAATCTGCCATTCAAGTCTGTGCAAGACATTATTACGGCTGCCCGCGCAAATCCTGGCAAGCTGACTTACGGTTCAAGTGGCAATGGCGCGATCAATCATCTGACCGGCCAGTTATTCAGTGATATGGCAGACGTAAAACTATTGCATGTCCCCTACAAAGGCGGTGGGCCAGCCGCTGCTGCCGTGATGGCGGGTGAAGTGGACATGGTGTTCGGCGAGCCCTCCACGTTGCTGCCACATGTCGCATCAGGAAAATTGCGTGCGATCGCTACAACCGGAGCTAAGCGCTCAATCAGTCTGCCCGAGCTGCCAACAATCGCCGAGGCAGGCGTACCTGGTTATGACGTCACTTCATGGAACGGTGTACTTGTCCCAGCAGGCACGCCCGCAGACGCAATTAAAAAACTCAATCAGGAATTCAATAAAGTACTGGCTAATCCTGAGATGCGCGAGCGGCTCATAAAAATCGGCTATGAACCTATCGGCGGTGCGCCTGATGCATTCTCCAAACATATCGATGCCGAAACCAAGAAATGGGGACCCGTTATCAAACAATCCGGTTTGCAGATTAATTAAATGATTTTCATGAGCCAAAGCGGGATCACCGACCCGACGCGACAAGCAGAATGGTCCGAGTGGTATGTGGAGCATCTTCGCATCATGCACACCGTGAATGGCATTGATTCGGCGGTGCGTTTTCAAACATCCTCACCAGGATGGCCGCCATCACTAGCCATGTATTCCATTCGATCGCCAGAAGTATTTCAGGATCCATATTACCTAAAGATTCGCGGGATGGGACCCTGGGCAGCTCTCATTGAAAAGCGTTTTTATCAGCGTAATTTATTCGATGCGGTTAACCCATCCAAGACTGCGCTCAGCAGCCCTGACGTCCCGACTAACTGCGCGCTCATTGTTACGGACCAAGCCAGGCCTGAACTCGCTATTGAGGGCGTGGAGTTCTTATGGCTTAAGTCGGTAGGTTTAGATCATTCGACACCGTACCGAGGTATTGCGATCATGCCAAAGGAGCAAGCCGCAGCCCTGAGCAGTCACCCAGACATAGCGGTCTACGCATGACCTCTGATAAAAAAACACTGATAGCGGGCGCAACAGGTCAGATAGGCAGCAGCGTAGGTGAATATCTTTCACGAGCCGGTGGCTGGAATCCGATTGGTCTTGCGCGAACGCCTGACCTTGAAGCTGATTATCCAATGATTGCGATCGATTTAACAAACCCGGAAGACTGCTTAAGTAAGCTGTCGGGGATCACTGACATCACGCACATTCTTTACGCGGCACGGTTTGACCATTACGGCGGAGAGCTGGAGTCTAAAGACATCAATGTTGCGATGCTCAAAAACTTGATAGACGCTGTTGAGCCCTATGCAAAAAATTTACAGCACGTCCATCTCGTTCACGGCACAAAATTCTATGGCCATACGATTGCCAAACGCTCAGTGCCCTATCGCGAAGAGGATGCTTGCGGCAATTACAACAGTTTTTATTTTGAACAACAGTCGTTGATCGAGCAACGACAACGCAACAAAAACTGGTCCTGGTCAATTTCCCGTCCGCATGCCTTTTGCAACTACCGAACCGATGAGCCACGCAACCTGATTCTTGTTGTAGCCATTTACGCGACGATCATGCGTGAGCTTGGCTTACCGCTTACTTTCCCTGGTACACCAGTCAGCTATATGGCTAAGACGCAATTTTCCTGGTTACCTACGCTTGCGCATGCTGCGGCATGGATGATGCGTGAGCCTCAATGCGCCAATCAGGCTTATAACGTAGTCAATGGCGATCCTAAAAGCTGGTCGCAACTGTGGCCGTTATTTGCCGAATATTTTGATATGAAAATCGGCGAACCGGTCTCCAGTTCATTTGCGCAGTTTGCCTCTGACAAAGCGAGCATCTGGCGGTCAATCACTGAAAAATATAATCTGATTCACACCGAATTACTTGAAATCGCACAATGGCCTTATGGTGACTATGTCTTATCTGTGCAATGGGATGTGATCTCTGACATGACCAAAATCCAACGCGATGGCTTTAACGAACGCGTTGACTCAGAAAACATGTGGCTGCGTGGGTTTGATTACTTTCGCGCACAAAGAATAATTCCCTGAATGGAGTCCGCTTTGACGAGCACAACTACCGACGTATTGATTATTGGCGCAGGCGGCACAGGTTTGGCCGCCGCCTCAGAAGCCGCGAAATTAGGGCGTAAAGTCATCCTGCTTGAAAAAAATCCCGAGACGGGGGGTTCAACCTCCTGGTCGGTTGGGTCCATCACAGCAACGGGTACACCGCATCAGCGAAAAGCAGGGATCGTTGACAGCACCGATGCGCACTTTGAAGACATGGAAAAACACGCCGGCGATCTGGCTCCACGTGACAATCTCGCACTTCGCAGAATCCTGGTCGACAATACTTCCGACATGATTGACTGGTTGATGAAACTTGGAGTGGTGTTTGTGGGTCCCGAAGAAGAACCTCCTCACCGGGTCGCACGTATGCATAACGTGGTGCCCAATTCAAGGTCCTTTGCTTATCACTTGACCAAATATTGCCGCACGCTCGGCGTAGACATTCGACTCAATACGGCGACTCAGCGCATTATCCTCGCAGGCGCGCGTGCGGTTGGAGTAGAGGCCACCCTTGCGGACGGCTCGAGTCATACATTTCTAGCCCGGCATGGCGTGGTACTCGCAAGCGGTGATTACAGCGCGGCGGCAGATCTGAAAGCCCAACTGGCCAATGCTGATGTCGCAATGGTGGACGCGGTGAACGAAACGGCAACAGGGGACGGTCATCGCATGGCGATGTCACTCGGAGCGAGTGTGGTGAATGGTGATATCGTGCGCGGCCCGATCATGCGTTTTATCGCTCCTACCCGTCCCAATATCCTGCAAAAGCTTCCCCCGACAACATGGATCGCAAAATTAATCGCGTGGTCCGCCAATGTGTTGCCGCAATGGATTCTCAGACCATTCCTGATGAGCTTTTTAACGACTGCTGTCAGCCCTTCTGTCGACTTATACAAAGAAGGGAGTGTCCTGATCAATAAAAATGGTCAACGTTTTACTGACGAGTTAGGCAAGCCAAACAAGGATATGGCCAAACAACCAG
>CAINDJ010000240.1 GCA_903847325.1 uncultured beta proteobacterium | reverse complement strand
GTTAATGCCGAATTAGAAGACCCCACAGTCTGGAATGACCCAAAACGCGCCCAGGATCTGGGCCGTGAAAAAAAGAGTATCGAGGATGTGGTCAACACCCTCACCGCGCTCTCCCAATCGATTGCCGACTCAAGCGAGCTATTTGAGCTCGCAGCGGCGGACTCGGATGATGAGACACTGATCGCCATCGAGACCGATGCCGAGCAATTCCAGGCCACCCTTGAGGGCATGGAATTTCGCCGGATGTTTAACAACCCAGCGGATCCTCTGAATTGCTTTCTGGATATTCAGGCAGGTGCCGGTGGTACCGAAGCCCAAGACTGGGCCTCCATGCTGTTGCGTCAGTATTTGCGCTACGCCGAACGTAAAGGCTTTAAGACTGAGCTTCTCGAAGAATCAGAAGGCGAAGTCGCAGGATTGAAATCTGCCACCATCAAAATCGAAGGTGAATACGCCTTCGGCTTTTTGCGTACAGAGAGCGGTGTGCACCGCCTGGTCCGCAAAAGTCCATTTGACTCCTCAGGTGGTCGTCACACCTCCTTTGCCAGCGTCTTTGTGTATCCCGAGGTCGATGATTCGATTGAGATCGACATCAATCCGGCCGATTTGCGGGTCGATACCTATCGTGCCAGTGGCGCGGGCGGTCAGCACATTAACAAGACCGACTCTGCAGTCCGGATTACACACGTCCCGACCAATATCGTTGTGCAGTGTCAGAACGACCGCTCACAGCACCGTAACCGCGCCGAAGCCATGCAGATGCTGAAATCGCGTCTGTTTGAGCTCGAAATGCGTAACCGTATGGCTGAGCAACAAAAAATGGAAGATGCCAAAACAGATGTGGGCTGGGGGCACCAGATCCGCTCTTACGTTTTGGATCAGAGTCGTATTAAAGACTTGCGTACCAACGTTGAAATCTCCAACACCCAGAAAGTCCTAGATGGTGATCTGGATCCGTTTATTCAGGCCAGCCTCAAGCAAGGCGTTTGATCATTTTGTACTGGTTTGCTGATGGTTCGACCACACGTTAATCAATTAAGGATAGTTACATGCCACGTATCACGATTTTGACAGGTACTTCGCGCGGCCTAGGCTTAGCGCTTGCAGAGCAACTGATTCATTTAGTTGGTCAGGAGCAAGGCCATCTGGTCACGCTGTCACGCAAAAAATCCGAGGCACTTGAGACCGCTGCCCAGGCTAAAAACACCACGCTCACCCAGATCGAGGCAGACCTGTCGGATGTCGCTGCGGTTGAACGTGCAGGCGCACTTATACATGCGCTGGTTGCTGGCTTTAACAGCGTGCGTCTGATTCACAACGCAGGCGTTGTCACACCCATTGCCCAGTCAGACGCTTACACAAATCTGCGCGTTATTAACGATACGTTTCAAATCAACATCACAGCGCCCATTTATTTAACCGCACAGGTTTTATCCGCGTCGCAACACACAACAGATCGTCGCGTCATGCTGATTTCTTCAGGCGCGGGTCGTAGCCCATCTTCTGGCTGGGGCGTTTACTGCGCAACCAAAGCGGCGATGGATCGCTATGCCGAGTGCGCGCAACTTGACGAGGGTGAGCGTGCCCGTATCGTGTCGATGGCACCAGGCATCATGGATACCGCCATGCAGGAAACCATCCGCGCAACGCCCAAAACTGACTTCCCCTCTCTCGAGCGCTTTGTTAATTTACATCAGCAAAAGCAACTCACTACGCCAGAAGACGTCGCACGCAAATTGCTCCTAGCAATGGAAAACGATGCTTTTGGCGCCACCACCATCGACGATATTCGTCAACATACATTCTGATCATGACCGATACGCACACACCACAGCACGACGAAAACCACCTGATCGCTGAACGCCGCGCAAAACTTGCCGCGATCCGCGAGAAAGGCGTTGCGTTTCCAAATGATTTTGTACCTGCCGATCGCGCAGCCGCCTTGCATGCCGCATACGGCGAGCAGGAGCAAGCACCTCTGGCCGAGGCCGCTCACCCTGCCTCGGTTGCCGGGCGCATGATGCTTAAGCGCGTCATGGGCAAAGCGAGTTTTGCGACGCTGCAAGACAGCACCGGCCGCATCCAGATTTACCTGGATAAAAACACGCTTGGCGACGAGACCTATGATGCATTCAAGCACTGGGATAGCGGTGACATTCTGGCCATTACTGGCACGATGTTTAAAACCAATAAAGGTGAGCTATCCATTCACGCGCATACAGCCAGGCTGATTACCAAATCACTACGCCCCTTGCCAGACAAATTCCACGGGATCGCAGATCAGGAATTACGGTATCGCCAGCGTTATGTCGACCTGATCATGACCGAACAAACACGTCAGACCTTTGCTGCGCGCAGCAAAGCAATTGGCGCGATCCGTCAGGTCATGCTTGATAACGGTTTTCTGGAGGTCGAAACACCCATGCTGCACGCCATCCCAGGCGGCGCAGCGGCAAAGCCTTTCGAGACGCATCACAACGCACTCGATATGGAAATGTTTTTGCGTATCGCACCCGAGCTCTATCTCAAACGCCTGGTCGTGGGTGGATTTGAGCGAGTCTTTGAAATCAACCGCAACTTCCGTAACGAAGGTGTGAGCCCGCGTCACAATCCAGAATTCACCATGATGGAATTTTACGCCGCCTACACAAACTACCAGTGGTTGATGGACTACACCGAGCAGATCATCCGAGCCGCGGCCATTGAGGCGACAGGCTCCGCCACCCTCACCTATCAAGGTCGTGAGCTCGATTTATCCAAACCGTTTCATCGCCGCACCATCGTCCAGTCGATACTCGAACACGTGCCAGAGTTCAGTGAGTCCGAGTTGGCAGATGTCGAATTCGTCCGCGTGCAACTGAAAAAGCGTGGCGTCGACGTCAATGCACCAAACCTTGCACGTGCTGGCCTTGGCGCACTGCAATTAGCCTTGTTCGAAGAAACCGCCGAATCCCAACTATGGGAACCCACCTACATTATTGACTACCCGATTGAGGTGTCTCCACTCGCGCGTGAATCTGATACCCGTCCAGGCATCACAGAGCGCTATGAGTTGTTCATCACAGGTCGTGAGATTGCTAACGGCTTTTCAGAGCTGAACGATCCTGAAGACCAGGCTGCACGATTCCATGCCCAGGTCGAAGCAAAAGACGCCGGTGACGAAGAAGCCATGTATTACGACGCGGACTATATCCGTGCGCTGGAATACGGTATGCCGCCCACGGGTGGCTGTGGCATCGGTATTGATCGTCTGGTGATGCTGATTACTGATTCACCCAGTATTCGTGATGTGATTCTGTTTCCGCATTTGCGCAAAGAGGATTAGAACCACCATCACCCTGCACGATTCTATTTCGCCATCAGTGCGCTTCATTTAGCGCGAGATGGCGGGATAGATGCTCAACAAAGGCTTTGACTTTTGCAGAGTGCTTACGCTGAGGTGGGTAAACAGCGTGTATTGGCAGCGGTCGCATGGACCAATCGCCGAGCAGAACTTTTATTGCGCCTGATTTAATTTCATCCTCAAACAGCCATGTAGGAGAGTAGCAAATACCCATCCCTTTTAATCCTGCTTCATAGATTGCAATGGAGCTATTTGATTGAAAATTTCCAGATACCCTGACAGTTTCAGTTGTGCCGTTGCGCGCGCTGAACTCCCAGATATTTCTGCGCTGTAATTCTGTATAGATTACACACTGATGATTAACTAAATCTGCAGGTTTTCGGGGAGTACCTATTGTTTTTTTAACTGATGTTAAATAATCATGACTCG
>CAINDJ010000239.1 GCA_903847325.1 uncultured beta proteobacterium | reverse complement strand
CGCGGAAGCCGAGAGCGGCCAGCGCGTCGAGGGTGGCTCGCTGGCCCTGCTGCCAGTATTCGCCGCCAGCGATTAGGAAGTAGGCGTATAAAAACCCTTTATTCCCACTCAATCGTGGCCGGTGGTTTTGACGACACGTCATACACCACACGATTAATCCCACGCACCTCATTGATGATCCGCGAGGAAACTTTCGCAAGCAATGGATAAGGCAAAGGCGCCCAGTCTGCAGTCATGAAGTCAGAGGTCTGTACTGCACGCAACGCGACAACATAATCGTAAGTCCGACCATCGCCCATCACACCAACAGATTTCACGGGCAGGAATACGGCAAAAGCCTGCGATGTCAGATCGTACCAACTCAGACCAGACGCCTGATCCATATGGTTATGCAGTTCTTCGATAAAGATCGCATCCGCGCGGCGCAACAAATCAGCGTATTCGGCTTTAACTTCACCCAGGATACGCACACCCAGACCAGGGCCTGGGAATGGATGACGATAGACCATGCCATGCGGCAAGCCAAGTGCCACGCCAAGTTTACGGACTTCATCTTTAAACAACTCGCGCAACGGCTCGAGCAATTTAAGATTTAAGGTATCTGGCAAGCCACCGACGTTATGGTGGGATTTGATCGCAACCGCTTTACCTGTCTTGGCGCCAGCGGACTCGATCACATCAGGATAGATCGTGCCCTGAGCAAGCCACTTGGCTTGTTTGAGTTTGCCTGATTCGGTTTGAAAAACCTCAACAAATTCTTTACCGATGATTTTGCGTTTGGCTTCCGGATCAGACACACCCGTGAGTTTGCCCATGAATTGCTCAGTTGCATTCACATGAATGATTTTCACACCCATATTTTCTGCAAAGGTTTTCATGACCTGTTTACCTTCGTCCAGACGCAGCAAACCATGATCAACAAACACGCAGGTCAGTCGATCACCGATCGCCTTATGAATGAGTGCCGCCGCGACGGATGAGTCCACACCGCCAGACAAACCCAGGATGACTTCGTCTTCGCCGACTTGTTCACGTATGCGTGCGACGGCTTCTTCTACGTAGTTGGGCATATTCCAGTCACCCGTACACTCGCATATTTCATTGACGAAGCGATTGAGCAATGCCTGACCCTGCACAGTGTGCGTCACCTCAGGATGAAACTGAACGGCATAAAATTTACGGGTCTCGTCAGCCATGCCGGCAATCGGACACGAAGGAGTCGAGGCCATTACTTTGAAACCAGCAGGTAATTTTGTCACCTGATCGCCATGGCTCATCCAGACCTTGAGCATGCCGTGGCCCTCAGGAGTCGAAAAATCCTCGATCCCTTTGAGCAGATTAGTGTGGCCATGCGCGCGGACCTCGGCATAACCGAACTCGCGATGATCAGCATGACTGACCTCGCCACCCAGCTGCTGAGCCATGGCTTGCATGCCGTAGCAAATACCTAATACAGGCACACCAAGTTCAAACACAGCGCCAGGGACTTTGAGCGAATCCTCATCGTAGGCTGAAGCATGACTGCCTGACAGGATGATGCCCTTCAGACCGAGTGCCATCTGCTCGCGCAAGAAATCCGATGTCACGTCACCAGGATGGAGTTCGCAATACACACCTGCCTCGCGCACTCGGCGTGCAATGAGTTGTGTGACCTGTGAACCGTAATCGAGAATCAGAATTCGCTGATGCATGAGAGCCTTGCCTGTTTGAATAAAAGACACCGGCTTATTAAGCCGGTGCGTTAAGAGCGTAGACGTCGGAAGTTATTCGGCGCGATAATTGGGAGCTTCTTTAGTAATCTGCACATCATGGACATGCGACTCGCGGAAACCCGCAGAAGTAATCTGCACGAACTCTGGCTTGGTGCGCATTTCTTCGATCGTCGCACAGCCACAGTAGCCCATCGAGGCACGCACCCCACCGACCAACTGATAAATGATGGCGAGGACGCTGCCTTTGTAAGGCACGCGACCCTCGATGCCTTCGGGTACGAGTTTGTCAGCGTTATTAGCGGGATCCTGAAAGTAACGGTCGGCAGATCCATCAGCCATCGCACCAAGGCTGCCCATGCCGCGGTAGGATTTATATGAGCGCCCCTGGAACAAGACAACCTCACCGGGAGCTTCTTCGGTGCCGGCGAACATTCCACCCATCATGCAGGTCGACGCACCCGCAGCAATTGCTTTGGAAATGTCGCCCGAAAAACGGATACCACCATCAGCAATCAATGGCACGCCGGTACCTTCGAGGGCTTTGGAGACATCAGAAATCGCTGTAATCTGCGGCACACCCACACCAGCCACTACGCGCGTGGTGCAAATAGAGCCAGGGCCAATACCGACCTTGACACCATCGGCGCCTGCATTAAGTAATGCACGGGCAGCATCAGCAGTCGCGATGTTGCCACCGATGACTTCGACTTTAGGGTAATGCGTTTTAACCCAGCGCACGCGCTCAATCACGCCAGCAGAGTGGCCGTGAGCCGTGTCAACGACAATGACATCAACACCTGCGGCGACGAGTTTTTCGACGCGTTCTTCTGTGCCATCACCCACACCAACCGCTGCGCCGACCAGTAACTGCCCATGACTGTCTTTGCAGGCGGCGGGATGCTCGGTGTTTTTAACGATGTCTTTAACTGTTGCCAGACCGCACAACTGAAAGGCGTCATTGACGATCAGCACGCGCTCAAGGCGGTGCTTGTGCATCAGGGTCTGCGCCTCAGCAAGGGTTGCCCCCTCTTTCATGGTGACCAAGCGATCTTGCGGGGTCATGACGGTTTTGATTGGCGCGTCAAGACGATCCTCAAAGCGCAAGTCGCGGTTAGTAACGATGCCCACGACTTTGCCACCCTCGACTACGGGCAAACCTGAAATGCCGTGCTGACGCTGCAACGCAATCACGTCACGCACTTTCATGTTTGGTGTGACCGTGATTGGATCAATCACGATCCCAAACTCATGACGTTTGACGCGAGCGACCTCCAGGGCCTGCTCATCAGAGGTCAAGTTCTTATGAATGATGCCGATACCGCCTTCCTGGGCCATGGCAATCGCCAGACGGGCCTCAGTCACGGTATCCATCGCTGCGGATACCAGTGGAATATTCAGGGAGATATTGCGGGTCAAACGTGTTGCAAGCGAAGTATCGCGTGGCAAGACCTGAGAGAATGCAGGCACCAGCAACACATCGTCGAAGGTGAGCGCGGTTTGAATTAAACGCATAAAAAGCTCCGGGCGCAAAGAGAGATTATACGATGTATGACACGGTCTTTTTTAATCAAAATGGGGTAAAAAACCCTAAAATGCGACGCAGAAATTAACTCTTTATTGAATGCTAAATATTACTTTTATTAAATCTTTCGTATTATTCCTAGCTCATCCACCTAAAAATCAGACAAAATGACCCAAGAGAACATGCTCGCCACCTGGATTGCAGAAGAAGAAAAATTACTCGGCGCAATGTCGAATGGCCGGCTGGTTGGCCACCTAAATCAGGAGAAAGTCTCGGGTTTAACAGGTTTAGAAGTAATGCAAGCCGTCATTCGTGGTGATTTGCCTAACGGCAATATGGCTACGACCATGAATTACATGATCATGGAGGCGTCTCCCGGACACGCAGTGGTTCAGGGCAATCCGACAGAAAGCGTTTTAAATGTACAGGGCTTTGTGCATGGTGGCTGGTTTGCCACCATGATGGATGCCGCAGTAGGTAACTCCATCCACACCATGTTGCCACCAGGCAAGGGTTACACCACGCTGGACTTAAGCGTCAAAATGACGCGCGCCCTGCTTCCAACCGTTGGGCGTGTGCGTGCAATTGGTCGCGCCATTCAGGTCGGACGGACCATAGCCATCGCCGAGGGTCGACTGATTGGGCCGGATGGAAAACTTCATGCAACAGCCACCACAACCTGTATGGTGGTTGATATCAAGAAATAATCATCCAGTCAGCGATCACCCAAGAGACGTACGCGCGTTCTGGAAAAACCGCATCCATGGTGAATACATACCACCCGTGTCAGCCTGCCCCCAGCGCTCTGGGGCCCAGGACATCATCACGTTACGCGTGACACGTTCTGGGTGTGGCATTAATACCGTAAAGCGACCATCTGCAGTCGTGACAGAGGTCAATCCACTCGGGCTGCCATTAGGATTGAATGGGTAAGCTTCAGTTGCCTGACCACGGTTGTCAATAAATTGCAGTGCGCCGATTGCTTGTTGAGCGTTGCCCTGACGTGAAAAGTTTGCAAACCCCTCACCGTGTGCAACCGCAACAGGAATACGCGATCCAGCCATGCCTTTGAAGAACAAAGAAGGCGATTCGAGCACCTCGACCATTGAATAGCGTGCTTCGTATTTTTCAGACTGATTGCGTGTGAAACGTGGCCAGTTTTCAGCACCGGGAATCATTTTGGCAAGCGCTGCCATCATCTGGCAGCCGTTACATACACCGAGACCAAAGGTATCAGGGCGCGCAAAGTACTGCGCAAACTGATCTGACAATTGTGTATTGAACAAGATGCTGCGTGCCCAGCCTTCACCCGCACCCAGTACATCGCCATAACTGAAACCACCCACTGCGACCAGACCCTGGAATAAGGACAAATCGACATAACCAGACTGCAGGTCGGTCATGTGCACATCCCAGGTTTCGAAACCTGCTTTGTCAAACGCCCAGGCCATCTCAACCTGACTGTTGCATCCTTGCTCACGCAATATGGCTACACGTGGTTTGGCACCTACGTTAACAAATGGTGCGGCGACATTGTGTTGAGGATCAAAGCTCACAAGCGGTGACATACCTGGATCCGTTACATCTTTCCATGTGTCGAATTCGGCCTGTGCGCATGCGGGATTTTCACGCAATGAAGCAATGCGATAACTCACATCACTCCAGATTTGTCCAAGCTCTGCGCGCGGACGTCCCCAGATTTTTTTACCATCACGGAAAATTTCAATTTCATCGGCTGCATTTAACGAACCGATAACATGTGAGAATTTTGACAAACCCGCCGCGCGCAGGACCTGCATCACAGAGTCACGCTCGGCAGCCGGCACCTGAATCACTGCACCGGCTTCTTCGTTAAACAAGGCTTTGAGTGTCAACTCGTCACGTTGCACAGCAACTTGCTCTGGACGAATCTTGTAATCGCCCCAGTCGGCAGCATGCGCATCAATCGTCAGCATGTCGAGATTAAGGGATACGCCGGTGTGACCGGCAAATGCCATTTCGCAAACCGTTGCAAACAGACCACCATCTGAGCGGTCATGATAAGAGAGCACAACGCCTGATTCAGCCAGGGCTCGAATCGTCACAAAGAAAGCGCGTAATGATTCTGCATCGTCAAGATCGGGTGTTTGTTCGCCCACCTGGTTAATGACCTGAGAGAGAATCGATGCGCCCATGCGCTGGCGTCCCTGCCCTAAATCAACCAGAATCAAGCAGGTAGGACCAAGGTTGGTTTTTAATTCTGGCGTGAGCGTATTGCGTACATCCTTGACAGGTGAAAACGCAGTGACAATCAGTGAAACAGGCGAGACCACTTTACGCTGTTCGTCGCCCTCATTCCAGGTTGTCTGCATGGACAAAGAGTCTTTACCGACAGGAATGGACAAACCAACTTGCTGACACAGTACGCTTACTGCGGATACGGTGTCATAGAGTGAGGCATCCTGACCGGGTGATCCACACGCAGCCATCCAGTTAGCGGATAATTTAATGTCTTCGAGACGCACAACATCAGCGGCGACAAGGTTGGTTAACGCCTCTGCAACAGCCATACGACCAGAGGCTGCCGCATCAATCACAGCCAAAGGTGTACGTTCGCCCATCGCCATGGCTTCGCCACGCGTACCGTCATAATCGGCCAGTGTGACTGCGCAATCGGCAACAGGTACCTGCCAGGGACCAACCATCTGATCACGACTGGATAAACCTCCAACCGTACGATCACCAATCGTGATGAGGAATGTTTTGTTCGCAACGGTAGGGTGTTGCAATACGCGAGTCGCAGCATCGTCAAGGCTGATCACGGTCAGATCAAGCGGCTCAGAGACGCCAGGCAACCGTTTAACGTCACGCGTCATACGCGGCGGCTTACCAAGAATGACATCAATCGGCACATCGACTGGTCGTGTGTCCTGTTGAGGACTGAGTAAATCAATCCCGGGCAAACCTTCACCATTCAGCACGCGTAACTGACGTTCCTCTGTTGCCACGCCAATGACGGCAAACGGACAACGCTCACGATCGGCTATTTCTTTAAAGCGCTCAAGGTCATGCGGCAAAATCGATAAGACGTAACGCTCTTGTGATTCGTTACTCCAGATTTCTGCTGGCGACATGCCAGACTCCTCGAGAGGAACACGCTTGAGCTCAAAGGTCGCACCACGTCCGGCGTCGTTCACAAGCTCAGGGAAAGCATTCGACAGACCGCCCGCACCGACATCATGAATTGCGACAATAGGATTATCAGCACCCTGTTGCCAGCAACGATCGATGACTTCCTGCGCACGGCGCTCAATCTCTGGATTACCACGCTGAACAGAATCAAAATCCAGGGCTGCGGTGTTGGTACCCACGGCCATACTTGATGCGGCACTGCCGCCCATACCAATGCGCAGACCTGGGCCGCCGAGCTGAATCAACAAGGCTTGCGCAGGAATCACATCTTTTTTAGTCTGTCCAGCATCAATGCTGCCGAGTCCGCCAGCAATCATGATGGGCTTGTGATAACCCCAGCGTGTGCCACCAGCCGTCTGCTCGTAGGTACGAAAATAACCCAGCAAATTTGGGCGACCAAATTCGTTATTAAAGGCAGCCGCACCGAGCGGTCCGTCAATCATGATAGACAGGGGGCTAGCGATACGGTCGGGACTACCGTGACTATCTGACTCCCAGGGACGAGCAGCATCACCTAGCTTTAAATGCGAGACCGTGAAGCCCGCCAGACCTGCTTTAGGTTTAGAGCCCCGGCCGGTGGCACCCTCGTCACGAATCTCTCCGCCAGCACCCGTTGCGGCACCCTCAAAGGGAGCAATCGCAGTTGGGTGGTTGTGGGTTTCGACCTTCATGATGGTGTGCACCATCATCGGGTGTGCTTCATAAATAGGCGCGACTTCGTTAGTCGGGTTCGAAGCCTGGAAACGCAACGCCTCACCACCTTCCATGATGGCTGAATTATCTGAGTAAGCCACGATGGTGCCGAGCGGCTGTGCCGCATGAGTTTCGCGAATCATGCCAAAAAGCGTCTTGGGAGTCGCTACGCCGTCGATGACCCACTGTGCATTGAATATCTTGTGACGGCAGTGTTCGCTATTGGCCTGAGCGAACATCATGAGCTCTACATCGGTCGGATCACGGCCCAAGTCAGTAAATGACTTGGTCAGGTAATCAATTTCATCTTCTGACAAAGCCAAGCCGAGCGCCGTGTTGGCCTCAAGCAAAGCTGCTTTACCGAGCTTGACAACCGGTACAGTCTGCATGGGCTTACCAGTCAGCGAATCAAACAGCGCTTTGGGATCGAACCGCTGATCCACGACTGTTTCGGTCATACGATCGTGCAGGCAGGAGGCGGCGAGCGCCAGCATGTCAGCATCGAGCTTTTTGGTTTTCAGCCAGTTGCTTTCGGGAATAACGGTGTATTTGACCCCCCGCTCCATGCGACGAACCGTAAAAAAACCACAATTATGTGCAATATCTGTGGATTTGCTCGCCCAGGCACTGATCGTCCCTAAACGCGGAAAAACCTGCAACACCACGCCAGAAGACTCATCAGGATGCGACACATACGGGTTGCCGTAGTCCAATAATTGCGTCAGACGCTCATGCGTCACTGCGTCAGGCGCCTCATCGCACCACACAAAATGCTCGTAACGGGCTTCAATAGCAGCGACAGGCAAACCAAGGGCTCTCATTCGAGCCAAGAGTCTCTCTTGGCGGAAAGCGGACAAAACAGACGAGCCGGGGATGTGCAGGATGTAGGACACAGTGGTGATCGCGTGGCAGCAAGTAGGGGAAAACACGCATTTTAGCCTCCAACAGCACTTAATAGGTCTAAATCTGTCTTGATCGTTGCTATGATACGAACCGAAACCAATATTTAGGAGACAGCTATGACCATAACAAGACGTAATCTGCTGGCAGGTGCCGGCGCAGGCGCCATCGCCATGGCCGCACCACTTCGCAGTGCCTGGGCTCAGTCAAAGGCTGAGTTTTCCTACAAATATGCGAATAACCTGCCTCTGACCCACCCCATGAACATTCGCGCCAAAGAAATGGCTGATGCCATCCTGGCCGAAACCAATGGTCGTGTTGAAATTCGTATTTTCCCAAGCAGCCAGCTCGGCTCAGATACGGACATGCTGAGTCAGGTACGTAATGGCGGCGTAGAGTTTTTCACGCTGTCTGGTCTGATTCTCGCAACACTGGTACCGGCCTCCTCGATTACAGGTATCGGTTTCGCCTTCAAAGACTACAACGAAGTCTGGAAAGCTCTGGACGGCGATCTGGGTGCGCATGTACGTAAAGAAATCGGTAAAGCCAATCTGGTTGCCATGGACAAAATCTGGGATAACGGTTTCCGCCAGATTACCTCGTCAACCAAGCCAATCCAAACGGCTGATGATCTGAAAGGCTTCAAAATCCGTGTCCCTGTGTCACCTCTGTGGACCTCGATGTTCAAAGCCTTTGACTCGGCACCCGCTTCGATTAACTTTAACGAAGTCTACAGCGCGCTGCAGACCAAAATCGTTGACGGCCAGGAAAATCCTTTGGCTATTATCGATACAGCCAAACTCAACGAAGTGCAAAAATACTGCTCAATTACCAACCACATGTGGGATGGTTTCTGGTTCTTAGCCAACAAACGCGCCTGGGAAAAACTGCCAGAAAATCTTCGCAGCATTGTTGCTAAAAACATCAACGCTGCAGGCATGAAAGAGCGTGCTGACGTTGAGTCAATGAACGCCGGTCTGCAAAAAGGTCTGACTGAAAAGGGTATGGTATTTAACAACACCACACCTGATTCATTCCGTGACCGTCTGCGCCAAGGTGGCTTTTACTCAGAGTGGAAAGGCAAACTCGGTGACGAGGCCTGGACAATGCTTGAGCGTTACAGTGGCAAGCTGGCCTGATCGGATAAGAATCTGCTGTTGCATCGCTGAGCACGGATGCAATTCATCACTTAACCGATACAAAAATATTCGGGTGTTCGCACTAGCGTTCACCCGAATATTTATTTAAGCATCACCGGTCAAACGGGTACTTGATGCAGATTTAAATTCAGTAGTTGTGAAACGACTGCATATGAAAGATGAAAGGCAAACACCATGACTACAGAAATCAACCAGGACGAGTTGAACCCCGCAAGCACTGTTGGAGGTAATGCGCTTGTATCCAGGCTCATCAAGCCTCTGGAAATCCTCAGTGCGATATTGCTGACAGTCATTGTCGTAATGCTGCTGGTTGGTGTGGTCTCACGCTACGTTTTTTCCTTGCCAATCATCTGGATTGACGAAGTCGTATCGATTTCTTTTCTCTGGTTGGCTATGCTTGGTTCGGCGATTGCGATGCATCGCAACGAGCATCTGCGACTGACGTTGTTTTTGCAGATGATGCCGGAGAAGATGCGTAATTTTGTTCATGCGGTGGCCTTGGTCGCGATCGCAGCATTCTTACTTGCACTCGTACACCCTGCTATCGAATACGCGCAGGATGAGTGGTTTGTCACCTCACCTGCGTTGAATATCCCTAATAGTTTCCGCGTCTCCGCATTGGCGTTTGGCATTATTGGGATGCTTGCGGTGCTTGCAACCTATGCCGTGCAGACGGTAAGCAAAGCGAACTTGATTGGAGCCGTTGTATTGGTCGCTGTTGTTGCTTGGTTGTGCTGGAAATTTTCTGCTCAGCTCTCAGACATCGGTCTCTACAACATTCTGATTTTCTTGGTCATCCTTGTTGCATTGTGTCTGATTGCAGGCGTACCGATCGCGTTCTGTTTTGGTTTGGGGGCCATGTGCTATCTGGCTTTCTCCACTACCGTGCCATTGATGGTGGTAATTGGTCGCATGGACGAAGGAATGTCCAGCCTGATTCTGGTATCGGTGCCAATTTTTGTATTGCTTGGCTGCGTGCTGGATGCAACCGGAATGGGTAAGGCGATTGTTGATTTCCTCGCCTCATTACTCGGTCATATCAAAGCCGGTATGTCTTATGTGCTGCTCGGATCGCTATTTATCGTTTCAGGTATTTCTGGATCTAAGGTTTCAGACATGGCGACCATCGCGCCGGCCCTTTTCCCCGAGATGAAACGTCGTGGCCATAAGCCACGGGAAATGATCGCGCTGCTGGCAACAGGCGCTGCGATGGCTGATACTGTGCCACCAAGCATCGTGCTGATTGTGTTGGGATCTGTTGCCGGAGTATCGATCGCTGGCTTATTCCAAAGCGGTATCGTGATCGCGGGTGTGTTGTTGCTTGCGCTGGTCGCTCTGGCTCGCTGGAAAGCCCGTCATGAAAAAATGGATGATGTCAGTCGTCCAAAACTGAAAGTAATCTGGGGCTCGCTGTTGATTGCCGGTCCAGCACTGGTGCTGCCTTTCCTGATTCGTAGTGCCGTAGGCGGCGGCGTGGCGACCGCAACAGAAGTATCAACCATTGCAGTGCTTTACGCGATGGTGATTGGCCAAGTGCTATACGGTGGAATTGGCTGGAAAAAAGTCTACGCCATGCTGGTTGAGACGGCAGCACTGAGCGGCGCCATTCTCTTAATCCTGGGAACGGCCTCCTCGATGGCTTGGGCGATTACACAAAGCGGAGTGGTGCAAAGTCTCTCGCAATTCCTGACAACGCTGCCTGGTGGGGTCGCAGCATTTATGCTGGTCACCATCCTGGTCTTTTTAATTCTGGGTTGCTTGCTTGAGGGATTACCTGCGATTCTGATTCTGGCGCCGATCATGTTCCCGATTGCTAAGAAACTCGGCATCCACGACATTCACTACTCAATGGTCGTCGTCACCGCGATGAATATCGGTCTGATGATGCCACCGATCGGTGTAGGCTTTTATGTCGCCTGTCGTATCGGTGATGCCTCGCCTGATGATGTAATGGGTGCGATCTGGCCGTATATCATCGCGCTAATGGTCGGATTGATCGCGATTGCTGCGATACCCTGGTTTTCTACTGTGGCGTTGTAAAGCGCGTTTAAAGCCTGCGTGAGCTTGATCGGTCCGCAATAGGTGGAATGCTCAACGATACGATACAAAAAAATCGCCGCCTGAAATTTAAATCTCAGGCGGCGATTTTTTTACAAGGAAAGACGGACTTAATACCAGGAATTACTTCTTACGCACAGGCGGTAAATCTGTGCAATGACCTTCAGCCGCCTCGGCGGCTAACCCTACAGATTCACCCAGGGTTGGATGTGGATGAATCGTTTTACCGATATCCACCGAATCAGCGCCCATCTCAATGGCAAGTGCAACCTCGCTGATCAAGTCACCCGCATGGGTGCCAACAATACCACCACCCAGGATCTTATGAGTTGCCGCATCAAACAGCAGTTTGGTGAAGCCTTCGTCACGCCCGTTCGCGATGGCACGGCCTGAAGCGGCCCAGGGGAACATGCCCTTGGTAATCTGCACGCCCTGCTTTTTAGCATCGTCCTCGGTCAGACCCACCCAGGCTACTTCAGGATCGGTGTATGCGACAGAGGGGATCACACGCGCATCAAAGAAGCTCTTTTGACCTGCTGCGACTTCCGCGGCAACATGCCCTTCGTGCACAGCTTTATGCGCCAACATCGGTTGACCAACGATATCGCCAATTGCGAAAATATTCGGAACGTTGGTACGCATCTGACGATCAACTTCGATAAAACCACGATCCGTGACGATCACACCAGCTTTATCTGCTGCGATTTTTTTGCCATTCGGTGTGCGACCAACAGCCTGCAACACCAGGTCATAGCGTTGTGGTTCTTTAGGTGCGCCCTCGCCTTCAAAGGTCACATAGATGCCGTCTTTCTTGGCAACTGCCGCGACCGTTTTTGTTTTGAGCATAAGATTGTCAAAACGCGGGGCATTCATTTTTTGCCATACTTTGACGAGATCGCGATCTGCACCCTGCATCAGACCATCCTGCATTTCGACCACATCCAGTCTTGCGCCGAGTGCGGAGTAAACCGTGCCCATTTCGAGACCGATAATGCCACCGCCCACAATCAGCATTTTCTTTGGGATGCTGCGCAACAGCAATGCACCCGTCGAGTCAACCACGCGGTCGTCCTCAGGCATGAATGGAAGTTTGACTGACTGACTACCGGCCGCAATAATCGCCTGGCCAAATTCAATCGTCTGCGAGCCGGAGTCGGATTTCACCGACACATGATTCGCACTCACGAATTCGCCCAAGCCTTGAACAACAGTGACTTTACGGGCTTTGGCCATACCGGCGAGTCCGCCTGTCAACTTGCCAATCACGCCGTCTTTAAAGGCGCGCAGCTTGTCCAGATCGATTTTAGGTTTGCCAAAGGTAATGCCATGGTCAGCAAGCGCCTGGGCTTCCTCCATGACTGCTGCGGTGTGCAAGAGTGCTTTAGAAGGAATACAACCCACGTTCAGGCAAACGCCACCAAGTGTTGCGTAACGCTCGACCAGAGTGACGTTGAGACCCAGATCCGCTGCGCGAAAGGCTGCTGAGTAACCGCCGGGGCCTGCGCCGAGGACTAAGAGGTCACATTTGGAGTCGACCTTGCCAGCGTAAGCTGCGACTTTAGGGGCGATTGCAGGTGCAGGTGATGACGTCGCAGCACTGACTGCGGCTGTCGGTGTAGCAACTGCGTTTGCGCTGGTTGCAGACACGGCAGGTGCAGCAGTCACTGCGGCAGGAGAAGCACCACTCGCCGCTGCATCAACCTGCATGATGACTGAACCCTGCTTGACCTTATCGCCGACTTTTACGGATATCGTTTTCACGACACCTGCATGCGAGGAAGGAATCTCCATCGAGGACTTATCTGATTCAACCGTAATCAGGCTTTGCTCGGCTTTGACTGTATCGCCCACAGCAACCAGAACCTCGATCACATCGACCGAATCAAAGTCACCAATATCAGGGATTTGAATATCAATAATATTGCTCATGATGATCCCTTACAGTGCAATGCGACGGAAGTCCGCCAGCAAGCTGCCAAGATAGGCATTAAATCGTGCAGCAGACGCACCATCGATGACACGATGATCGTACGATAACGACAATGGCAGCGTCAGTTGCGGAACAAATTGTTTACCGTCCCAGACAGGCTTCATCACGGAGCGTGACACACCGAGAATAGCGAGTTCTGGCGCATTGATAATCGGGGTAAAGTTTGTCCCACCGATGCCACCCAGAGACGAAATCGAGAAACATCCACCCTGCATTTCACCTGGTGACAATTTACCGTCACGGGCCTTTTTAGCTAACTCGCTGCTTTCGCGGGCAAGCTCCAGGATGCCTTTTTTATCGGCATCACGGATCACGGGCACGACCAGACCATTTGGTGTGTCGGCCGCGAAGCCAATGTTGTAGTACTGTTTGAGAATCAGGTTGTCACCATCGAGTGACGCATTGAACTCCGGGAATTTTTTCAGCGCAGCGACGACGGCCTTAATGAGGAAGGCCAGCATCGTGACTTTGACTCCAGACTTCTCGTTTTCCTTATTCAAGGTCACGCGCAGCTCTTCGAGGCCAGTGATGTCCGCTTCGTCATTGTTGGTGACATGCGGAATCATGACCCAGTTGCGATGCAAATTGGCGCCAGAAATCTTTTTGATACGCGACAAAGGTTGCGGTGTGATCGCACCAAACTTGGTGAAATCAACTTTTGGCCATGGCAACAGATCGATGCCACCGCCAAGAGATGCGCCAGCAGCGGCTGATGAAGTGCCTGCACCGCCCGCAAGGGCTTGCTTGACAAAGTTCTGGATGTCTTCCTGAACGATGCGGCTCTTGGGACCCGAGCCGGTTACACGCGCCAGATCAACGCCTAACTCGCGTGCGAATTTGCGTACGGAAGGTGATGCATGCGGCAGACCTGCAGTAGAAACCGGCATTTCAAGTTTGCCGGCCGTTGGCGCAATGACGGCAGCAACTGCGACGGGTGCGGCAACAGCTGGTGCGGGCGTTGCCATAGCTGGGGCGGGAGCCGGAGCAGCGGCGGGAGCCGGAGCTGCAGGTGCAGCTGACGCCGCCGCTGGTGCAGCACCCGCGGCAGTGGCTTCGACAGACAACACAACGCTGCCTTGTTTAACCTTGTCGCCCACTTTGACTTCGATCGATTTCACGACACCGCCTTGTGAGGCGGGGATCTCCATCGAAGCTTTATCGGATTCAACCGTTATCAGACTTTGTTCAGCTTTGACGGTATCACCGACTTTAACCAAAATCTCAATGACCTCGACTGAGTCAAAGTCACCAATGTCCGGTACCTGAATAGCAATAATGTTGCTCATAATATTTCTCTCTCTCAAGCGTACTGAGGATTGGCTTTGTTCGGATCGATGCCGTATTTCTTGATCGCTTCGGCTAATTGAGCGACAGGGATACTGCCCTCGTCCGCTAACGCACGCAGGGTTGCCAACACAACATAATGGCGATCGACTTCAAAATGCTCACGCAATTTTGAACGGAAATCTGAGCGGCCAAAACCATCGGTACCGAGCACTTTGAAATCACGGCCACGTGGAATGAACGGACGGATTTGATCAGAGAACAATTTCATGTAGTCGGTCGAGGCAATGATCGGGCCTTCGGTCTTGGCCAGCTGAGCCGTTACATAAGGGATTTGTGCCTTAGCCGTTGGATGCAGCAAATTGTGACGTTCGCAATCCAGGCCTTCGCGACGCAATTCAGTAAAGCTGGTGATGCTCCAGATATCCGCAGACACTCCCCAGTCTTTTTCGAGCAATTCTGCACCTGCCATGACTTCGCGCAAGATGGTGCCTGAGCCCATCAACTGTGCGCGCAGTTTTGACTTGCCACCTTTTTTCAGGCGATACATGCCTTTGATGATGCCTTCTTCGTCGCCTTTGGTCAGACCGGGCTGCGCGTAGTTCTCGTTCATTACTGTGAGGTAGTAATAAACGTTTTCCTGGTCTTCGACCATGCGCTTTAAACCGTGCTGAATAATGACAGCGAGTTCGTGGGCAAAAGTTGGATCGTAGGATACGCAATTCGGAATGGTTGAAGAGAAGATATGACTATGGCCGTCTTCGTGCTGCAGTCCTTCGCCATTCAATGTTGTGCGCCCTGCCGTGCCACCCAGTAAGAATCCACGCGCCTGCATATCACCTGCTGCCCAGGCCAGATCGCCAATACGCTGGAAACCAAACATTGAGTAGTAGATGAAGAACGGGATCATGATCCGGTTATTCGTTGAATAGGAAGTCGCCGCAGCAATCCAAGAGCTAAAGGCACCCGCTTCGTTAATGCCTTCCTGGAGCAACTGACCATCAGCAGATTCGCGGTAATACATCACCTGATCTTTATCGACAGGTATGTACTTTTGACCCTCTGGTGCATAAATACCGATTTGACGGAATAAACCTTCCATACCAAAGGTACGGGACTCGTCAGCCAGGATTGGCACTACGCGTGGGCCAATATCCTTGTCACGCAAAATCTGATTCAGTACACGGACAAAGGCCTGAGTCGTTGAAATCTCACGACCTTCGGCTGTGGGCTCAAGGACTGGACGGAACACCTCAAGCGCAGGCGCTTTGAGTTTTTCGTCAGAATGGGTACGACGCTTTGGTAAATAACCGCCAAGCGCTTTACGACGCTCATGCAGATACAGCATTTCAGGTGAGTCTTCGGCAGGTTTGAAATAAGGAATCTTATCGAGCTGATCATCTGGCACGGGGATGCCGTAACGATCGCGGAACTCGCGGATCGTATCGACGTCGAGTTTTTTCTGTTGATGCGATGGATTTTTTGCTTGCACTGCATCGCCCACGCCATAGCCCTTAATGGTCTTGGCGAGAATCACGGTAGGTTGACCTGTGTGCTGTGTCGCTGCAGAGAAAGCGGCATAAACTTTATAAGGATCATGACCGCCGCGATTCAGACGCCAGATATCATCATCACTCATGCGCGAAACCATCTCAAGCAGCTTGGGATGTTTGCCAAAGAAATGATCGCGCACGAATTTTCCATCATTGGCTTTGAACGCCTGGTATTCGCCGTCGACGGTTTCTTCCATGATCTTGCGCAGGATGCCTTCTTTATCGCTCGCAAGCAGTGGATCCCAATAGCCGCCCCAGATCAGCTTGATCACGTTCCAGCCGCTACCGCGGAAATCACCCTCAAGTTCCTGAATGATTTTGCCGTTACCGCGCACAGGTCCGTCAAGACGTTGCAAATTGCAATTGATGACAAAAATCAGGTTGTCGAGTTTTTCGCGTGAAGCCAGGCTGATCGCGCCCAGTGATTCGGGCTCATCCATTTCGCCATCGCCGCAGAATACCCAAACCTTGCGTTTGCTTGTGTCAGCAATGCCGCGCGCATGCAGGTACTTAAGAAAGCGGGCCTGATAGATTGCCATCAAAGGACCCAGGCCCATTGATACCGTTGGGAACTGCCAGAACTCAGGCATGAGTTTTGGGTGTGGATAGGACGACAGACCCTTGCCACCGACTTCCTGACGGAAATGGTTTAGCTGGTCTTCGGTCAAACGGCCTTCGAGGTAGGCGCGACCATACACGCCTGGTGATGAGTGTCCCTGGAAATAAACCAGATCACCACCACGCTCGGGTGTATCAGCATGCCAGAAATGATTTTGACCGCAACCAATAATCGTAGCGAGCGATGCGAACGACGCAATGTGCCCACCCAGATCACCACCGTCAGGAGGGTTGTGTTTGTTGGCTTTGACCACCATCGCCATCGCATTCCAGCGAATATAGCTGCGTATGCGCGCCTCGAGCTCCTGATTGCCAGGATGCACGGGCTCGAGTCCTGCAGGGATCGTATTCTGATAAGCAGTATTCGGTGAAAAAGGAATGTGCGCACCTGAGCGGCGCGCGAGATCCGTTAAGCGCTCAAGCAAATAATGCGCGCGCTCAGGACCCTCGCGATCCAGGACTGCAGCTAGTGCATCCAACCACTCTTGTGTCTCTAAATTATCTTCGTCTTTTGTGGCATTGAATGCGGCAGCTTGTGGTGCCATAACAATCTCCTGGGTCTGTAGGCGGTCTAGTATGTAAGCCTACTTGTTTTTGGGTATTTTGCGCATTCTATGTACATATGGATTACCCGGCAAGTGAAATTTCACGTTACGGTATTGAATTTCACATAGTGAAATATTAAAAGTCTATAACCCGTCTAAAATGAGGCATCTGTGGATAACCCGAATGTCATCTCCTCCTAAATCAGTTATAGCAACGCCCTTTCACGACCACGCACGTTTGCGTCGTCGCAGATGGTATTGGCTCACGCCAATGCTGGTGCTTGTGCTCTACGCATGCGTGATGGGTGTGTTTTTCTGGTTACAACGGATTCATGACGGCAGCGTCATGTTTGTGACCATCGATCAGGAGGTCAGACAAAACCGTTTAATCGGCGTTGTGCTTGCACTGTCAGTTGTGATCGTGATTGCACTGCTTATGCTGTGGCGCTACACACGTTACCGATCCGAAGCTGAGGCGGCGCTGATTGCTGAAACCGGTTTCAGACGCGCAATGGAAAACTCCATGTCTACGGGTATGCGCGTGCTGGACCTTGAGGGCCGTATCGCCTATGTCAATCCAGCTTTTTGCAGAATGATTGGATGGAACGAAGCAGATCTGATCGGACGCATGCCTCCATTCCCATATTGGGTACCGGGCAGACACGAATCGCATCAGCAAACACTGGACAACGTACTGACGGGCAAAACACCAAGCAGTGGTCTTGAGCTTGAGGCGCAAAGACGAGATGGTTCGCGATTTAACGCACGTATGTATGTGTCACCATTAAGAGACCCTAACGGTACGCAAATCGGCTGGATGACGTCGATGACTGACATTACCGAGCCCAAACGCATTCGCGAGGCACTCACAGCCGCCCATGAGCGCTTTATGACCGTGCTGGAGGGGCTTGATGACGCGATCTCGGTCACCGCCGACACAAATGAAGGACTGGAGCTTTTGTTTGCAAACCGCACCTACCGCAGGTTTTTTGGTGCCCAGACGAATGGGCACGATGAGCTGCTGGCGGGTCGTCGCGGACGCTACACCGATGAGTCAGTAGAGATTTACTCTGCCTCAGTCCAGAGATGGTTCGAAGTCCAGCACCGTATGCTCGCGTGGACAGATGGTCGCCGCGTTCGTTTACAGGTTGCCCGCGACATCACCGAGCGGCGTCATCACGAAGAAGCCTCGCGCATCCAGCAAGAAAAAATTCAGATCACCAGCCGACTCACGACCATGGGTGACATGGCTTCCTCTCTCGCTCACGAATTGAATCAACCTTTGACAGCCATCACCAACTACAGCATGGGGGCAGTTGCTATGGTCAAAGCCGGCCATACCGATCTGGCAAAGCTTTTACCTGCGCTTGAAAAAGCAGCATCTCAGGCTCAACGCGCGGGCAAGATCATCAGCCGTATTCGGGAGTTTGTGAAACGCAGCGAGCCCAGGCGCCAATCCATCCAGATCGATACAGTGATTGAGAATGCAATCAGTCTGGCAGAAATCCATGCCCGCAAGCGACAGATCGTCATTGAGCGACAAATCCCGGAAAACTTGCCCGACGTCCTGGCTGATCCGATTCTGATTGAACAAGTATTGCTCAATCTGCTGAAGAACGGCCTCGAATCAATGGAACAATCCGAAATCGGCAATCTGCTTGTCAGTGTCAACATGCACGATGACCAGATTGAAGTGGGCGTCATGGATCGCGGCCATGGGCTCACGGATCCCGAGCGCTTGTTCGAACCATTTTTTAGCACCAAAACCGAAGGTCTCGGAATGGGGCTTAATATCTGTCGCACCATCATAGAATCGCACCACGGTCGCCTCTGGGCCTCTAACAATCCGGATGGCGGTACGACTTTTCGCTTTACACTGCCTTGTTCGCAGTTGCATTTAACACCCCAGCACAATCAGTCCGAGGAGTTATCAGTATGAGCACGCCCCAAATCGCCAGTACCGTTTACATCGTGGATGACGACGAAGCCGTCCGTGACTCTTTGCGCTGGTTGCTTGAGGCAAACGGCTACCGTGTCAGAGCTTATCCAAGTGGCGAAAGCTTTCTGACAGAATTTAATGATCATCAACCCGGCGTTTTGATTGTCGACGTTCGCATGCCTGGCATGAGTGGGCTGGAGCTCCAGGAGCAGCTCATTGCACGTCAGTCAACGATGCCTATCGTCTTCATTACCGGCCACGGCGATGTTCCCATGGCCGTCTCGACCATGAAAAAAGGTGCGATTGATTTTCTTGAAAAGCCGTTCAACGAAACGGATCTGCGAGAGATCGTCACACGCATGTTCGAGCAAGCTAATCAGCGCCTGTCGCAGGCTCAGGCACAGAAATCGCATGACGCCATGATTGCCCGACTGACGGCACGCGAGCAACAAGTACTTGAGCGCATCGTTGCGGGTCGCCTGAATAAGCAGATCGCCGACGATCTCGGCATCAGTATCAAAACAGTTGAGGCACACCGCGCCAACATCATGGAAAAACTCCAGGTTACGACCGTGGCAGACCTGATGAAGGTCGCGTTAGCCAAGCCTGAGGTGAATGCATGACTGCACGGCTGATTGATGGGGTCAAACTTGCTGCGTCGATACGCGAAGAAGTCGCACAGCGGGCTGCCGCATTAACTACCAAGGGTATGCAGCCTGGTCTGGCGGTCATTGTCGTAGGCAGTGATCCAGCCTCCCAGGTCTATGTGCGTAATAAAGTTGCCGCTTGCGAAAAAGCAGGCTTGCACTCTGTGCTCGAAGCCTACCCAGCCTCCATGACGCAAGACGAATTGCTGGATCGCGTCAAAGCGCTCAATGCAGATCCAAAAATACACGGCATTCTGGTTCAACTGCCTTTGCCTGCCCATATCGACGCGCACCTGGTGATTGAGACGATTGCCGCGGCCAAAGACGTCGATGGTTTTCATGTCAGCAATGCGGGTCTGTTGATGACGGGCAAACCACTTTTCAGGCCCTGCACGCCTTACGGTGTCATGAAAATGCTCGAGTCCGAGCATGTCGCAATCCGCGGGGCTGTTGCAGTCATCATTGGTGCCAGCAATATTGTTGGCAAGCCGATGGCGATGCTATTGCAAAGCGCGGGCGCAACCGTCACGATATGCAATTCAAAAACACGCGATCTCGGCTGGCATACCCGCCATGCGGATATTGTGGTGGTCGCGACCGGCAAACCACGCATGATTGATGGCAGCATGATCAAGCCGGGCGCTGTCGTCATCGACGTTGGTATCAATCGCCTATCCGATGGCAAGCTGTGTGGCGATGTAGATTTTGACAGCGCAAAAGAAGTTGCCTCGGCCATCACACCTGTTCCGGGTGGAGTCGGGCCTATGACGATTGCGATGCTGCTTGTCAACACCATCGAAGCAGCAGAGCGGGCGCTGGCCTCTAAATAAAAGTATCGATCACGGTACTCATTAATCTATTGACTGAGGACAAGGTATGGTGCGTGCCTGCCCTCACCCACAAGGAAATCCATGACTGCGCTCACCAATCCACTCCTGGCATCAATGGATAGTCTGATTGATTATGCATCCATTGAGCCAGAGGACATTAAACCCGCTGTCGAGCAACTGATGGAGCAGTCGCGCGCCGCAGTCATTGCAGCGGCGAATCCAGAGCTCCCCGCTACCTGGGAGGCAGTGGTTGCGCCGCTGGATGCGGCATCAGAACCACTCTGGCGCGCCTGGTCGATCGCAGGCAATCTGAATTCCGTGGTGAACACGCCCGAACTGCGTGATGCTTATAACGCCATGCTGGGTCCGATTAGCGAGTTTTCAACCTGGATTGGCTTGCATGAAGGACTCTACAAGCAATATCAACGCCTGCGTGCAACGCCTGACTTTGCTCAATGGTCACAAGCCCGAAAAAGAATTATTGACTTAGCGTTACGTAATTTCAGGCTCAGCGGTGTCGAGCTCCTGGGAGAAGATCGCACGCGATACGCTGAGCTTTCAGAAAAGCAATCTCAAGTTTCGCAAAAGTTTTCTGAAAACGTGATGGACGCCAAGGATGGCTGGTCACTCATCATTGACGATGCAAAACGTTTGGACGGGATACCCGATGATGTGTTGAGTGCCATCAAGGTTGCGCAGAGCAACACATGGAAACTCTCGTTGCAGATGCCTTGCTATCTGCCTGTCATGCAATACGCACACGATCGTGAACTGCGTCATACCCTTTATCGTGCTTACGCGACCGTCGCGTCTGAGCATGGCGACGAAGCCTTTGACAACTCAAAGATCATCGAGGAATCTCTTTCACTTAGAGCCGAGGAATCAAAGTTACTCGGCTTTGAGCATTTTGCCGCGCTCAGGCTTGAGACCCGCATGGCGGATACATCCGAAGAAGTCGTCAGCTTTTTAAGGCAACTCGCAGCACGCGCCAAACCTTTTGCAGTCAAGGATTTGGTCGAGCTCAAAGCTTATGCGGATAATGAACTTGGTTTAAGTGCTATTGAGCCCTGGGACGTAGCGTATGCGGCAGAAAAACTGCGAGAAGACCGCTACGCTTACTCTGAGGACGAGGTCAAACAATATTTGACTGAGCCACGCGTATTGCAGGGTCTATTTGATGTGGTGCATACATTATTCGGTGTGACACTTGAATACTGTGAAGTCAAAGGCTGGCATCCCGATGTTCGCGCTGCGAAAGTAGTGAGCGCCCAAGGTGAAACACTTGGATACCTCATGCTGGATCTATACGCTCGCCCCGGCAAGCAAGGCGGTGCATGGGTAGATAGCGAACGTAGCCGTCGCAAACTGGATACCCATATTCAAACTCCGGTGGTGTATCTGACCTGCAATTACGCGCGGCCACAGGGATCACGCCCTGCACTGCTCACACACGATGACGTGATCACGTTATTCCATGAAAGCGGCCATGCTCTGCATGCGTTGCTATCCGAGGTCGATGAACCCGGTGCAGCGGCTTTTGCTGCGGTGGAATGGGATGCAATCGAATTGCCATCGCAATTCATGGAAAATTTCTGCTGGGAATGGTCTGTGCTCCAGCAATTAACAGCACACGTCGATACTGGCGAGCCATTGCCACGTGATCTCTATGACCGTATGACTGCCGCACGTAATTTCCAAAGCGGCATGCAGACCGTGCGTCAGATTGAGTTCTCCTTGTTCGATATTTTGCTGCATAGCCAGGATAAAAGCCTATCCATTGCAGAAGTCCTGACACAACTCGATCAGGTTCGCGATGAGGTTTCAGTGATGCGTCCACCCGCATGGCATCGATTTCCACACAGTTTTTCGCATCTGTTTGCGGGTGGGTACGGCGCAGGCTATTACAGCTACAAATGGGCAGAGGTGTTATCAGCCGATGCGTTCGAAGCCTTTGAAGAAGCGGCTGAGCGAGCAGCTGCATCCGCGCATTCGGCGGCAGAATCGATCTCCAAAACTCCCGTCATGGGCGCATTGGACTGTGAAACCGGGTTGCGATTCAAAAAGGAAATCCTTGCTGTCGGGGGTGTTAGACCCGCTGCAGAATCATTTGCTGCATTCCGGGGTCGCGCACCGCGTATGGATGCGCTGCTGCGACACAGCGGTATGACTGAGCAGGTTAAATAATGCGGGCTGGCGGATTGTTAGCCGCAGCACAACCAACATCAGTGTCTGGACGACTCGTGAATTTGATCAAAGCCCTTGCACTGTGCGGTCTGCTATTACTTGGTGCATGTACTGAGCAACCCGCCAAATGGTCTTTATATGATGTGTCAGGTCACCTTCCTGACTTGAAATTTTCCTTACAGGCGGCAGGTAACAAGACTTTCACGCAGGCAGATCTGAAAGGCAAAACAGTACTTATGTTTTTTGGCTACGCCAGTTGCCCGGATATCTGCCCGACCACGATGGCGCAGCTCAGCGAAGTGATTGAAAAACTTGGCGACAAAGCGAAAGACGTGCGTATTATTTTTATCAGCGTCGACCCACACCGCGATACACCAGACATGTTGCAAGCCTATGTAGATGCATTCAATAAAAATGCAATTGGGCTAACAGGTAAAGAAGATCAGATACAGGATCTCGCCAAAAAATACCGTATCGCCTATCAAATTGAAAAGCCGAAGGCGGGTGACAACCCGGACGTCTACGACGTGACACACAGTCGCGGAGTATTTATTTTTGATAATACCGGCAAGGCCAGGTTGTTGGCGTCTGACACCGAAGCGGTGGATCTGGTCACGAAAGATCTGAAACAGTTGCTGGAGCTAACGGGAACAAAAAAGTAACTATCAGCCTAACGGTTCTTTTTGCGGAGAATCAAATCCTGACCACTCGCTCCAAGTTACTTTTCATCAACGTTTATACATGGCGGTCACGATGCAAAAGAGTTCAACACCCAACGCACCTGAACTAATCGCTGAAAGCGCCGGACTCGATCTTGCAATTGAGGGTATGACCTGTGCCTCATGTGTGTTCCGTGTAGAGAAAGCCTTGTCCAGGGTTCCTGGCGTTGCAACAGCAACGGTCAATCTCGCTACGCAACGCGCGCACCTGACCTACGACTCAAACCAGGCTAGTCAGTCAAATACATCATCTAACGCGATCGCTGCAGTCAAAAAAGCAGGCTATGAAGCCAGTGCAATTGAAACACACGCTGCACCGACCGATACACTCACCGCATCGCGAGAAGAAGAAGGCCGCTACTTGCAGCGGCAATTAATCATTGCTGTCGTGCTCACCCTTCCCGTTTTTATCCTGGAAATGGGCTCGCATATGATTCCAGCTATGCACATGTTTGTGCATGAGCATATCGGGATGCAAAACAGCTGGATGCTCCAGTCGGTGCTCACCACTCTGGTTTTGATCGGACCTGGTCGTGTATTTTTTACGAAAGGCCTGCCTGCGCTATGGCATTTATCTCCGGAGATGAATTCACTTGTAGCGATGGGGTCCGGAAGTGCGTGGCTGTTTTCGATGGTTGCAACCTATGCTCCAACATTACTGCCTGAGGGTACTCGTTTTGTTTATTTTGAAGCGGCGGCGGTGATCGTCACACTCATTCTGTTGGGACGCACTTTAGAGGCTAAAGCAAAAGGTCGAACGGGTGCAGCGATACAGCATCTAATCGGTCTCGTACCGCGGCAAGCACGCGTGCTGCGAGACAAGCAAATGATAGACGTGGATATCGAATCTGTCGTACCTGGTGATTATGTTGTTGTGCGGCCCGGTGAAAAAATCCCGGTTGACGGTCAAATCACTGAGGGCGCGCCTTACATTGACGAGGCCATGATCACAGGCGAACCTCTGCCCGTCACAAAAACCCTCGGCGATCGTGTGACAGGCGGCACCATCAATACCACGAATAGTTTTACCTTCATTGCGACACATACTGGTGGTGATACGGTTCTTGCGCGGATCATACGCATGGTTGAGCGTGCACAGGGTGCAAAACTCCCGATCCAGGCAGTGGTCGATCGTGTGACCGCCTGGTTTGTCCCGGCCATCATGGCGTGTGCCTTGTTGACATTCGCAATCTGGCTCTGGCTCGGACCCGCGCCAAGTTTAAGTTATGCACTTGTTAATGCCGTTGCAGTGATGATCATTGCCTGTCCGTGTGCCATGGGCCTGGCCACACCGACTTCAATTATGGTGGGTACGGGACGCGCAGCTGAGCTGGGCGTGCTGTTCAGACAAGGCGATGCATTGCAACGTATGCGCGATGTGCAAGTAATTGCTTTTGACAAGACCGGCACATTGACGATGGGTAAACCCGTGCTGACAGATGTGGTGGTGCTCAGCACGCTGTATGATCGGGCCACATTGCTTTGCTGGGCGGCTGCTATGCAAAGCCATTCAGAGCATCCTATCGCGCATGCGATTTTGAATGCTGCGACGGAAGAACAACTGCCCTTGCCTGCTGCAAAAGATTTCACAGCGATTCGTGGTTCGGGTGTGCGTGCGGTCGTGCTGGGTAATGTGATTCTTTCTGGTGCGCAGCACCTGATGGCTGAACAAGGAATCGCAACAACGCGTGCGACCGAACAGATCAGACAATGGGGCGAGCAAGGCAAGACGCCTATTTATCTAGCGGTCAATGGTGAGCTCGCGGCTCTGATGGCAGTGGCCGATACGATTAAGCCGAGTGCAGTTTCTGCGATCGCTGCTTTGCATGGTCTTGGCCTTCAGACCGTCATGATTACGGGTGACAATATTCATACAGCTCAGGCGGTGGCAACCCAACTCGGGATTGATCAGGTACATGCCCAGGTATTACCGGAGGGCAAGGTCGCTGTATTGCAGTCTTTGCGTGACAAAGGCGCTGTGCTGGCGTTTGTGGGCGATGGGATTAATGATGCGCCAGCTTTGGCAACGGCAGATGTTGGCATCGCAATTGGGACAGGCACTGACGTTGCGATCGAGTCTGCATCAGTGGTGCTGATGTCCGATGATCTGCATGGTGTCGCGAATGCGGTGGGCTTGTCGAGAGCAACGCTGCGCAACATCAAGGAAAATCTTTTCTGGGCCTTTGCCTACAACGTGGCGCTCGTGCCTCTGGCAGCGGGCGCGCTGTATCCGAATTTTGGGATACTGTTGTCGCCAATGTTTGCTGCAGGAGCAATGGCGTGCTCGAGTGTTTTCGTGATCGCGAATGCGTTGAGGCTTAAAGGGTTTAAGCCCCAGCTTTCCAGACATGCGTAAGCGACATCGCATCGGGGCGCTGTCCCGCAGCAAGTTGATTAATCGGCGTACCAACGGCTAGAAAACCTACGAATCTGTAATCCAGCCCGTCAAAGCCTAAAGCCTCAGGCACCTCTTCGGTATAACTGCCAAGCCCGGTACTCCAATAGCTCGCAAAGCCCAAGGCATGCGCGGCATTTTGGATATTCATTACCGCCGCGCCCATCGAAAGAGTCTGCTCGATCTCAGGTACTTTGCTGTTGTCGTGTGAAATTTTATACGCCAGACCTATTAGTAGAGGAACCTTTGACATCCAGTTGCGCGTGTTCTGCTCTTTTTGCGGCGTGATCTCTCGTCCCCAGCGACGCGTGGCGTCTATTGCCAGATCCGTAAAGGCTGAAATCTCAGCTTGCTCAATCAATACAAACCGCCAGGCACGCATAGCCGCATGGTCTGGCGCACAAACCGCTGTCTGCAAAATCTGGTTGAGCTGCTCGGGATTTGGACCTGGTGCCTGAACAAGCTTGTTGGAGCGACGCGAAAGCATCGATGCGACGAGATCTGGAGATTGCGTAATTGTCATGGCTCAATACCTGTAAATGAATTCAATGGTTTATAGCATCATGACTGGTAAATCGTGCATGCAAGCATCGTTTAAAATCATCAAAGCACCGAGCACACAGAAATCACGTTGCGTTACGGTTTATGTCTTAAGGGGAAGGCAGAAACTACTTAACTTTTTTCATCTGATAACACCCTGCGATATTCACAGTAGTCAGTAGCGTTGTAAAACACACTTCCATTTCGTCGCCTAAAATCTCTCCGGATAGCGTACCGATGTCGCTGGAGATCACGTATCGCTTGCCGTCTTTTCTGAAGGCGCCAGCGATTAAATGATTTTCGCCATCGACGAGTTTTGCTTCGCCTTCAAACACGCCGCTATTCTGCGAAGATACTTTGATCATCTTCAGACCTGACTCCCCTGCTGTGGTCAACACAGGCGTCTGCTTATTTTGTGACGTACCCGTCACGGCCCGCATGCCTGACACACGCTCCCAGGTACCGACGATATTTGGATAGTCTGCGGCATAGGCCTGACTCGCACCAGCCAAACTGAACATGACAGCAAAGGCAAATTTTGATGTGAACGAATTCAATGTTGATCTCCTGTTTCCTGATTAGATTAACAAATATGCACTAAATACGAACCGTTCTTTTACTTAAGTACAAGCTGCAGCGCAGTTAACAAACGTCTTTCAACGCCAATGATGACAATCAGACCTGCTACGGATAAGTAAGTCACAAAAAAGGCACTGATCAGTCTATTAATACCCATGCCTTTCAAGACCAGATAACTTTGATAGACGTTAATCAGGCAAAGAATCAGACCAACCGCCATAACCGAGCCGCCCAGAAAGGTATTTATCCATTCCGAAACCACGATGAAATCAAGCACGTGTAGTGCTTCGGTTTTCATGTAGATGTCACCCACCCCCATTAAGGTCGCGGAAGCAATGTAATTACGCAACATCGTAAAAAAGAATTTGATATTCAAATCACTTTTCGACACGTCCAGAAAGCCATAGGACTTTGCTACCACGGGAGTTGCACGGGCATCCGTAGTCGAGGGATTAGTCTGAACAGCTTTGATTTGGTCCATCTTTTATCAATAATCCAATTTAAATTCACGGCTACACAGGGCTAAACACTGACAACCAAGCCTCGATAATTTAGCATGTCTGATTTGGATGCATACCATTTCATTAAGAATAATGTAGGATGTAGCGGTTAACTTTTTTTGTATGTTTACGCAGCCCACCGCGCAGTATGCCGCGCAGCACACCCTCTGCCCCTACACTAACTATGCTTACAGGTAATCCGTTGTGAATTTCTCCTCTTTACTTGACCAGATCCCGCAGTGGCTATTTATCCTCCTTTATTCAGTCCCGCCATTGTTTTTAATGTGGCTTGTGCACCTGGGATTTCAAAAGTTTGCCCCGCACTGGGAGCTTAAGGATAGAGATGAAAATATGGCGTCTGGTGGTGTGGCATCCGTTGCTGCGCTGACCGGAGTTGTACTGGCTTTTGTCCTGGCATTAGCCAACCAGGCAATTGATACGTATCAAAACAACGTGAGTATCGAGGCGTCACAACTACGGAGCATGGATAAATTCCTACTTGCAACACAAGCTCCTGACAGCCTGAAGTGCCGCCAGTCACTATTGACCTATGCCAACTCCATTGTCAATGACGAATGGCCGCAATTGAAATTTCAAAAAGGTAGTACCAAAACATATACCTTATTGAGTGCGTTTGAAAAATGTCTGATATCTGTTCAGCCTGCAACACCAGCGCAAGCCTCTATTTATCTTGAGACACTTAAGCTTTCAAATCAAATCGCTGAGTCGCGTGAAACCAGAATATCAAATAGTGCAAACGTACTGTCCAGTGTATTTTGGGAAGTCATCCACATTGGACTTTTATTGACTATCATTTTAGCTGCACTATCTTTTTACACCCCAGGGAAAATTCGGGTGATTAATTGCACCATTCAAATCATCGCCCTCTCTATCCTGATTGCGCTAGTGATTCTCCTGGATCATCCATTTACGGGTACTAATAATGTGAGCAATGCAGCAATTATTGAAACAATCGCCCATATCAAACCATGAAATTTAGATTTTCTTTTTCAGCGCTGTAGTCAGCCGTACGAGACCAGGGCTATATTTACCCAGTGGTACGCAGGCACGGATCATACATAACTCATTTGTTTGCGTTGCTTGCGTCAAGGCTGCGTGCAATTCATCCTCTGTTTTGCACAAGTAGCCTTGACCCACGCCAAAGGCTTTAGGGAGCTCCTCCGCACGCAAGGATGGAATATTGTTAAAGGGACCATCGGCCATCGGCCTCTGCGTGCCATACCCATCGTTATCAACCACAATCACAATTGGGTTTACGCCGTGGTAGGTTGCACTGAGCGCCTCCAGCCCCGTCATTAAAAAGGCACCATCACCAACGAGCACGAGTGGCCTGCGGGTCGGATCGGCTATTGCAGCCCCCAACGCTGCGGGCACGGCATAACCCATCGTGGCGTAATAAGCACTTGCCAGCATTAAGGACTGCGCCGGCAACTCTACAGACCCAAACAAACAATCACCTGGGTCAACGATCAGTCGTATCTTGTCATCAAGAAAAGTAGAGATACATTCCATCACTCTTTCAACCACTAAGCTCTTTCCAGATAAAGGACTAAAAGAGTATGTTTTGTGAGTCGTCTGACCATATTCGTTATACCCCGATGCTGTCGCGGCTTTAATCAGAGCCGGCAAGAAAGCCCAAAGCGGCACATCGTTATAGGTATGAAATCCAATATTGACATGCGTATCGGTACATTCAATGACCTGACCACGATCCAGATTATCCGTAAATCCACCCATCACCAGATCGGCATATAAAACGCCGAAAGATATTAGAGGTTGAGCATTTTCAACTTTTTTTACAACCTGCTCAGGACTCACTGCTCCCATATACACACCCAGTGCCAAAGGGTGTGTTTCAGGAATGACACCTTTTGACAACGATGTCGTAGCGATCGGCACATCAAAATTTTCAGCAAATGCCAACAATTCTTTATCCAGACCACGTCTGACCGCCATCACGCCGGCAATTCCAATGGCATCACCCGCGCCCTCTAATAATTTCAGGGTTTCGGCAACGGCAAGCTCCAATCGCTTTGGATCTACTTTTGGTAATGCAATGGCCAAACCCTCCGTCCGGTCAAGAATAGGGACATCAACCATGTCACGCGGGATTTCTATGTAGCCTGGACGCTGGTGCGCAATCATCTCCCCTAATACGCGATCTATTTCTTG
>CAINDJ010000238.1 GCA_903847325.1 uncultured beta proteobacterium | reverse complement strand
TCGCTAATAGTTGAGAACGAGCATTATTCGCACTGGCGAGTATGTTATTTAATTCGGTGGATTTTTGTAATTGATCATTCACACCACCGAGCACAATAAGTAAATTGTCTGTTTCTTCGGACTGTTTTTGCAGCGCAATTTTAAGATCTGCCTTTTGATCATCCTTTTCTTCCAGTGCTGTTTTCAAAGACTGTTGTACTTTGTTTAATTCGTCAATTTTAAGTTGAAGTGCTGTTTGAGCTGCAGTCTCCTGGGGTTGGGCAGTGGTTTGTGTTTCTTCTTGAATCGGCTGCGCAACGATGTGTATTTCTTTAGGCGTGTCTTTTTCTTTATTATTATCTTTATCTTTGATCGCAATAGGTTTTGAATTAAAGGCAGCTCCCATGGATTCAGCGACCTGTTTGTATTTGCTCGCATTGACCGATGAACTCGCATACATCACAACAAAAAATGCAAATAGTAAGGTGATGAAATCAGCGTAAGATACCAACCATCGATCGTGGTTTGTAGGTTCATCGAGTAAACGTTTTCTTTCCTGCCTCATTGTTCTGCTTCCACATTCATGTAGGCAGACAGTCGCTCTTCAATGATAAGGGTATGTTCGCCAGTCGCAATGGCTGTAAGCGCCTCGATCACCATTTCGCGCCTGGCAACTTCTGTTTGTGTAATGGCTTTTAATTTGTTGGATACAGGTATAAAAATAATGTTAGCCAGACCAACCCCATAAATAGTTGCGACAAACGCTACGGCAATCCCACTGCCTACCGAACTCGGGTCTGTGAGTTTTTCCATCACGTGCATCAGGCCCATTACCGCAGCAAGAATTCCAATTGTTGGAGAATACCCACCGGCGGAATCCCATACTTTGATGGCATCACGCTGCCTGATTTCATAAATATTCAGTTCATTGGTACAAATTTGTTTGATGGTTTGAGCGGGAATTCCATCAATCAACATGCGCAGTCCTTTCTGAGCGAAAGGATCGGGCTCTTGATTAAGCATGGTTTCCAGTCTCAACGCTCCTTCTTTGCGTGCGATACTCGCCCACTGAGATATTCGTATTATTTGATCAGAATTATCTTCAGGTGGTTTAATAAATACATGTTTAATCTGACGCACACCATTCAAAAAATTTTCTGCTTTGCTTTGCAGTAGAACCGCTCCGAGCGTACCGAATACAACGATAAAAAAAGGTGCGGGTTGTAAAAGTGAAAGTACACTGCCGCCCTCAATCAGTTGACCGATCAATATGCCAACTAAGGCGATGACCAGTCCAGCTATACTTGACCAGTCCATAGTTCCTCCTTAAGTGACACACGAAGCCTGGCGATTGCCTGACTATGTAATTGCGAAACGCGAGACTCAGTGACGTTCATGACGGCACCGATCTCCTTGAGGTTCAAGTCTTGCTCGTAATACAGGCTCATCAGAACTTTTTCTCTTTCTGGCAAGCTGTCAATTGCTTTAACCAGATTATCTTTAAATTCTGACGACAGCAGGACTTTTAGTGCATTGCCTGCATTATCCTGAACGTGATGATCCAGAAAATGATCGCTATCCTCCTCTCGCTGAAAGTCCTCAAAATAAACGAGTCGATGTCCACCGCAGTCACTTAAAACCTTCTGATATTCTCCAAGCGTCAATTTCAGCTTGGCCGCGACTTCGGAATCAAGTGGCGTTCTGCCCAGTCGCTGTTCAAGCGCGCTCATTGCCGATTCGACATCCCGCATTTGTTTTCGCACACTTCTGGGTAACCAGTCAGAACTTCTCAGCTCATCCATGATCGCACCGTGTATGCGCTGCGAAGCGTATGTAATGAATTGTGCGCCCTGGTTATCCTTGAAACGGTTACCCGCATCAAGTAATCCAATCATTCCTGCTTGTATGAGGTCATCAACCTCAACATTAGCTGGAAGTTTAGCTTTGATCTGATGTGCGATTTTTCTGACTAGGTCTGTATATTGGATCAAGAGTTTCTCTCTTTTATCAATCTTTCCAGTGGCGTTATACATGTTCAAACATTACCTAACGCATCATCGAACTGAGTGAATTAAGTTGTTCCTTGCTGGGGAGAGCGATTGTTGTATGACCTACCATCGAAATAAAAATGTTGAGTGAGCATTCAGCTAATTGCTGCAGATTTTTAAATATTGTTCTCGCTTGTTTGGAACTTGTCGCCGCCACGTAAATGCCTATTGTCTGGGTACTTGAATGTTCGGCGAATCTCTTTAATATGCGATAAGTTTGTTTGATACCCTCTGAGGTTTGATTCAGACAGATCACAATTTCTCTCTCATCACTGAGTAGTTGTTCAATCGCATGCTCATTTCTGCCATCAACTTCGTATAAACAATTTGTATCGCGCAAGCTCAATTCACTGACGAGTAACCGATATAACTTATTTCTGTTTAATTCATCGCTGGAAACGAGTACGGATATTTCCCTGACTGGTGGAGCAGTCATTAATTGGCGTAATCCTTCAGCCTGGTCCCGTGAAAATTGCTGTTCAAGCATGATTTTCATTTTCCTTGAGAACTGGTCGTGTCATTGCTGAAAATACAATTGGAAAAACTTCCTTATTCATTTCAGTAAGTGCAGCTTGCCTTCGTGTCTCAGGTAATACACGTTGCATTAATGTTTCCTTATTGATGAGTTCAATATCTTCAGGAACACGTTGACCGGTTGTCATGTAATGCACTGTTAATTTATGCTGCATCACAACATTGAGCGTATTGCCCAGCGTCATGGCTTCATCGGTTTTCG
>CAINDJ010000237.1 GCA_903847325.1 uncultured beta proteobacterium | reverse complement strand
GGACATGTCGCCTGGCGACGTGCTGCAAATCCCGGACATTCAGGCTGTGGAAGCTCGGATCAATTAAACTGTCGCATCAGTCAGTCGGCATCTAGAGATGTAACGGAGAACGTATTTTGCAAATTGATCAAGTCAAAATCGCAGTAGTTGGCCTAGGCTACGTTGGGCTGCCTCTGGCAGTCGAATTCGGCAAAAAAATGCCTGTGATCGGATTTGATATCAATCGTCCACGCGTCGATGAATTGAATCGTGGCCATGACCATACGCTGGAAGTCGATGCGGCAGAGTTGGCGAGTGCCACGCAATTAATATTCACCACGGAGCTCGCTGAGCTTGCAAAAGCTAATTTCTATATTGTTACCGTACCAACACCGATCGATCGCTACAAAAATCCCGACCTCACCCCGCTGATCAAAGCCAGTGAAACAATCGGCAAAGTGCTTAAGCCAGGTGATATCGTGGTGTACGAGTCGACCGTTTACCCTGGCGCGACCGAGGAGGATTGCGTACCTGTGCTTGAACGTGTCTCTGGACTGAAATTCAATCAGGATTTTTATGCGGGCTACAGCCCGGAGCGGATTAATCCCGGCGACAAAGCGCATCGCGTGAGCACGATTAAAAAGGTGACTGCAGGCTCAACGCCTGAGATCGCTTTACTGGTTGATGCAGTCTATCGACAGATTATTGTGGCTGGTACGCACCTCGCTTCAAGCATTCGCGTCGCCGAAGCCGCCAAAGTCATTGAAAATACACAGCGCGACGTCAATATCGCACTGATTAATGAACTCGCCCTGATATTTAACAAGATGGGCATTGATACCGAAGCCGTGCTTGAAGCTGCAGGGACCAAATGGAATTTTTTACCATTCAGACCTGGTCTTGTTGGCGGGCATTGCATCGGTGTCGATCCTTATTATCTGACGCATAAAGCGCAGTCGATCGGCTACCATCCGGAAATCATCCTCGCGGGCCGTCGGCTCAACGACTCGATGGGCTCCTACGTTGTGACGCAGTTAATCAAGCGCATGACACAGCAAGGTATTCAGGTTAAGGGCGCGAAGATCCTGGTAATGGGGTTGGCCTTTAAGGAAAACTGTCCGGATCTGCGCAATACCCGTGTGGTTGATATCGTGCAGGAATTACAGGATTATCTGGTGTCGGTGGATGTGTACGATCCCTGGGTGGAAGTGCAAGAGGCGGAGCACGAGTACGGCATTACCCCAATTAATACGCTTGCGTCAGGTACTTATGATGCCGTGGTGATTGCGGTGGCGCACGGTCAGTTTGTCACCATGGGCATGGATCAGATTCGTGCATTATGCAAGCCCGCGCACATTGTTTATGACCTGAAATATGTGTTCCCTGCGGCGCAGACGGATATGCGTCTCTGAACACGCGGCGCAAATTAAATAAAGTGAGAGTTTCAGTATGACAAGCCGCTACGAGCAGGTCCAGAGCGAATTACGCGCCAATCCACGCAAGTGGCTGGTCACTGGCTGTGCAGGGTTCATCGGTTCGAATTTGACTGAAACATTGCTGCGTTTAAATCAGACAGTAGTAGGTCTGGATAATTTTGCGACGGGCTATCAACACAATCTCGATGAGGTGCAAGCCTCTGTAGATACCGCGCAGTGGGCGAAATTTACGTTTATCGAAGGCGATATTCGACATCCTGAAATATGTGCCCGCGCAGCCAGTGGTGTCGACTTTATTTTGCATCAGGCAGCCCTCGGCTCTGTTCCGCGTTCGATTGCTGATCCTGCGACCACCAATGATGTGAATATTTCCGGATTTCTCAATATGCTGGTCGCCGCGCGCGATGCAAAGGTGACGTCATTTGTGTTTGCCGCATCCAGCTCAACCTATGGCGATCATCCGGCCTTACCCAAAGTCGAGGACCAGATTGGTAAGCCCTTGTCTCCTTATGCTGTCACAAAATACGTCAACGAGTTGTACGCGGATGTGTTTGCCAGGACGTATGGGCTCAACAGTGTGGGACTGCGCTATTTCAATGTATTCGGCAAACGCCAGGACCCCGATGGCGCCTATGCTGCGGTGATTCCGAAATGGATTGCTGCGATGATTCGTGGAGACGATGTCCTGATCAATGGCGATGGCGAAACCAGCCGTGATTTTTGTTTTGTAGAAAATGCCGTCCAGGCAAATATCCTCGCGGCGATGGCGTCGTCGGCCGGTATGAATCAGATTTATAACGTTGCAGTCAATGCGCGAACGAGTCTGAATGAATTGTTTGAACAGTTAGCCTCGACACTTGGCAAGCATCAGATTCAGTATCTGAAAGCGCCGGTTTACCGTGATTTCAGAGCCGGTGATGTCCGTCACTCGCAGGCAGACATCAGCAAGGCGAAAAACTTATTGGGCTACGCGCCGACGCACACTATTTCCCAGGGCCTTGGCGTTGCGATGCCCTGGTATGTGAAATTCTTGAAATAGTTTCAGCCGCCGGCTAGTTTGCGTACCCAGTGTGCGGTCGATGGGTCGTACGGGCTCACGTCCGGATCGCTACCCAGCGCATCGAGTCGGCGTTCGATATCGCCTGCGACGCGTTTGCCAAACTCCACGCCCCATTGATCAAAGGGATTGATGCCCCAGATCACACCCTCGACAAATACTTTGTGCTCGTAGAGCGCAAGGAGTGCGCCCAGCTGTCTGGCATCCAGTCGTGGCATCACAATCAGCGTGGACGGCCGACCGCCAGGATGCACACGGTGTTTGGCAAGCAGCGACGCACGCTCTGGATCGGAGACGGTTTTTTTGACCTCATTAAGTGCTTTCTCAAAGGACTTGCCCTCAAGCAGCGCCGCGCGTTGCGCCAGACAGTTTGCGATCAGCAGTCTGTGATGACGGGTATGGCGATGGTCAGGTTTTGCGCACAAAATAAAGTCTACCGGCGCGCCTTTACCATCCTGATGGAGCCACTGAAAAAAGGTGTGTTGACTATCCGTGCCGGGCATTCCCCATACAGCAGGGCTGCTCGGAACGTCTAGCGTTTGTCCGTCACGCATGGTGGATTTGCCAAGCGACTCCATCTCGAGTTGCTGCAACCAGGGCACCAGATTACGCAGGCGCGCATCGTAGGGGCACAGCGCAAAAGAGGCGTAGCCCAGGACGCTGCAGTTCACAACACCACTGAGTGCCATTTGAACGGGTGCATTTTGCTCGACCGGTGCGTTCAGGAAGTGTTCATCCATAGCGGCAGCACCCGCAAGCATCTCGTTGAGTGCTTCTTGCCCAAGTCCGAGTGCGATGGGTAAACCGATTGAGGACCAGATTGAGTATCGACCTCCGACCCAATCCCAGAATTCAAAAATATGCTCGTCACTAATGCCGAACTCTTGCGCTGCGCGACGGTTGGCGGTGACTGCTACAAAACGATCCAGAGGGTTTTCAACGCCGCCAGCCCGTAACCAGTCGATTGCACACGCTGCGTTGGCCAGCGACTCGATGGTCGTGAATGATTTGGAAGAAACGATCACCAATGTGTCGAGCGGATCAAGACCTTCGAGCGCTGCGGTAATGGCGTGCGCATCAACGTTGGAGGCAAAACGAATGGTGCGGCGTCCTGCGCCGCCTTGCAGGGACTCGACCGCCAGGCGTGGCCCCCAGTCGCTGCCGCCGATGCCGAGATGCACGACGTTGCGATACAGGTTTTGAGAGTTTGCCTGCTCGATGAAATTAGCCAGTCGCGCCTGCTCTGCGCGGATCGCATCAATGACACCCGCGGGTGGATGTTCAGCGCGTAGCGCCGTATGCCAGGCGGGGCGATTTTCCGTCCAGTTCGATTGGCCGCCCTCAAACAGCTCTTTGCGTGCAGCCTCAAAACCTTGCTGTGCCAAGAGTGCCTGCGAGGCTTGTGCGAGTGCGGGAGAGTTGCGCTGTGTGCTCAGGTCTACATCCAGATCCGCTGCACGCACGATACGCAGTACGTCCATCGACAAGGGGCTGGCAAGTGCCGCTTTTGAAAACTCTACCCAGGCAGGGCTTTTTGACAACGCAGTCATGGGATGTTGGATGCTTAAAAGGGTAGGGTGACGTGCGGGGCAAGCGCGAGCAACTGCTCGCGGAATGCCTGTTTGATACGCGCGAGAGCTTCGGGGGTATCTCCCTCGAAACGCAAGACAACAACCGGAGTGGTGTTGGACGCGCGAGCCAGACCAAATCCATCGCTATAGTCGGCGCGCAAGCCGTCGATCTTGATGACCTCGATGGCGTCTTTGAATACGCCTGCTGACTGGAGGCGTTCGATCAGTGCGTGCGGCTCGCCCTCTTTCATTTCGAGCTTGAGCTCAGGGGTCGATACGCCTTGCGGCAGGGCCTCAAGTACGGCCGATGGATCGCTGCTGCGTGACAGGATTTCAAGCAGACGCGCGCCTGTGTAGAGCCCGTCATCAAAGCCAAACCATCTTTCTTTAAAAAACACATGACCGCTCATTTCACCTGCAAGCGGGGCGCCAGTTTCAGCAAGCTTTGCTTTAACTAAGGAGTGACCGGTCTGACACATCAAAGGCTTGCCGCCAGCTTTACGGATCTCAACGGCAACATGTCGGCTGCATTTCACATCATAAATAATCGTCTCGCCTGGGCAGCGCTCCAGCACGTCACGTGCATACAGGATTAATTGACGATCGGGCCAGATGATCTGGCCGGACTTGGTTACCACACCTAGTCGGTCACCATCGCCATCAAACGCCAGACCAATTTCACAATCGGTGGTTTTGACGCAGTCAATGATATCTTCGAGGTTGTGCGGCTCGGCAGGATCAGGATGATGATTGGGAAAAGTGCCGTCGACATCGCATAATAACTCTGTGACCTCGCAGCCCATCCCACGGAATAATTGCGGGGCGACTGCACCGGCGACGCCATTGCCACAATCGATCGCGATTTTCATCGGACGCGAGAGTTTGATGTCGCCCAGGACACGCGCAAGATAAGGTGTCAGGATATCAACCGACTGGGCGGTACCCGGTGTGGCTGCGCGTGGAGGCACTGCAGCGACCTCGTCCCGAAGTTTAGCGATCGACTCTCCGTGCAAAGTGCCGCCACCCATCATCATTTTGAAACCGTTGTATTCAGGCGGGTTGTGACTGCCGGTGATCGCGACACCCGAGCCCGTCTTGAGCGTATGTGCGGCGAAGTAGACCAGCGGTGTGGGAACCTGACCAACGTCGATTGTGTTGATGCCGCCATCACGGATGCCTTGCTGAAGGGCTTGAGCGAGCTCCGGACTGCTCAGTCTGCCATCACGACCGACCACTAGCGCCGTCACGCCGGCGGCATGGGCACGCGCCGCCAGACCGCGTCCGAGCTCCTGGGCAAATTCAGGGTTTAGAGCCGTAGGAACGATGCCACGTATGTCATAGGCTTTAAACGAGGAATAGGGAAAGGGATGCGATGCGGACACGTTAACACTCCGAAAAAGTTTACTTAACTTACAATTTAAGCATGATTATCAGGGACGGCCGGCAACTATTCGGGTGGGTAACTGCTCAGTAGGCCGAAAGCACTGCCTGAATTGACTCGCGTGAGGAATAAATGAGCGTTTTAAAAGAATTAGAGGCACTATTAGGTGCAGGACAGGTTCTCACTGGTGAGGCTGCGGCCCCTTTTCTGGTGGACTGGCGCCGTCGCTATCAGGGCCAGGCGCTCGCCGTCGTGCGTCCAGGTTCGACCGAAGAGGTCGCTGCTGTGGTGCGATTGTGTCTCCAGCATGCCGTGCCTGTTGTGCCTCAGGGCGGCAATACCGGCATGTGCGGCGGCGCCACACCTGATGAGTCAGGTCGTGCCGTGGTGCTTTGTCTGACCCGCTTGAATAAAGTCCGCTCGATCGATACCGATAACGATACGATGACTGTCGAAGCCGGGTGCATTTTGCAGTCTTTACAGGAGGTCGCGCGAACAGCAGGGCGATTGTTTCCCCTAAGTCTGGCCGCTGAAGGGAGCTGCACGATTGGTGGCAACCTGGCGACCAACGCGGGCGGGACACAGGTCTTACGCTACGGTAATACCCGTGAATTAGCGCTTGGCCTTGAGGTCGTCACAGCTGAGGGAGAAATCTGGAATGGCCTGCGTGGTTTGCGCAAGGACAATACCGGTTACGACTTGCGTGACTTGTTTATTGGTAGTGAAGGCACATTGGGTATCATCACGGCCGCCACGCTCAAGCTCTATCCTTTACCTGTTGCGCAGCGGACCGCCATGCTGGCGCTCAATTCGATGGAAGATGCCGTGACCGTTCTGTCGCGCGCGCGCGCCGGCTTTGGTGCATCGTTGACCGGATTTGAGGTGATGGCGGGCCCTGTACTGCAAGCGGTCGTGCGTTTATTCCCGCAGCAGAGACTGCCTTTTGATGGTCCTTCGGCCCAGTCTCCCTGGTTCGCACTACTTGAGCTGTCCGATAGCGAAAGCGCCGAGCATGCGCAGGAGCGGTTCGAATCCGTATTAGGTGCTGCGATCGAAGACGGCCTGGTGACCGATGCTGCGATTGCTGAAAACATCGCACAGAGCAAAGCGATGTGGCATCTGCGTGAAAGCATTCCGCTGGCCGAGGCGGAGCTTGGTAAAAGCATCAAACACGATGTGTCCATTCCGATTTCGCTGATTGCTAAATTTGTACAAACGACCAATGCGGCGCTGCAGGTCAAATTCCCTGGGATCCAGAATATTGTGTTTGGGCACCTGGGAGATGGCAATCTGCATTACAACGTGGCGAGAGCGCCGCATCAGACCGAGCAAGAGCTGCTCGCGATGCAGTACGACGTTTACGGACTCGTGCATGACAGCGTGCATGCGCATGGTGGCTCAATCAGTGCCGAGCATGGCGTGGGCCAACTCAAGCGTGACGAGCTCACGCGTTACAAGAGTCCTCTGGAGCTCAAGCTGATGAAACAGATCAAGGATGCACTGGATCCAAAGGGCTTAATGAATCCCGGTAAAGTCTTGCAAGGCTAGGGGACTGCATGCGGCGTTTAACCTGGCGGTTCTGGTGGACGGCATTGTTGATGCTGACACTCTCCCGCCTGTGTCTGGTGGCGTGGCAGTGGCCACGCGTTTCTGCGGTTGACGGTCTTTGGCCCACGCTGTTCGGTGGCTTGCGCTTTGATCTGGTGATCCTTGGCATGATGATCGCCTTGCCCGCAGGATTAGCACCCTGGTTCGGACATTTCGCGATTGCAGAAAAAATCACCGCCTGGTGGTTCCGTGTGTGCTGGTTTTTGCTCGTTTTACTTGAGCTGTCGACCCCGCAATTCATCACAGAATACGACTCGCGTCCCAACCGCTTGTATGTTGAATATCTCGATCATCCGCGCGAAGTATTTGGCATGTTGTGGGAGGGTTACAAGTTTCTATTGCTGGCTGTAGCAATCGGTATCGGGCTAAGCCTTTGGCTGGGTGCCAGGCTTTTCAAATCTGGACATCCGGATAAGGCCTTGCGCTGGTACTGGCGACCCATGATGGGATTGGCATATGTAGCCTTTTGTGTGATGTCGATTCGTGGCACGCTTGATCACCGTCCGATCAATACTTCGACGGTTGCTTTCAGCAATGATG
>CAINDJ010000236.1 GCA_903847325.1 uncultured beta proteobacterium | reverse complement strand
TGAACCATACAGAGCGGGTGTCTCGGGTCCGAACAATACGACTGTTCTCAGATTGGTCACCGAGGAAAAATGTCCCGGGCCCGAGTCATTGGTCACCATCACATCGGCCAGCGTATAGAGTGCAGGAAGCTCCGCAAATGAAACTTGCCCTGCAAAATTCAAGGCATTGGGGACACCGGCCTGTACGCGCACGTTCTCAACGTAGGCATGTTCGGCTGGAGACCCAGTAATCAGAATCAGGCAGTCTGGCCATTTTTTCTGGAGAGCAACGATGAGCTTTGAGAAGCTCTCAGGTGCCCAGCGACGCTGCACGAGCAATTCACTGGCGTTTGGATTGACCAGTAAAAAGGGCTGTGTGCCTAATTCGAAAGCGATGTTGGCCGCTCGCGTTAATGTGCTGATGCGATCGAGCACGGCCCGGCGAACATCCGGGTCGACATTTGCCTGAGCAATCTTGATTTCTGAATCAGCGATATGTATCTTGCTGAATGGATGTTCTTGTTTGCCTGAAAAAGCGGCATGAACCAGTGAAATAAAGTTTTTGGCGATGTGGATATGTGGGTTGTAGTGCACGCGATGCGTCAGCATCGTGCCGCGCCAGAGACCTTCGCCGTGGAATATGTGATAACCCACACGACGTCGTGCCCCACACAGGCCCGTCAGCAACGCGGTAAAGCGGGAAAACAACTCAAGATCGATCACGCAGTCAATTTTGTGCTGACGTGCCTGAATCAGAAAGCGCAAAGTGTCGCGGATCAGGCTACCAACGCTGGACGCATCGATGGTGAAAATATTCTGGGGTGCAACGGTATTGAGTAAGGACAGGCTGGCTTTGTTGCTTTTGAATATCAGGAAGAAGATTTCCGCGCCGCGCGCCTGGGCTTGTCGCATCGCGGGATCAACAATAATTGCGCTGCCCATCTCGGAGAGCTCGATAAAAAGGAGTTTTTTAGGCGCATGGTCGCGTGCCCCAAATAAACTTTTTATTTTGTCTGAAAGCGCGATGAACGGGCTGATCAGGGCGCATAGCGGCACACCGACCACTCGGTCGATCGTGCGCATAGTGTCGACGCTTAAGCTCATGATTTATCTTTTTTTAGTGTGCCGCAGCGTTATTACGGCGCTTGAGTAGGGAGACCGCGCTCGGCAGATAGGTCACGACCGAGACAAGTCCAAAACAGACCGATGCCAGTACCGTCACGCCTGCATCGACGCCCCATAGCGTCAGAACGGCCGATAGGGTTGCTTCGCGCAGCCCCCATCCTGAAATACTGATGGGAAGCATCATTAATAGCCCAAGTGCCGGCAAACCAATCATCAATGCTTCGAAAGGGACCGTGGCACCAAAGGCGCGCAGGCACATCAGAAAGGCAACGGTGGCCAAGGTGTGGGTGGTGACCGACAACACCATTTGAGGGATGAGCGCGGGCCAACCGAAGGCCATACGCAAACCTGCCATCGCGTGTGGCATGCCGAGTCTTGACATGATTTTTTGAATCAGGGCGCTCGGTCCTTTAAACGCGAGCAATATGCACGCAAAAACCGAACCGCATAGCATGGCTGCGAGCGTCCAGGCGCCCAGCGGTTGAGCCCAGTCACCGATCATGGCTCCCCCTGCAACGAGTCCGAGTGCGCCAAGGATGTTATTGCCAATCAGGCCAAGACCGCGATCCAGTGTCACGGCCAGAAACCCCAGACGCAAGCGTGGCGGCGCCTGATGCAAATCGATCGGCTGGTGCAGCTCTTCGGAAAGAGGTGTCAGGGGTGGGGATGAGGTGGTTCTGGGGGCTCGGCTGCCTTCGACGACGCGATAACTATCGCCACCAATTGTGCTGGGTAAGCCTTGATTGATTAAGCCACCAGTAAAGTAAAGTGTGATGAAGGTCCACCAGCTTTGATGAAGTCCAACGCTACGCATCAGGTACGCCCATCTGACTGTTGCCAGCAGGTTGGCGCAGGTCATCACAAACCATGCCAGGATGAGCCATACGGGCTGCATTGCGATATGGGTCTGGGTCAGTGTTTTCCAGTCAATATTGCGGATTGCAAGCCAGAGTAGAAGCAAGGACAGCAATACTCTAAGGTATGGCCAGATCGATTTGAATATTTTCTTCAAGGGGTTTTGCCTAATGCAAGGGGCGCGACCGCCGCGCCCCAGTTGCGACAATGATAGAAACTGAAATCTGACACGGTCCGGCCCAGGCGCATGATATCGAGTTGATCGATCAGCGCGCAAGACTCAAAACCACCCGTTCCGGTTGGTAAATCAAAGCGCATTTGTGACCAGTTTACAAAAATACTGTCACTTCCCGCAGGAATATCCCCAAACCAGAGGTCAAACTGATCAAACCGATCATCCAGAACATGGACTCTGGTGGGGCGGCTGTACCAGGCCATGCGGCTGGCCAGGGTCCAGTTACTGACGGAAATCGAGTCAATATGCAGATGTTGAGCGAGTTTGCGCGCCTGGGTACCCGCGATGTCCCAGCCCCATAGGTCAGCAATGGGGTTTTTTTTGCCCCAGGGATGATTCTGGCTGATTCCGGGTATTCCTACAAAAAAAAGCATGACAAAGGCAAGGATGCAGATAATCGCCTGTGCCCGCACAAATGCTTTGATAAGCGCGTGGTGTGCTTCAAACCAGTATTGAGCGAGTGCGTTGGCCGCAAAAGGTGTCATGGCTAGCCAGGCAGGCCCTGTCCAGTGCGGAAGACTGCCCCCGCCGCCTGAAAGGTAGGCCGTCACGAGAAAAGGAATCAGGAAAAACAGCAATAAACTGCCGGCCAGGATCGCTTTGCGCGCAATGATATGGCGCGCGGCAAGCACGCTGCCCAGAATCAATAGCGGGCCATAGGCAACCACCTGGATACCGATGAACGCGGCCAGTCGACGAAATTGCCAGGTGCCGCCTGCACCATGATTGATTTGATAGACAAAGGAAATCCACTCGTGTCTGGCGTTCCAGTAAAAAACTGGGGTCACGAGCAGACTGGCGAGTATCAGGGCGACCCATGGCCCGGGGGTACGCAATATTTTCAGACCGTGACGCATCAACAAAATCAGGATGATGGCCAGCGCAGGCAGGATGGCGGTGTATTTGGCAAGTCCGGCAAGGCCGAGCAGGATACCTAAAGCCACCCATAGGACGAATACGGGTGTTTGTGCCAATCTGAGTGCGACCCACATCAGGCAGAGTGTGAGGAGCATGAGGAGGGTATCAGGCAGCAATCCGACCGCCAGCACGTGCATCAGGGGGGCCAGCAAAATGAGAGCGACTGCCCAGAGGCCTGCCGCCTGACGCTGTGCGGGTTTGCTCCAACCTGGCACGACCCGGTACAGATTGAGTGCAATGTGACGTGCCAGCAGGCATGACAGCAGCCACAGCAATTGGGGAATCAGGCGGATGACCGCATCGGGTGCCCCGATAATAACCAGAGGCCACTGAACCCAGCCAACCAGAGGGGGATGATCAAAATAACTCCAGTCGAGCTTGTCGGCATAGAGCATGTAGTGTGCTTCGTCGACGGAAAGCGTCAGGAGCCCACCAAAACCTGCATGAATCAACAGTCCGAGACCAAGCAATCCCCATAACCGCCAATCATGCGCAGTGGGGTGCAAAGTTTTAGAGGTGGCTGGGGTCATAGTGATGCGGCAGGATTTAAGTCCGCCCGAGTATAAACGCGCCAGCCTGCCATGTGCCCTTAATCAGGAAATCAACGCCCGGGGTGAGGTCAGTGATTCGGGGCGAAGGATTTCATCAAGTTTTGCTTTGTCGAGTAATCCCCGGTCAAGCACAATGTCGTAGACCCGCTTGCCTGTTTCGAGTGCTTCCTGGGCGACCTCGGTTGCATGCTGATAGCCGATATAGGGATTGAGCGCCGTGACCAGCACAATTGAGCGGTCGAGGTGTTCTTTGAGGCGATCAGGGTTGGCGGTAATGCCACGCACGCAGCGATGTTCGAGTGTCTGAAATGCATTCGCCAGATGCGAAACGCTGCGAAACATCGAATACGCAATGATGGGCTCGAAGGCATTGAGCTGTAACTGCCCACCTTCTGCGGCAAAGCTGATGGTCACATCGTTGCCAATCACCTCGTAGGCCACCTGATTGACGACTTCGGGGATGACCGGGTTCACCTTGCCTGGCATGATGCTTGATCCAGCCTGCATCGCAGGCAGATTGATTTCGCCAAAACCAGCGCGCGGTCCGCTCGAAAGCAGGCGCAGATCGTGACAGACTTTGGAAATTTTGACGGCAATACGTTTAAGCACTCCGGAAAGCTGCACAAATGCACCGCAATCTTGTGTGGCTTCAATCAAATTCGGTGCCGTCTCAAGAGGCAGCCCCGTGATCTCACTTAAATGCGCCATCACGCGCTCAGCGTATTCAGGATGTGTATTGATGCCCGTGCCGATGGCGGTCGCCCCCATATTGATCTCGCAGATCAGTGGGAGCGCCTCGCGCAGGCGCAGGATGTCTTCACCAAGCATGACGCTGTAGGTGCGAAACTCCTGACCCAGGGTCATGGGCACGGCATCTTGCAACTGCGTGCGCCCGACCTTGAGCAGATCTTTGAATTCAACGGCTTTTGCCTCGAACGCCTCTTGCAGGCTCGCCATGCACGTCAGCAAATGCTGGCAGCCCCTGTAGGTCGCAAGCTTGAGTGACGTTGGGTAGACGTCGTTGGTGGACTGGCTCAGATTGACATGCTCGTTTGGGTGGAGTTTGTCGTATTGACCACGCGCGTACCCCAGCAACTCGAGCGCACGATTGGCAATGACCTCGTTTGCATTCATATTGGTCGACGTGCCTGCGCCGCCCTGGATCATGTCCACCATGAAGTGTTCATGCCATTTGCCCGAGAGAATTTCGTGGCAGGCGGCAACAATGGCTTGACAGCGACTGGCGTCGAGCATGTCCAAATCCCGGTTGGTGAGTGCTGCAGCCATTTTGATTTCGGCCAGCGCCCGCACTAAATCCGGAACCATGGAAATTGGCAAGCCCGTGATGGGAAAATTTTCAATCGCACGCAGAGTATGCACACCATAATAGGCATCAAAGGGCACGTCGCGATAGCCGAGTAAATCGTGTTCGCTGCGCGTGGAGGGTGAAACCTGCTGATTCGTATCTGACATGCGTGCCCCAGTTTTTGATGGTTAGCGTGATCATCGCATAGTGCGCTGAAAAAAGTATGAATTTTCTGTGTAAGGATTGCAACCGTTTGCAAGCTCGTTGCATAATCAATAGCTAGATATATCGATTCAATAATTTTTTGATGGCTCAAGGAGTGACTGTGAAAACACCAAGTTTCAGGCTGGATGGACGTCGTGCGTTGGTGACGGGCGGCAGCCGCGGGATTGGGCAGGCCGCCGTGTTCGCCTTAGCCGAGGCTGGGGCGCATGTCGTGGTTGCAGCGCGCAATGCTGCCGAGGTCAATGAGGTCTGCGCGCGCGTGCGAAGTGCCGGCGGTCACGCAAGCGCATGGATTGTGGATGTGACTGACTCACAGGCGGTGACCCGGGGCATGGTCGAACACGGCCCCTTTCAGATCCTGGTCAATAACGCAGGCATGAATCGTCCGACCCTGCTGACTGAAATGCAGGACAGCGACCTGGATGCGGTGCTGAATCTGAACGTCAAAGCTGCTTTCTACGTCGCGCGCGAGGTTGTTCGTGGCTTGCTGGAGGCTGGAATAACTGGCAGTCTGATCAATATTTCTTCGCAGATGGGACATGTCGGTGGATTTAAGCGAACCGTTTACTGCGCGACCAAGCATGCGATTGAGGGAATGACGAAAGCGTTAGCCTGGGAAGTAGGTGGCGCAGGTATTCGCGTCAATACAATTTGTCCGACGTTTATCGAAACCGATATGACCCGGGGCATGTTGCAGGACACCGCATTTCTGGATTCCGTGGTTTCAAAAATTGCCTTGGGTCGTGTTGGACAACCTCAGGATTTGATGGGAGCCGTGGTGTTTTTGGCGAGCGATGCTTCGGCCATGGTGACCGGATCCTCATTAATGGTTGATGGCGGGTGGACCGCGGTATGAGTTTGCCTGTGTTGTGCACGCAGCCGTGAGTCGCCTGACGTGAGTCCGACCAAGCCCGTGACCTTGTCCGATGTAGCGCTGCTGGCAGGTGTCAGTCAATCCGCTGTGAGCCGCACCTATACACCGGGCGCGAGTGTTGCACCCGCGACGCGCGAGCGGGTTGTGCAGGCTGCAGTCCAACTCGGTTATCGTCCGAATGCGATTGCACGAACGCTGACGACCCGCCGCTCACGCATGATTGGCGTGGTCGTGTCTTATCTGCAAAATCAGTTTTATCCGGTGGTGATCGAAAAGCTGTCCCAAGCCCTCCAGCGGCATGGATATCACGTGCTCTTATTTGTCAGTGACGGACACGAGACGGGTGCAACAGTCGATGACAAACTCATGGATGTCATGCAGTACCAGGTTGACGGATTAGTGCTGGCCAGTGTGACGCTTTCCTCTGCGATCGCACAAGGTTGTCGCGCCGCGGGTGTGCCAGTTGTTTTATTCAACCGTACCGCTCCGATTGAAGGTGTGCATTGCGTGGCGTCTGATAATCACGCAGGAGGACGTCTGGCGGCACAGACGCTCATTGAGGCAGGATGTCAGCGCATTGCCTATATCGCAGGACTTGAGGATGCCTCGACGCAAATCGAGCGCGAGCGAGGCTTTATCGAAAGGCTAGGTCAGGCGGGTGTTGAGGTGTCTGCGCGCGCTGTTGGCCGTTACAGCTATGAGGGTGCTTGTGAGGCAACCAGGGCGTTGTGTTCAAAGGCGGCGAGGCCGGATGGGATATTTGTTGCGAACGATCACATGGCGTTAGCCGTCATGGATACCCTAAGAAGCGAGCTCGGGCTGCGCGTGCCGCAAGATGTTTGCGTCATAGGTTTTGATAATGTGCCCCAATCCGCATGGCCAGCATATGGCTTGACCACCATTACACAAGACGCGCAAGCGATGGTGGATGTAACGGTTGATTTGTTGCTGCAGGCCATTGCCTCTGACTTAAAGTCAGAGGCCTTTGCGACCCGCAGGCTCATTACGCCTGTGAGACTGGTCAGACGCACAACCGTGACGGGCTAAAAGGCGGGAGCTTTCAAGGCAACAAAGCGCTTAAACAAAGCGCTGATACCAAGCGCCTATGCCAAGCCGTTATTTTTGCTGGACCTGCATCACGCGCCACGTCAGTTGTTTTTTTCCGTCGGCATCCAGTATTTTTGCGTTGACCCGACGCGCCACGAAACCATCTGGTAAATCAGCCTGGCCGGTAATGTGCTGATAATGCGCAACATTCAGGTTGATTGGGCTGATCGTAATGGTTTCGTTACGTCCATCTGCGTGACGGCCTTCGAAAGCCAGCAAGAGCTTGCCCGTAAATGTCGGGCGGTCCGCTTTTTCTTGCATGATCCACAGAAGATAGGAGAGTTTTCCGCCTGATTTGCCCTGTATGAATTGTGCGGTGCTGATGCCAACCGCACCGTATTTGGGGTCGAAGGGTAATGTTTGCGCGAAGACGTTGAGTTGCTCTTTGAGCGGCTCAACAAGAGCTTGGAGCTTGCTGACCTCTTCGTCGAGTGATTTTCTCGTTTGCGCATTTTCGCTGCGCTCAAGTTCAAGCTTTTGCGTGACTTCATCGACCTGCGTCTGCAACCTTTGCTTTTCGAGCGCAGCACTATTCATATCACTGATCAGTTTTTGCGAATCAAGGATCGAGAGTTGTTTGGGACCATAACTTGTCTGGACGAAAAGTACGCCGCTGGCCCCAATCAAAATACCGAGCAGCATCAATACTAACCAGCGAGGCAGTCCTCTTGAGCGGCGAGTCGTTTCGTAGGGGGAGGGCTTGAACACTGCTCGCTTTGCTTGCACTCTGATAACCATGAAATATTCCTTATTTAGACTTGATCTGCTGATCAAGTGCTACAAGTCGTTCGGGTGTCCCAACGTCTACCCACGTCCCTGTGTATAGTTTGCCAGAGACTGCATGACTTGCGATCGCGTGACGAAGCAGGGGGGCGAGCTTTGCAGGCTGGTTTGGTGCAATCGTGGCGAATAATGCCGGGTCGTAAATACCTATCCCAGAAAAAGTACAACAGTTGCTGTTGCCAGAAGCGACCTCTCCTGATGCTAACAGCTCAAAGTCGCCCTGAGGATGATGCGGGGGATTTGGAACAAGTAGTAGCCAGGCAAGCTGGGCATTTTCTTTGAGTTCAGTGGCCAGGTCGTGAGCCTGTGTGACATCCCAGTCGCACCAGACATCGCCATTGATGACAAGGAAAGGATCTGCTCCAAGCAGGGGCAGAGCCTTAGCAATGCCGCCCGCCGTTTCAAGAGCGGTGTCTTCAGCTGAATAATGGATATTCAAACCAAACTGTGCACCGTTGCCTAAATGGGATTCAATCAGATTTCCTAGCCATGCGTGGTTGATCACGACATTGCGAATACCCGCCAGCGCCAGTTTTTCCAGGTGCCAGGCGATGAGCGGTTTACCCGCAACAGGTAAAAGCGGTTTGGGCAGGATGTCGGTCAGCGGACGCATTCTTTCGCCCCGCCCAGCAGCCAGAATCATGGCATGCATCAGAATGTGTACCCGACCTTGGCCTGGACGTTGTCCAGTTTATCCAGCACTCTGAGCAATGGTTTGAACGCGATGTAACGTCCCGCAACCTGTCTGACGTATTGATTCACGCGCGGCATATGGGCGAGATAGGCGGCTTTGCCATCCCGGTGGTTAAGTCGTGCAAATACGCCCAGGATGCGTAAATTGCGTTGTAAGCCCATCCACTCGTAATCTTTATGGAAGTCCGCAAAGTCTGCAGGGACGGGTAATCCCTTTTTTCGTGCCAGTTCCCAATATCGGATGGCCCAGTCGATTTGTTGCGGTTCTTCCCAGGTTGTTCGGGCATCAACGACCAGTGACGCAAGGTCATAGGTAATCGGACCAGCCACCGCGTCCTGAAAATCCAGAATTCCAGGGTTTTGGCCATATTGGGGCTCCGAGCAGACCATTAGGTTAGGAGAATGGAAATCCCGGTGCACCAACACCACAGGCTGGGCAACGTTGTGTGCGACTAACTGATCAAAGACCCCATTGATCGCAGACAGAGACACATCATCAAGCGACGTGTTGCAGTGCACCGCCGCATACCACTGGGCAAACAGGCCAAGCTCATCTTTGAGACGCGTCGCATCATAGCGGGGTAATCCGTGATGGTCCGCCGTCTGCATCTGAACCAGGGCTGTGAGAGCATCTTTGTAAAGATTTTGCAGGGCGGCATCATCAATGCCTTGCTGAATGCGGGCGTAGTAGGTGGTCGGACCCAGATCGCTGAGTAATAAAAACCCCTCGGTCAGATTCGAGGCAACAATCTGCGGGACGTTGAGTCCAGCGTCAGCCAGACGCTTGTCAACGTCGACAAAAGGGTGGCAATCCTCTTGTGGGGGTGGTGCATCCATCACGACTAGAGAGCCTTGACGGGCGTTTAGCCTGAAATAACGCCTGAAACTCGCGTCGCTGGAGGCTGGCGCCAGTGAATCCATTGCAAGCCCTAGTTCAGCAGGCAGCGATGAGAGCCATTTCAGCAGGGCTTGAAGTCGGGGATCTGAGGAGAGGTTTTGCATAATAAAAACTAAGAAAAGTCAGTCATTTTAGTAGGCCCTGGGAGCGATCTCGCAGGTTCTGACGAATTGTGCCGTGCTTGCCTATAATACCGGCTGGTTGCACCTTTTTTAATGCCACAATGGGCGCGGTGTGTTTTTGCCTTGAAAGTCCAGCATTAAGGTTATCTTTCTGAACGTGCGTATTTTTTACTTCCTGTTGCTTCTGCTAGTTTCAAGTTTTGCGACAGTGCGTGCGCAAGGCTCGGATTCGCTTGCGCCCGCGGGCGCTAATAACGAGCCCGTTCTGATCCGCGGCCTGAAAGTATCTCCGGCACTGAGTAAGTCGATCACGCCTGATAAAGACATGCCCGTATTTCTCGAAACCCGGGATATGCGTGGGGATGCGCAGAATAATGCGGTGCTTGAGGGCAATGCGAGCATCAGGCGTCAGGATGCCGTCCTGAAAGCCAACATCATTAATTACAACAAGCGTGCCGGCGTCATGGACGCGCAAGGTAATGCTCGATTGGTGCGTGATGGCAACATCGTGACGGGTTCCAGCATCACTTACAACACGGATGATGGTACTGCCAGCATCGATCAGCCCAATTTCTGGCTCGAAAGTGGTGGCGCGGGTGTGGGCTCCTGGGCTGATGTCTATAACCGTAACCAGATGAGTCTGACCGACGTGACCTACAGTGGTTGTCCGTGTCCTCAACCGTCCTGGTATATCGAAACAGAAAAGCTGGATCTGGATTTTGACGAAAACGAAGGCGTGGCCCGCAATGGCGTGCTTTATTTTAAAGATGTGCCCATCCTCGCTTCACCTTATCTGACCTTTCCGCTTAAAAAAGAACGTAAGTCAGGTTTTCTGTTGCCCACCTTTGGTTCAACAACTAATACGGGCATTGATTACACCCAGCCTTATTATTTCAATCTTGCGCCCAATTACGACATGACCATGCAGCTGCGTGGCATGTCCAAACATGGTCTGCAGCTCGGTGATGAATTCCGCTATATCGGTGATGGGTATTCCGGCTATATGGCAGGGACATACCTGAGTAATGACATTACGACAGGGACAGACCGGTGGCTTTACACCGCGATGCATTCGCAAAGCTTTGGCAATGGCTTTTATGGCGGCTACAACCTGAATCGGGTGTCAGACGATAACTACTTTAAGGATTTTGCCAGCATCGCGGTCAATCAGGCCGCACTGACTTATCTCCCAACGGTGGTCAGTCTTGGCTGGGCGGATCAGTATTGGTCGGCCGGTGTTCAGACCATGACCTTTCAGACGATTGCACCAACTGGCACCACCGTCGCCCCACAGTACAACAAAGTACCCGAGTACACGCTGAATGGTGCACGTTTTGATTATGGTGGCTTTGATGTGCAGTCGCAAAATACGCTGACGGCATTCCAGATGCCGCTTGATAAGCGGTTTGCTATTGGTCCGGAGGGCTCGTTACGCTGGAAACCTGATGGCCAGCGTGCGCTGTCATACAACTCGATTGAGTACCCGATCGTGCAGCCTGGCTGGTATATAAAACCTAAAGTTGCCCTCAGCATGGCGCAGTACCAGACCGAGTGGTATGGACTTGAAAACTGGTATGGCTATGGCCAGCCCTCTAATTCTCGCGTCCTGCCGATTATGTCGGTGGACTCGGGTATGACGTTTGATCGGGATACGACCTTCTTTGGTAAATCCGCATTGCAGACCTTTGAACCGCGCGCCTACTATCTGCGCGTGCCTTATCGCGACCAGTCGCAACTCCCCGTATATGACACAACGCTGGCTGACCTGAATTTCTCACAGATATTCCAGGAAAACATCTTTGCAGGCTCCGACCGGATCAGCAATGCTAACCAGGTCACGGCGGCGCTTACGACGCGCTGGCTGGACGGAGATTCTGGTTTTGAAAGATTAAGCCTTTCGGTTGCGCAGCAGTTTTATTTCGAAGACCAGTACGTGACCTTGCCGTTCGAAGTTCCCCGTACAAATACGCGCTCGTTATTCTTGCTCGGTGGAAATGCTGCGCTGACTGATACGACTTCAACAGGCGCGACTTTCCAGTACAACCCTTACACCAGTCAATGGGATCGCGCGCAGATCGTCACTCGCTGGCGTCCCCAGCGTTTAGCAACGTTGTCATTGTCCTATCGCTATCAGGTTAATCCACCTCCTGATGCTATTTACCAGACTCAGGGTCAGAATCAAATTAGCGCATCCGCCCAGTGGCCGCTGTCCAATCGCTGGTACACCGTTGGGCGTGTGGATTACACCTTCAACAAGGTGGATGCCCCCAGCGTCATTGACCCGACTGTGACGGTGGCGATGCCTAAAGTCACACAGGCGATCCTTGGACTTGAATACAAAGGTGATTGTTGCTGGAGTGGACGTATGGTGTTTCAACGCTACGTCGTCAGCTCAGACCAGACGAATACCGGTGTGTTTTTCCAGCTTGAGCTAGGTGGTCTGGGTGCTCTTGGGCAGAATCCGATGGGTCTGCTGGGCAGAAGCATTCCTGACTATCAAAATATTAACTCTCCGATTCCAAACGTTACAAAGTTTGAAAGGTACGAATAATGCAAGTTGCTGGCGTTTTGCGTAAATACCTGACTACCCTGATTCTATGCCTGGGTTGTGGGTTAATGTTTGTGGCCTCAGCACAGACGACTTCATCTTCCAAAGCTAAGCCTGTGACCGCTAAGTCGCAAGCACCCGCAACGGATAGCGCAGCGACTGCCAAACCCAAGCCTGCTTCGCAGGATCAGGAAGCCGATACAATTGTTGCTGTAATCAACAAGGATGTGATTACCCAACGTGAGTTAACCACGCGTTTCCAGCAAGCTAAAAACGAGTTGCGTCAGAAGGGTCAAACACCTCCCGACGATGTGCTCATGCGTGATGTCTTACAGCGTCTGATTCAGGAGCGTCTTGAAAAGCAGGAAGCGAAACGCCTGAAAATCGACGTTACGGATGCGATGGTCGATAAGGCCGTAGAATCAGTTAGCAAACGTAATAATTTGACGCCTGCTCAGATTCGCAAGCAAATCGAGGCGTCTGGTACGAGTTGGGATCAGTATCGTGAAATGATTCGACGCGAAGTCATGCTTGAGGGACTACGTCAACGTACGGTTGACAATACGGTTTTAATATCCGACGCCGAGGTTGACGCCTTTTTACGTGACCAGAAAGCGCGACAGTCTGGTGGTTTAGCTGCGATTGCACAGCAAAATGCACCGCAAGCTCCACCACCCCAGGCTGCAGCTCCAAAGCGTGCCCAGCAAGCGCGCCCCAATCAACCCGCAATCATGGGTTTGGGACAGATTCTGATTCGCGTGCCTGAGGGATCCTCTGAGGATCAGATCAAGGCCTTACGCGCTCGGGCGCAAGATGCATTGGCGAGAGTTAAACGTGGAGAGAGTTTCGACAAAGTAGCCCAAGCTGTCTCCGAAGGCCCTGAGGCCAGTCGCGGCGGTGACATGGGTGCGCGACCACTCGAAGGTTGGCCAGATTTGTTTTTAAAAGCGGTCGCTAATGTTCCTGATGGTCAAGTGTCAGGCGTGATTCAAAGTGGTAATGGTTTTCATATTTTAAAAGTGATGGGCCGCGCTGGTGGTGCTCAATCGGCTCCCGAACCTTCACCAGAACAGGCGCCTGCAGCTGGTCCTGCTGGTGGGAGAGGACCAGCGGGTGCTCCCCCTGGTGCTCAACCAGGTGCGCGACAGGGACCCATGCCAGTCGATCAAACCAAGGCTAAGCACATTTTGATCAAAACCTCACAAGTAGTCTCGGATGAAATCGCTAAGCAAAAACTGACGCAGATCCGCGATCGACTGGTTGAGGGTAAAGAGTCCTTTGCTGATTTGGCCAGACGTTTTTCGAATGACAGCTCTGCACCTCAGGGCGGCGATCTTGGCTGGTTAAATCCTGGCGAAACGGTGCCGCCCTTTGAGAAGGCAATGAATACTCTCAAAGTGGGTGAAGTCAGCCAGCCGGTTAAAACGCAGTTCGGCTGGCATCTCATCGTTGTGGATGATCGTCGCACGCAAGATATGGCTGAGCAGTTTGAACGCAATCAAGTGCGTCAGAGACTCTTTCTGCAACGCTCTGAGGCGGCTTTTGAAGTCTGGCTGCAACAGATTCGCAACCAGTCCTACATCGACAACCGTTATGAAAAACGCATGAATCAGGCGAAGGAATAGTTTGGCTGCGGCGCATCAGGCACGTAAGCGTTTCGGCCAGAACTTTCTGGTCGATCAAGGCGTCATTTCTTCAATTATCCGCGCGATCGATCCTCAGAAAGGAGAGCGCCTGATCGAGATCGGACCTGGTTTGTCGGCGCTAACCGCGCCGTTGCTGGATCGTCTTGAGCACCTGACGGTGATTGAGATTGATCGGGACCTGGCAGGGAGATTGCGTAATCGTTACTCCGAAGAGCGACTGACGATTGTGAATGCCGATGCGCTGCAGACTGACTTTGCACAGTTCGGACAAGGGTTACGCATAGTCGGTAATTTGCCTTACAACATCTCCAGTCCGTTGCTGTTCGCATTGGTCGGCTATGCGGACCATGTGATTGATCAGCATTTCATGTTGCAACGCGAGGTCATTGACCGGATGGTGGCGGAGCCGGCAAGTGGTGATTTTAGTCGGCTGTCCGTGATGTTGCAGTATCGCTATCGCATGGAAAAATTGTTTGACGTGGCGCCCGAGGCTTTTGATCCGCCGCCACGCGTCACTTCTTCGATTGTCCGAATGATCCCGCTTGGCGCAGATCGCCCGCAAGCGGTTGATCACGCACTGTTCAGCAAAGTTGTTCAGCGCGCGTTTTCTCAGCGCAGAAAAATGCTGCGTGGTGTGATGGGCGAATGGACCGCATTGATCCCTTGGTCAGAGATCGGGATAGAACCAACCTGGCGCGCCGAGCAGGTATCTGTTGCGGGCTTTATCGCCATCACCGACGCTCTGCACGCGGCAGGCGCCAGCTAAATAATTAAATCACGTGATGTCGGGCCGCGAGCCAGAGCCGCATGATGTCTTGCGCGCGGTCTTCGAGCAAGCTGCTAGCGTGTTCGCATGCTTCTTTTAGCGTGCAGGGGCCCGAGACGAGGCTGAAAGCCGCGTAGATGCCTGCAGCATAGAGTGCCTGATAATCCTGACCCAAAGAGCCCGCGATCGCGATGACAGGCACGCCCGCGTGACGCGCGACGGTGGCGACCCCCATCGGGGTTTTTCCCAGCAACGTCTGCGCGTCCATACGTCCCTCGCCTGTGATGACCAGACTGGCTCCTTGGACAGCTTGAGCCAGACCGCCGATTTCGGCGACGACTTCGACGCCTGGTCTGAAGCTTGCCCCCATCCATGCGTGCGCAGCAAACCCAAGTCCGCCTGCAGATCCCGCACCTGGCTGGTCACGGGAGTCCGAGCCAAGGTGTTGCATGCAACAGTCAGCAAAGTGTCCCAGTGCATCGTCCAGCGCCTTAACCTGAGCGGGTGTTGCGCCTTTTTGTGGTCCAAAAATTGCTGAGGCACCTTTCACGCCGCACAGTGGGTTATTCACGTCCGAAGCAATGGTGATGGTGATATCACTAAGCCGTGTGTCCAGCTTGGTTGAATCGATCCTGGCGAGTTTGCGTAATGCCTCACCGCCTGATTCAAGAACTCGGCCGTTTGCGTCTAATAAGCCTAAACCAAGCGCCTGGAGCATGCCAGCGCCTGCGTCGTTGGTGGCCGAGCCTCCCAGGCCAAGCACAATATGTTTCGCGCCTGCATCCAGCGCATGTTTGATTAATTCACCGACGCCATAACTGGTGGCGCGCATTGGATCGCGGTCACTCGCAGGAATGTGTTCGAGACCGGCTGCAGCGGCCATTTCAATCACCGCTGTCTGATTTGGCAACCAGCCCCACTGGGCATCAATAGAACGGCCGAGTGCATTCTGAACTGTATGTACGCGAGCCTGACCTTGTGTCGCAGCGAGGACGGCCTCGACGGTTCCTTCGCCACCATCAGCCATCGGGATGCATACGATATGCGCCTGCGGCGCGGCGTGTTTAATTCCACGCGCGATGGCAAGCGCGACCTCGGGTGCGGAAAGGCTTTCTTTGAATGAGTCTGGGGCGATGACAATTTTCATATTTTCAACCAAAGAACCAATAGCAAATTGCTATGGAAGCCAGCACGCCAGCAAGGTCAGCGAGCAGTGCGCAGCCGACCGTGTGGCGCGCGCGCTGCACACCTACTGAGCCAAAGTAGACTGCAACCAGATAAAAAGTGGGCTCGGTACTGCCTTGCACCGTCGCGGCTAAAAGTGCTGGAAAGCTATCCACACCATGGAATTTCATCGTTTCGATCAACAGCGCACGCGCGGCCGTCCCTGAAAAGGGTTTGACGAGCGCTGTGGGGATGGCATCGACGAAACGGTCGTCGCCCTGAAAAGCGTGCACCACCCACCTGATACCGTCCAGTGCAATATCGAGCGCCCCTGAGGCACGCAATACACCCACGGCACAGAGCATTGCTACCAGGTAAGGCAGCAGATCCTTGGCAATGTCAAAGCCCTCGCGTGCTCCCTCCAGAAAGGCTTCGTACACGTCTACTTTGCGCCAGGCACCAACCGCGACGAATATGACAATAATGCCAAATAGCACTAGATTTCCGGTGAGTGAAGAGACGTGCGCCAGGGCGGCTGCGGATAAACTCAGCGCGCCAGCCATGACGCTACCTAGAAATAAAGCGATGCCGAATATCCACATCATGACGACGGGATCACGTAATGGCAGGCGCTGGATGAAGGCAACGGATAAGAAGCCAGTAAGGGTCGAGGCGCTGGTAGCCAGCAGGATTGGCAAGAACACTAAGGTCGGATCCGGCGCACCTTGCTGCAACCTGTACATGAATATACTGACAGGGATTAACGTGAGTGAAGAGGCGTTCAGGACAAGAAATAAAATTTGCGCGTTGGTGGCGGTTTCCGGATCAGGATTGAGTGTCTGTAATTCCCGCATCGCACGCAGTCCGATAGGGGTCGCAGCATTATCCAGACCGAGTCCATTCGCAGCAAAGTTCAGCGTGATCAGTCCAATCGCAGGATGTCCTCTGGGCACACCTGGCATCAGACGCGCAAACAAAGGGCCCAGCCAGCGCGCAAGTGTATTGACCATGCCTGCATGTTCGGCGATTCGCAAAAAGCCCAGCCAGAGTGTCAGGGTGCCAAACAACACCACCATGATCTGAACGGATAGGGCAGCCATGTCAAACAGGCTGGCCACCATCTGACCAAAAATCTGGCTGTTGCCAAGGAGCAACCACTGTGCCAGCGAAGACACCGCAGCGATCAGGAAAAAGCTCAGCCAGAGAATATTCAGCATGGTGTGTGTAGGTTAAAGATCAGGCTGTTTTCTTTTGGATCAGTTCGATTTTGTAGCTGTCGGGATCCTCAACAAATGCAATCACCGTCGTGCCGTGTTTCATGGGGCCGGCTTCGCGCACGACTTTACCGCCTAATGCACGTATCTTGTCACATGCGGCATACGCATCATCGACTTCAAGGGCGATATGGCCGTAAGCGGTTCCGAGATCGTAGCTGTCGGTATCCCAGTTGTAGGTCAGCTCCAGCACAGGACCTTCTGATTCGTCCTGATAGCCGACAAAGGTGTTGGTGAAACGGCCCGAAGGGTATTCTGTGCTGCGTATAACGCGCATGCCGAGGACATTGGTGTAGAACGCGATCGAACGATCCAGGTTTCCGACGCGCAGCATGGTGTGAAGAATTCGCATGTTTATTCCTGATAAGCTTTATATGATCTGAAGATCATACCAATGCCCGGGTAAGGGTGCTCAGATTTCCGGCACGCCATCTGGCGTATGTTTGTTGAGTAACTGACGAGCGGTATGGTAATCAGGATAGAGTTGCTGAACCTCAGCCCAAAAATCGTGGCTATGATTCATTTCGCGCAGATGAGCCAGCTCATGCGCGATGACATAGTCGATGATCATCGGCGAGAAATGGATCAGCCGCCAGTTGAGCATGATATTGCCATCGCTGGTGCATGACCCCCAGCGGGTGGAGGCGGAAGATAAGCGCCACTTTCTGACCTGTAGACCGGTCTGGTCTAAAAAGAATTTCAGGCGCAGATCGAACCAGGCGCGCGCGCGTCTTTGCAGCCAGGATTGCGTCATGTCGCGCATCCTGTTTGCATCGGCATCGTGCGGCAGGGGCAGCCACAACGCCTGACCCGCCTCGGGCGCGTCAGCGTCTCCCTCAAAGAAAGGGGCGCCATGGGGCACGTGGGGGCCGGGTACGCCGCTGCGTAACGTGATTTTGCAGCCGAGGTAGGGCAATTCCCCGCCTGATTGCCATCGTGTATGTGACATCGCAAGCTGCTCTTTACGGGCTTGCCAGTCTTTAAGCTTAGACAAAATCCAGGACATTTTTTCGGCGACGGCAGCGTCGATTTGTTGCAAGGTCACCCAATTGGGTGCGGTGACCCGCAGGCCTTCTTCACCGATTACAAAACCAATACTGCGACGACGCGAACGGGTCAATACAAAACCGACTGTGTGATCACCATGTTTGACCAGCCGCCATTTTGTATCGGGTGCGAGCTTCTCGGGTGCAATGGTCCACCCCGGTTTCGGGGTGTCCGCATCAGACAACAAGAGATCGAGTTGGCTCATGAGTGCGAGACGTTTTTTGCTGGAAATCTTTCTGGATTGAGTTGTTGCATTTCGTACTCGATCCACGCAAAAACTTTTGCATTGAGTTCTTCCGGGGTTAAGCCGGTGGAGGGGATCGGTTTGCCAATTGAAACCGTAATCATGCCCGGGCGCTTGATGAATGCATTACGACCCCAGCATTCACCCGCATTCAAGGCGATCGGTATTACTGGAGCATTGGTGCGCGTGGCGAGTAGCGCACCACCCATTTTAAATCGCCCCATCTTGCCCGGTGCGATTCTAGTACCTTCGGGGAACATGATCGGCCAGCGACCTTCGTTCAGGCGTAGCTGGCCAATTTTGACGACTTGCTCGAATGCGTCACGGCCCTTACTACGGTCGATTGGGATCATGGCAAGCAGAGCCAGGCCCCAGCCGAAAAAAGGCACCCGATGCAATTCGCGTTTGTAGACAAAGCAGACTTCACGCGGTAGATGTGACGGTAAAAACAGAGTTTCCCAAGCCGACTGGTGTTTGGACAACACAATGGCTGGGCCGTCAGGCAGGTTGTCCCAGCCTTTTACTTGCCATCTGACACCGCAAATAACACGCGCGCCCCAGATAGCGAGTCTTGGCCAGCCCATCGTGAGCTTGAATCTCCAGTGCAACGGCGCCCATGACCACAGCATGCAGGCAAAAGCGTAAGGGATCACTGTCGTGATGAGAAATAAGGCGTAGAGACTCGACCTGATAAAAAGCATAGGGTCTTAGTGTCCTGAAAGAATCTGATCAACGGCTGCAGCGAGGTCGCGAGCAAACTGCGTAGTAGGTGGGACACCGTCTTGTTTAATGGTTTTGGCGCCGTTGCCAGTCTCGACCAACCAGGGTTTGCAGCCAACTGCGTAAGACGCCTGCAAATCTCTTAACGAATCACCTACAGCGGGTACGCCGTTGAGGTCGATGTCATAACGTCTGGCGATATCCTGGAACAAACCCGGCAGTGGTTTGCGGCATGTGCAGTCATCCTCGGGCCCATGTGGACAGACGAAGAAAGCATCGATCGACCCGCCAACCTGCGCGAGTTCTTTGCGTAGTTTGTGATGAATCGCCGTGAGCGTTGTGGTGTCGAAGTAACCCCGTGCGAGGCCCGACTGATTGGAGGCGACCGCCACCGTCCAACCTGCCTGATGCAGACGGGCGATGGCCTGGAGGCTTCCCGGGATCGCGATCCATTCGTCGGGATGTTTGATATAGGCAGCGCTGTCTTCGTTGATGACGCCGTCGCGATCAAGGATGATGAGTTTAATCATGTAGCGAGCCTTGAGATGTCGGCGACCTGATTCATCAGCGCGTGCAACTGCGCAAGCAATGCTAGTCGGTTGTTTCGGATGGCACTATCCTCGGCCATGACCATAATGTCATTGAAAAATGCATCAACAGGTCCGCGGGCACGCGAGAGTGTCTGCATCGCTGACATGTAATCGCCGGATTCAAATTGCTGAAGTGCTACGGGTTGCAATTGAGCAATTGTTTCGGCGAGTGAGCGTTCGGCGACCTCTGTCAGTAAGTCTGGATTGACCGCGCCGAGTGTGTCTTCCGCTTTTTTGAGCAGGTTGCCGATCCGTTTGTTGGCGGCAGCGAGACTTGCCGCATCGGGGCCTTGTGCAAAATTCGAGGCAGCCTGGACACGTGCGAGGATTTGATGGATCGGCGGCTCGATTGCCAGTACCGCCTCAACCGCATTACGGTCGTGGAGCTGTATCAGTTGATTGCGCAGACGCTCGATGATGAACGCATGCACTTCAGCTGAGGTCGTCTCGGCAAGCGTACCTGCCTCAAAACTCAGGGCTGAGGCTTCGATCAAGCCGTCAAGTGTGAGGGGACCATTTTGCTGAATCTGTAATACGCCACCCGCAGTCAGTTGCTCAAACGCACTGATCAGTCCGAGTGCGGCGCGCCGTAAACCAAAAGGATCGCGCTCGCCAGTGGGTGCTAAACCAATCCCCCAGATACCGACCAGCGTTTCTGCCCGCTCAGCCATAAACAAAATAGCGGGGGTCAGGTTGTCTGAAGATACCGGGCTTTCTATGCGGATTTTGTATTGCTCGGCGAGCGCCTGAACCACAGCGGGAGTTTCGCCATCGCCTTTTGCGTAATAGGCGCCCATGATGCCTTGCAGCTCGGGGAATTCGCCCACCATATTGGTGGTCAGATCCGCTTTGGCGAGCAGGGCCGCGCGCTCTGCAAGCTCAGGTTTTGTATTGAGTGCATGTGAAATCCAGGCGGCGATTTTTTGTACGCGCGCGACACGCTGTAATTGGGTGCCGAGTTTGTTGTGATAAACAATCGAACCCAGTTGCTCGACCCGTTGATGCAGGGGCAATTTGCGATCTGTCTTGAAAAAGAATTCTGCATCAGCAAGGCGGGGGCGCACCACGCGCTGGTTGCCTTCGATAATGGCGGCAGGGTTTGATGTTGGCATATTGCTGACAATCAGGAACTGATGCGTCAAGGCCCCTGTCGCGGGATTGAAGAGCGGGAAATATTTCTGATTCAGACGCATGGTCAGGATCAGACATTCTTGAGGTACCTCAAGAAAGCGCTCTTCGAACGCACCGACATACACACTCGGTGATTCAACAAGGGCTGTGACTTCATCAAGCAAGGCCTCGACCTCCGGGTCGTTGCCAAGCGTTGCATTCAAGGCTGTCGCCTGGTCAGCCAGTAGCTTGGTGATC
>CAINDJ010000235.1 GCA_903847325.1 uncultured beta proteobacterium | reverse complement strand
GGGTTTTTTGTGCCCACGAATACACGTTATCCAATATGCGCTGGGCATCAGAAGTCGAGCCTGGCAACAAAGAGCTGCAAAGCTGGCAAACAATCGCCACTGCGCAGCGTAATCAGGGAATACCAACACTGCCAAGTACGATCGGGCAAGAGTTGGCCTGTAACCCTTTCATGCGCGCAACACATCCCGATGTCGCGCGGGCCGCAGCGACCTGGTCGCAGCGCGCACTGCACGCACCGGTCGAGGTATTTGCTGCGCTGAGAGAGTGGAAGAATAATTTTCGTTGATGTTGATGCGTTATTTTAGTTTCTTGCGTTTGATTCCCCTCTTTTGCCTGCTTGTTTTAGCGGGCTGTGCGGGTCTGTCCAAAGATGGTCGTTACACCGCCGAAGACACCTCGCGCACAATCGACCTGACCGTACCGCCGCTCGATGCCTGGGAAAGAATCAGGCGTGGTTACGCCATCCCCAATCTAAACACTCCGCTTGTCGACAAGTGGACGGCCTACTACGCCTCGCACCCTGAAGCCATGCAAAGAATGGCGACCCGCGCTGGTAAATATCTTTACTATATTGTTGACGAAATTAACCGTCGCGGTCTGCCCACAGAGTTGGCACTGCTGCCTTTTGTAGAAAGCGCGTACAACCCGATTGCTTTTTCTTCGGCCAAGGCCGCCGGGCTCTGGCAGTTTATCCCTAGTACCGGCACCCAATTCAAGCTTAAACAGGACTGGTGGCACGACCAGCGACGCGACCCGATTGCTTCGACCAACGCCGCGCTCGACTATCTGGAATATCTCTTTGAGTTCCAGGGAGACTGGTATCTCGCTCTCGCCTCCTACAACTGGGGTGAGGGCTCGGTAAAACGAGCGATCACCCGCAACTTGGCCGCTGGCAAACCCACAGACTACTTGTCGCTGAATATGCCGGACGAGACACGTAATTACGTCCCGAAGCTGCAAGCGATTAAAAACATTGTTGGCGATCCCGAGAAATATGCGGTTTTATTACCGCAGGTCGACAACGAGCCTTATTTCGTTGCAGTGAAAAAATCCATGGACATTGACTTTACCGTCGCGGCAGAGCTCGCCGAGATGCCGATTGACGATTTCAAAGCACTCAATCCATCGTTTAATCAGTCCGTCATTTCCGCGGTCCAAGAGCACTCTGTGATCTTGCCCAAAGAAAAGGTCGATATCTTTACTGCCAATCTGGCTGAATACAAAGGCGAGCTCTCCGCCTGGAAAGTTTACGAAGCCAAACAAGGCGAAACCTTTAGCGCAATTGCCAGCAAATTCGGCGTTTCAGAGTCACGCCTGCGCGAGGCAAACCGCATCGCCTCAAATGTACGGAGTGCGAGCGAACAATCCCTTGTGATCCCCGGACCCGCAGGACAAGGCATTCAACTCGCACCGCCCAGTCCGACACGGGCACCACAAATCGCCGGCAAAGCCGTCAGTGCTGAAAAAGCAGAGGCAAATAACGCAAGGGTGCGCACCCATGTTGTTAAAAAAGGCGACACACTGGAATCCATCGCGCGTCAATATGGCACAAACACCAGTACGTTACGATCGCTGAATAACCTTAAAAATGATAAGGTCAAGCTTGGTAGTAAATTACGCATACCTGGCACAGGCACGCGCGGCTAATCTCATTCACTTACAACACATTGTTTTTACTAGGATCTGCAAATGGGCTTTCTGACTGGCAAACGCATTCTGATTACCGGTGTCATTTCCAACCGTTCAATCGCCTACGGCATTGCTCAGGCTTGTCACGAACAAGGCGCTGAATTGGCCTTTACGTATGTTGGTGAGCGTTTTCTGGAGCGCGTCACTGAATTTGCAGCCGAATTCGGCAGCAAAATCGTGTTGCCCTGTGATGTAGGCAGCGATGCTGAAATCGAAGCCACATTTACTGAATTAGCCAAGCACTGGGACGGGCTCGACGGCCTGGTTCACTCGATCGGTTTTGCCCCACGCGAAGCCATCGCTGGAGACTTCCTCGAAGGTCTCTCGCGCGAAGGATTCCGGATTGCCCACGACATCTCGGCCTACAGCTTTCCTGCACTCTGCAAAGCAGCCAAGCCAATGATGGAAGGCCGCAATGGCGCCGTGCTGACGCTCACATATCTCGGTGCGGAAAAAGCCATGGCAAACTACAACACCATGGGGCTCGCCAAAGCTTCACTCGAAGCAAGCGTACGTTATGTTGCATCCAGCCTCGGCCCAATCGGCATACGTTCAAATGGCATTTCAGCAGGCCCGATCAAAACCCTCGCAGCAAGTGGCATCAAGGACTTTTCTTCAATATTGAAGTTTGTCGAATCCAATGCCCCGCTGCGTCGCAATGTAACGATTGAGCAAGTTGGCAATGTTGCGGCCTTTTTACTCTCAGAGCTTTCTGCCGGTGTGACAGGTGAAATCGTTCATGTTGATTCGGGATTTTCAAATATCGTCGCTGGACTGGTCGAGTAACTACGCGTTTGAGGATTAATGCGACACAAGCTGCAGATACTCGACTATCTGCAGCTTTAAAAATAAAGGAGACTAAACGGTGAAAATAATCAAAAAATGGTGGCCTGGTGCTGGCTTGATCGCATTGGCACTAATGAGTTTTTCGAACGCAGTATCCGCACAAAATGATGCTGCCAAAAACTATCCAGACAGACAAATCCGGATCATCGTGCCCTATTCCGCAGGCGGATCAACCGACGCGCTTGGCAGGTTGGTGGCGGGTGAACTCACACAAGCCTGGAAACAGACTGTCATTGTTGAAAATAAGCCCGGTGCCAGCGGAATGATTGGTAACGATCTGGTCGCAAAAGCGGCACCCGACGGCTATACCGTACTGCTTGGGATTACCGCCATTATTCAGGGACCACACCTATTTAAAAAGATTCCTTATGACGTGAATGCGGATCTGATTCCCGTTGCGCAAATAGGTTTGTCACAGGACTTTCTAGTCGTGAACGCTAATTTCCCCGCGAACACCTTAGAGGATTTCGTCAAAGTCGTCAAAGCAAATCCCGGTAAATATAGCTATGGATCATATGGGGCAGCCACCTCCTCCAACATCCACGGCGAGATGCTCAAGGCTCAGGCAGGTCTCGACCTGACCCATATCCCATACAAAGGTGGCGCACCACAGATGAGTGATCTGCTGGGAGGCCAGCTTGATGCCGCCTTTATTGATGTGGGCAACCTGCGTGCGCAGATCAAGTCAGACAAAATCAAAATCCTGGCATCTACGGGAGAAAAACGCTCGGATCTATTGCCCGACATCCGCTCGTTTACAGAGCTTGGCTACAAAGACTTTGAGCCGTATGGTTTTTTTGCTTTCTTTTTGCCAAGCAAAACACCTCAACCAATCGTAGACAAACTCTCCAGCGAAATCGTGCGTTTATTAAACACACCAGAAAACAAAGCCAAAGTTGAAGGTATGGGCCTGCAAGCAACCTTTGCTGGCGCAGACACACTCGGACCAATTCTTAAACGCGACAGTGATATCTGGGGCAAAGTCATTAAAGACTCAAAGATCACCGTCGAGCAAT
>CAINDJ010000234.1 GCA_903847325.1 uncultured beta proteobacterium | reverse complement strand
ATAATGTGTCGGTTGCTGCGTTGTTCATCGCGGGTTTAGTGCCGGGCGTGCTGATCGCAGTCGCAATGTGTATTGTGAACTGGTATATATCTAAAAAGCGCAACTACAAAGGCGATAACGCGTTTCCCACCAGAAAGGAGATGTGGCTCACAACATGGAAAGCGCTCCCTGCGATATTGTTACCCGTCATCATTCTGGGTGGAATGCGTGCTGGCTGGTTTACGCCGACTGAGGCTTCAGTTGTCGCGGTGTTTTACGCTCTACTCTGCGGTAAATATGTTTATCGCACGTTGGAGTGGAAAGCTGTACCAAACATTCTGAATCGTTCGGCCTTGTTGACGGCCTCCGTACTGCTGATTATCGGTATGTCCGCATCTTTTGCCTGGATCCTGACCATTGAGGGTGTGCCACAGGCGGTCGCAAACTGGATTGTAGGCATGGAGTTAAATGTCTGGACCTTTCTGATTGTGGTCAATATTTTCCTGTTGATCTTTGGTATTTTCATTGAGCCATTGCCAGGCGTGATGGTGTTGGTCCCTATCCTTGCACCTGTAGCGGCTTCGGTTGGCGTAGAACCCATCCATTTCGCAATGATCGTTATTTACAACCTGACACTTGGCATGATTACGCCGCCTGTCGGAGGATTGCTATTCGTCACCTCCAACGTCTCACGCGTACCTCTTTCTGACCTGACCCGTGAACTCAAACCGTTCTTATGGGCGCACGGCATAGTATTGATGATGCTGACCTTTATACCTGCGCTCAGCAATTGGCTGCCGCACATGATGGGCTACAAATGACGGATAGAATTTATGCCTCCTATTGGTTAGAGACAGGCGATGATCCCCTGCGCGCAGCGCAGATCATCGCAGGCGAGCAATCCAGCGGTACGTTTTTAAAGTTATCAACTGAAACACCCGCGCTCAAAGAACGCTCTGGCGCTCGGGTCGAATCGCTTCAAGTTCTGGATACTTCGTCGCAACCTAGCCTGCCTGGCGGCATGCAATCAAACACCTATACGCGGTGTTTGCTGACCTTGTCATGGCCACTGAGCAATCTGGGACCCTGCTTACCAACCTTGATGTCGACTATCGCGGGTAATCTGTTCGAATTAGCGCAGGTTTCAGGGCTTCGGTTACTTGATTTCCAACTCCCCGCAGCCTTTGCTCAAGCCTACCCTGGCCCAGCCTTTGGTATCGAAGGAACACGCCGCTTAAGCGGAAAATCCAAAGGTGCTTTTATCGGCACGATTATCAAGCCGAGCGTAGGACTCAGTGCACGCGAAACAGCTGAGCAAGTGCAAATGCTTGTGGAGGGCGGCATTGATTTCATTAAGGACGATGAATTACAGGCCGATGGCACATACTGTCCATTCGAAGAACGCGTTGAAAAAGTCATGCGCGTCGTGAACAACGCTGCGGACAAGTCTGGCAGAAAAGCGATGGTCGCCTTCAACATTACCGGCGATCTGGATCAGATGCGACGCAGACACGACTACGTGCTGGCACACGCGGGGACTTGTGTGATGGTCTGTTTAAACTCCATTGGACTGGTGGGGGTATCAGCATTCAGAAAGCACAGTACCTTACCTATCCACGCACATCGTGCTGGCTGGGGATATTTGAATAGAAGCCCTGTGCTGGGTTGGGATTTCGCCGCATGGCAAAAAATCTGGCGTCTGGCCGGCGTAGATCATTTACATGTAAATGGATTACGAAACAAGTTTAGTGAATCCGATTCCTCTGTCATTGCTGCAGCACGCTCGGTCAGTGTGCCATTATTCGAAGACGCGGCTATGCAAGCTGTCCCGGTTTTCAGTTCCGCACAAACAGGATTACAGGCGCACGATACCTATCGTGCTGTCGGCCATGCAGACCTCATTGTCACCGCAGGCGGTGGGATTTTTGGTCACCCCGATGGTGTAGCGGCTGGCGTCAGCGCCTTACGTCAAGCCTGGGAAGCAGCGGAGTCGGGTATAGATCTTAAGACTTACGCACAATCCCACCAGGAGCTTGCGCGGGCGCTCACCTTTTGGTGATAAAGTGAATAGATAAAAAATGACCTATACAGAATGACTGATACTAAGCACCAACTTCCCGTCGGCCCCCTACTCACCTATTATGGTGATGACTTTACAGGCTCGACCGATGTCATGGAGGCATTCACAGCATCCGGTATTCCTACCGTTCTTTTTTTGCAGCTACCGAGAAAAGAGCACTTAGCCCGTTTTAAAGATATGCGCTGTATCGGACTTGCAGGTCAGTCGCGCGGGCAAAGTCCAGAATGGATGCGAAAAGAATTACCCTCTATTTTTGAAGGTTTAGCTTCGATCGGAGCACCCATCCTGCAATACAAAGTGTGTTCGACATTCGACTCCTCACCCTCCGTTGGCTCGATTGGTTGCGCCATCGACATCGGTACAAAAATCACGCAGGGTAACTGGTCACCGATGGTGGTGGGCGCTCCACGACTCAAGCGCTATCAAGTGTTTGGTCAATTATTCGCAGCGGTCAACGGTGTGTCTCATCGCATCGACCGTCACCCTACGATGTCACGCCACCCTGTGACACCAATGAATGAAGCGGATCTGCGCCTGCATCTGTCAAAACAAACAGACAAGCGGATCTCACTCGTAGATATAGCCGATATGTCTGAAGGACTTGGACAAACAAAGCTTGAGTCGTTTATCCAAACAGATCAGCCTGTTGTGATGATTGATGTAGCGGATGCAACGACGCAAATCGAAGCGGGCAGGTTGATTTGGGAAAACAAAGGAAAGCAGGTTTTCAGCGCCTCCTCATCTGGTCTCCAGTACGCACTGACAGCATACTGGAAAAGTCAGGGACTCATTGATGAGAGCATGCAGCTGCCCATCGCCAAGCCGGTCGATGCCATTGCGGTGGTCAGTGGCAGCTGTTCGCCGATGAGCGCAGAACAAATAAGATGGGCGCGTGAGAACGGTTTTGAAGTCTCACGTCTGGATATTTCAAAAATACTCCTTGACGACATGATGGAAGCAGAAATCGCACAGCAAGCCAATGCGGCAATCGCCGCACTGGCCCTAGCCAAATCACCCATTGTTTTTTCGGCCGAAGGCCCGGATGACCTCGCCGTGATTAACTTCGACGCCTTGGCCAGCCATGCGGCTTTGGACAGAACGCAGGCGGCCAAGCGTATTGGATTCGCGCTGGCCGAAATCATGCGCAGAATTTTGGATGGTTCTAACGTAAAAAGAATCGTTGTGGCTGGCGGTGACAGCTCAGGTGCAGTAGGCAGCCATCTGGGGATTCATGCCTTGACGCTGAGCGCTGGACTCGCGCCTGGAGTCCCACTGTGTCGCGCCTGGTCCGACGATCCTGCCCGGGACGGACTGGAAATCGCCCTCAAAGGTGGGCAACTTGGAGGCGTAAATTTTTATGGCCATGTCAGAGCAGGCCAATCACACTAATGGTAGAGTCCAGCGATGATGATTGAACCAATTCAAAAAAGAAAGCTGTACCAGGAAGTCATTGATAGACTGATGTTGCGTATAGAAAACGGGGAACTCAACCCTGGCGATCAATTGCCCTCTGAACGAGAGTTAATGGAAACCTATGGTGTGGGTCGCGTAGCTATTCGCGAAGCACTACAGGATCTTGCTCGCTCTGGCATCGTTGAAATTTCCCATGGCGAGCGTGCACGCGTCGTGACACCGACTGCAAGCCTTTTGATCGAGCAAATAGCCGAAGGTGCGAGACACCTGTTACACATTCAACCAGAGACGCTGTCACATATCAAAGAGGCCCGCACCTTCCTTGAAACAGGCATGGTCAGGCTCGCAGCGATCAAAGCGACGCCTGAGGATGTGCGGTTATTGCAGGAGCATCTGGAAAATCAACGTCTTTCGATCCTGGAAATCGATCAGTTCATGAAACACGATATGCTGTTTCACCGCGAGATAGCACGCATCAGCGGCAATCCCATTTTTCCTGCGATCGTAGAAGCCATATTCGGTTGGGCTAGCGCGCACTATCAATCCATTGTCCGGGCTCCGGGTGTCGAACAACTGACACTTTCTGAACACCAGAAAATCATTGATTCGATTGCGGCACACGACGCTGAAACCTCAGTGCAAGCCATGAGTGATCATTTGAATCGCGCCAATGATTTGTACAGAAAGTCTGAAAGTTGAAGTCGTATTTTTAAGGCTGTAGACTCAGCCGCTGAACTGAATCGTCCCAGCGGCTCGAGGACTCAAACAACCGATGACTCAGCAAACATTCTTTTAATCCGCGAAGCATAAGCCGAGCGAATATGTTTTTGAGTACATTTCTCAGCTAACTGCGCATCACGCTTTTCTAAAGCCTGCACGATTTCCGCATGATCCATCATATTCTGGTGCGCACGCTGCTCGTCCAGTAGATTGGATTCTCCCAGCAAACCCAAGGCATCATGGATGGGTTCGAGCATTCTTAACAAAAAACGATTATGCGCGCACAGAGAAAGTGCCTCATGAAATTGACGATTTTTTTCGTTTAATTGCAGAGTATTTCCTGAAGCGATCAACTCAGAGTATTCACTATGCAAGCTTTTTAACCAGGCAATTTCAGCATCCTGAGCATGGCGCGCTGCTAATTTTGCAGCCAGCCCCTCTAGCGACTCTCTCATTACAAAGAGCTCGGTGACGATCGCGTGATCGAATTCGATAATACTAAAACCACGCTGACCATTTTCCGCGGCCAAACCTTCGACTTGCAGACGGGCCAGAGCCTCGCGAACAGGTGTTCGCGACAACCCCAGCATCTCGGCAAGTTCCGTTTCACGCAAGCGGTCGCCACTGCGAAAACGGCGCTGTCGGATCGCCCTGCGAATAGCTTGATAAGCTTTCTCGCCCAAAGACATCGGATCTTCGTTTGACGCCCGCTTTTTGAGCGAGGGTTTACGCTCGGTTTTCACTGTTGCCATTATTTTCCTAGCGCTGCATTGCCAGCTGAGTGACCCGCAATACGTCCAAAAACCGAACCAGAAACCAGACCCGTACCACTTGGATAATTAAAGTAGAAAATACCGCCAAGCATTTCACCCGCGCAATATAAACCTTTGATTGGTTTTAAGTGCACATTCAGGACCTGACCTGTTTCGGCAGTCGTGCGTAAGCCACCAAAGGTAAAAGTGATGCCGCAAGTCGTTTGATAAGCCTCGTAAGGAGCTGTATCAAGCGCCTGGGCCCAGTTCGATTTCGGGGGATAAATACCCTCAGTACCGCGACCATCAAGAACGGTGTGGTTAAACGGTATTTCTGATTTGACACTGGCATTAAACGCATTGGCTGTTTTCAAAAACTCAGCTGCGTTCACACCTTCGAGCTTGCCAGCGAGTTCTTCAAGCGTATCAGCCGTGACTTTCGTCACAAACTTGATTCGATACTCATTACGCAATTTTTCTTTAAAAAATCAATAATTATCCTTTCAAATAGTTTATTTTTATCATAACCTACCAGATCAAGATGTTCTTTATAACGATTTATAATTTCATTATCTAATGTT
>CAINDJ010000233.1 GCA_903847325.1 uncultured beta proteobacterium | reverse complement strand
TCAACATCGCCACCTTCAAAGAGGAATTTTTCCATCTGTTCTTTGAGGTATTTGCGCGCGCGCGTATCGGCGAGGTTGAGGCGATTTTCATTGACCAGACGGGTCTGGATGGCCATCCATTCTTCCCAGGCCTCTTTAGAGATGCTCTGCCAGATTTTGGTGCCTACGTCGCCAGGATAGGGCGGGAAGTCTAGTCCGGGGGCTTCTTTGTTAAGTTTTACACACTGTACGGTACGGCTCATTATTAATCCTGCTTATATTTGTGATGTTGTCATTGTAGGGGGGCTTGAAGCAAAAGTGACCTCAAGACCCTGCCATTCATAGGCGTTTGATAAAAACCAGACTATTTCTCGAGCGGTTGTAATGGGCTTGCTTTTCTTTAGGCAGATCAGCAACGCCGCCCTGCACAAAACCGCGTTTAATAAACCAGTGAGAAGTGCGGGTAGTCAATACAAACAAGCGTTTTGCACCTAGTGCCCGGGCACGTGATTCCATGTGGCGCAGCAAAATCTCGCCTTCGCCAGTGCCTTGCCACTCGGGATGGACGATCAGACAACCCATTTCGGCCATCTGGTCTCGCGCGAAATCATGCAGCGTGGCACAGCCGTAAATCACACCATCGTGCTCCAGGACTGTGAAATTCTCCACGTCGCGCTCGATGATCGCTCGCCCACGGGTGACCAGCGTGCCGTCTTGCTCCAGAGGCTCGATCAGCTGCAGGATCGCACCGACGTCGTCAATCGTCGCGGGTCGCAAGTCGTCCAGCGTGTCCTCGACCACCATGGTGCCCACGCCGTCGTGGGTAAAAATCTCAAGCAACACGACACCGTCTAGCGTAAACGGGACCAAATGCGCGCGCGTCACGCCTCGTTTGACCGCTCGCGAAGCAAAGTGCAGATAAAAAGCCGTATCGGGATCGAGCTCGCCGTTAGCCAGTAATGCATCCGCATCCAGGCGGGCAAGCTCAGTATCAACTGTGCCGTCAGGAGAAATCACGCCCGGTGTTTCGGTCAGGAAAATGAGTTTTTCAGCACGCAAACCTGTGGCGACACTGGTGGCGAGCTCTTCCATGGAGAGGTTGAACGCCTCACCTGTGGGTGAAAAGCCAAGGGGCGAAAGTAAAACGATCGAGCCGCGCTCGATGGCGTTACGCAACGCATCGATATCGACCTTGCGAACCTGTCCCGTGTGTTTGTAGTCGACGCCATCAATGATGCCGGTTGGACGTGCTGTGACGAAATTGCCTGAGATCACGCGAATTTGCGCGTGAGACATCGGCGTATTGGGCAGTCCCTGACTGAAGGCGGCCTCAATGTCGAGGCGGATTTCACCTGCAGCCTCTTTGGCGCACTCCAGCGCATCAGCATCCATCGGCGAGCGGCCGCGGTCAAAATACTGATCAAAACCTTTGAGTCGCAATTGCTCGTTGACCTGTGGGCGTGAGCCGTGGACCAGAACAAGTTTGATGCCAAGCGCTGAGAGCAGAGATAAATCCTGGACAAGCGTATTCAGGACATTTGCCTGGACGAGCTCGCCACCGAAGGCCACCACAAAGGTCTTGCCCCGGAAGGCGTGCACATAGGGCGCCACCTCTCTAAACCAGCGAACGAACTGGGCGGCTGCAAATTCAGGGGCTTCCTGGGCGGATACGGTGTCTGGTTCCTGATTATCTTGCATGGCGTGTTGCGTCTGAGGCCTTATGAGATGCTTAAAAGTAAACGGCTATCTGCCTTTATATTTTTCTTAAAGGCAATCGCGAATAAACGAGCGTGAATTAAATTTTATAATGGTCCGTTCACCGGATCAGAAAATATGCCCGAATCAAAGCCCTTGGCGGGTAATACGTCCCAAAGCG
>CAINDJ010000232.1 GCA_903847325.1 uncultured beta proteobacterium | reverse complement strand
GCGGTAGCGATTTACACAGTTGCAACCGTGTTTTGGCTATTTATTTTAAAAAGTATGCCATTAAACGTGGCCTATCCTTTTACGGCCCTCGGGTTTTTCATTGTTCCTTTGCTGGCATACGCTTTTCTTGGTGAGCCATTACGCTGGACATCATTTGCAGGGGCCAGCATCATTATGCTCGGCGTATATGTGTCAACGCTGTGACAGACTGACCTTGAGTCAGACTCAAGGTCTTACCAACTTTAAAATTCACTTCCGAGGCACGATCACACTAGATCCCGCCAAAAAAGGATAGCGCGCAAAAATCGCAGCCATCATGTTCTGGACCATGGCATCTGAATCTGCTTGTTGAGCATTGCCCACGAGCGAGGTGCCAACCCCCTCCCACACCAGCTGCTTACGCTTGGTGTCGATCAAGTCAACCTTCATTTTGCCCTCGTTGTACTGAATCACATCTGGCTCAAATGCATAACCCCCATAACCTGGCCAGGCACCATAAAAGCCTGCTCCATATCCCCACATCATGGGCGCAGGACCGACATACTCAGTTCGACTCTGCACCTGCGTTTGAAAATTAATCAATAAATCTGGATTTCTTTCATCAAAAGCATAACCTCGTGACTCCATCTGCAAGGCAGCCGCGCGCTTGAGTCGCTCAGTTAACAGCGATGTGTAGCCAGCGCGATCCGTACCGAGCGGCTGCATAAACGCAAATGTTCGATAGGAAGAAAAATCAGCACTCGGATCATAATCGCTGCGCACTACTGGGGCATTACTGCAGGCAGCCAAGAGCAATGCCACTGCGAGTGCATACAAAATACGTGAAATAGAAGTCATTGATTTTTCCTGTTTAATCAATTTCATAGTAACAAGCAGTTTCAAGTACGAAATGCATTGATCCAAGCTTACTCCAAGTCACGCGGCTTTTAATTAACTAATTGTATGTACAACAAAAAAGCGCCCCGAAAGACCTAAATCATTGATCATCTGGCGGGCCAGCCCTGACTGCATCACAGACCGCCTGAGGCGATGAGATCTCAGGTTTTTACTTTTGGTCTGCGCAAGGGATACTAACCATTCAAGCAAAGCTTATGCAGTGGGCTTGGGCATCTATTTCCATCATTGATTACAGATTACTTCTTCATAAATGCGGCCTTTGCGTCTGCCAAACAAAGATCTTTGGCTGCGTCGGCAAACGCGCTGCACTTATCTTTGGCTAACGTATATTGAGCGTCAGTCTTTTCAGAAGCCGCATCTTTGCGCGCATCGTTGACAGTTTTGTTTGCATCAGTGCGAGCCTCGGTGGTCTTCTCATTTGCTTTCATTGTTGCATCTGTAGTTTTTTCTTGTAGCTTTGCATCAGCTTTGGCTGAGGTTAATACTGCTTCTGCTTCTTTATTGCAAACGTCCTTGATGTTGCCACCCTTGTCGTTGCACTTCTCCTTTGCGACTTTAAAGTCGGACTCGGCGCGAGCAACGCGCGCATCGTAACGCGACTTTGGGCTTGGCTTGTAACTAGCTTCCAGATCGGCCTTTGCGACGGACTCTTTGCCCTTTGCCTCAGCCATACAAATGTCCTTGGCGTTCCCGGCTAAAGAACTGCAACCAGTTTTGGCAGCTTTGTAATCGGACTCAATCTTTTCCTCAGCCATTTTGTGATCGCCCTTCGTCATGCTTTGAGCCATCACGCCGGCTGTGAGTCCGAGCGAAAGCGCAGCTGCGATAAGAGTGATGTTTAGTGTTTTCATGATAGTTCCTTTGTCAAACGTCAAGATGGTCCGGAATCAAAAGTGTTGGTCCGGTGAGTGACTTTGATGTTATGCAAAAAGAACCTTGTCTTCCGTCTGTTACCGCACCCAGTCTGCGCAAACTTCGCATGCGTCTTTGATTAATCACTCCGTACGTCAGCGCACAGACTCCTTGCCTCTCATCCCCGATACTCACCCATCAGATGGAGAGGCACGTTGCATGATGAAAACAAACCAGTCAGTCCACCCAAGCCACCCGCCATCAACCGCCAGCTGTGGCTGCGTTTCCTAACAATCGCCAGACCATACTTTGTTTCAGAACACCGATGGACGCTCAAGGCAGGACCCTACCACCCGCTCGGCGATCTGCGCTGCCAGCTGAGCTATCCACAAGTTGATAAAACAATATCAGACGAAGAGATGCTGCATTGTTTGGATTTGGTTAACCTCTCCTCTCTGACAAAACGCTGCGGGGGCCTGAGCGGCCAAATCGACTGGACCAAGGTGCTCTCCGTAGGAGAGCAGCAACGTCTATCCTTTGCGCGCGCACTTCTTGCCAAACCCCGCTATCTTTTGCTCGACGAATCCACCAGCGCGCTCGATGCGGCGAACGAATCGCGCCTGTATTCACAACTGAGTGGGATGGATATCACGCCTATTAGCGTGAGTCACAGGCAGGCGCTCTTAGATCATCACCACGAGGTGCTGGTGATTTTGAGCGATAGCGGATGGGCGCTAGAACCTGCTTGCGGATTTAATTGGTCCTCAACATACACAGCTGTAAACACAGTTACATCGACACCCATAATCAAAAAGAGATCAGGTTTTGAGACCAACGGTGTTTGAGACCTTTACGGGCTGTTACTGCATATCAAAACTGAATCCTGACGCCAACATTTATTGCCCCGAGGGTATATCCGGTATTTGAATGATTTGTGTGCTATTTGCGACATGTTATAAATACAGGT
>CAINDJ010000231.1 GCA_903847325.1 uncultured beta proteobacterium | reverse complement strand
GGCCTTAGGAGCTATTTTGGCTGTCGTCTCTTCGGCGTATGAGGATCCGCCTACGGCCATCATGCAAAGCAAGGCTAAAATCGATATTAAAGATATCTTCTTCATCTGCCTATAGGGGTTGCGTCGATTCCCTCTTCGCATCTCCCTGCTTCGAATGTGTATCTCTCTGTAACTTTTCGCAAAACTCATCCGTTACTTTGGCACACACAAGATGGCTGCCGAGATCATGCATGTCCGTATGACAACAACCATCCCGAAAATAACCTGTAAGAGGGTCATAGGAACAAGGAACCAACTCAGTTCCCAATACATTGAGCGCTACATCCGTCATTAAAGTTCTACCTGATTTTTGAAGGGATTCTTCAGATAATATAGTTTGATTCCATCTTCCCTAAGCCTATCATTCACCTTTGAATACGGCCGGCCGTTTCTCTAGAAAGGATTGAACACCCTCGATGTAGTCTTTGCTTTCGTAGACCTCGCGGCGCATATCTTGCAAACGTTCAAAAACCTGTGCGGCGATCGGCTGATAATCGGCTAACACCCGCAATTGCTCTTTGACCACAGCAATGGCGAGAGGAGCCTTCAGGGTGATCTTTTTTGCAAAGTTCATCGTAAATTCAACCAGCTCGGCGCTTGAAACCAGATGGTTCACAATCCCCCAGCGCAACGCATCTTCACCCTTGATCGGGGCTGCAGTAAAAAACATTTCCTTGACCAGATTGATGGGTAAGCGTCCAAGAAAATGTATCAAGCCTGTCGTGTTGTAGGGCAAGCCTAAGTTTGCAGGCGTAATAGCAAAACTGCAGGTTTCATCGGCGATGATCATGTCGCAGCTGGCGACAAGGTCAAAAGCACCACCCCACACCGAACCATGAACCATGGCGATCACAGGAGCCGGAAAACTCCGGATCGCTCTGAGAGCACGCTCAAGTGGATCGGAGTACCCCAGAGGGTCTTGCTTGCCTTGCGGCAATTCCTTGATGTCGTGCCCGGCAGACCAGACCGTTGCACCTTCAAAGGCACGTAAGACGACCACTCTTGCACCCTTGGTTTTAAACTCTGTCAGGGCTGCAATAACTTGATCCAGCAATGTTTCGCTCAGCGCATTGCGCCGTGTCGCATTGTTTAAGGTGATGGTACCAACACGATCGGTCAGATCAGCACTCACCAGGGTTTCTTGTACGTTAGGTTGTGTGACTTCGCTCATTTGCTGACCCCCATGAATTCAGCCAGGATGGCGGCACGATCAGCGTCTAGTTCTGGAGAGGGCCGCAGTAAAGTTTCGTCACTTGCTCCAACAACCTTGACCGGATTGCCAGAGGTTTTGACTTTACCAATTACAGGATCGTTCACCTCGATGATCATGTTGCGCGCCATGACTTGGGGGTCAGCAATCACATGGGGAATATCATTGATCGGTCCACATGGAACGCCTTTTTCATTTAGAGCATCGAGCCACTCTGCAACCAGTTTGGTGCCTAGCGTCATTTCCATTTCTTTCTGTAGCAGGGCTATATTTTCGTGACGCAACTCGTTGGTTTTGAAACGCTCGTCAGTCGCCAAATCAGTTCGGCCCAAGGCCTCTGTCATCAGTGTAAAAAGATGGTCGTTGCCGGCGGCGATAATGATGCTTGCATCTTTTGCCTGAAATGACTGGAAGGGTGCGATCGATGGGTGCCGGGTGCCAAGCGGGCCAGGGATTTCGCCAGTTTTGTCATAAGCTGGAATCGCGTCTTCCAGGATAGCAACCTGACAATCCAACATCGCAATATCAATTTTCGAACCGACTTTTGTCACAGTACGGTTATATAAGGCCGCGTTCAGGCCGATCGTCAGGTACAACCCAGCAGTTATGTCACCTATCGAAATGCCCACCCGCGCGGGAGGCTGATCTGGATAACCAGTCAGACTCAGAACGCCTCCCATGCCCTGCACTACCATGTCGTAGGCTGCGCGCTTGGAGTAAGGACCACTATCCCCAAAACCCGAGGCTGCGCCGTAAATCAGGTGAGGAAATTTAACGTGTAGCGTTTCCCATCCATAACCCAGTTTTTCCATGGTGCCAGGACGATAGTTTTCAACCAAAACGTCTGCTTTTTCAAGTAATTTTTCGAAAACAATCCGGTCGTCAGCATTCTTCAGGTTCAACGCAATACTCTCTTTATTGCAATTGATCGATGCAAAGTAGAGCGATTTACCATTGTGAAATGGACCAAAGGCACGAGAATCGTCACCGGTTCCTGGGATTTCGACTTTGATGACCCGCGCACCTAAATTGGCTAACGTCATGGTCGCAAAAGGTCCAGCAAGAACCCTGGACAAGTCGATAACAGTAACGCCTGAAAGTAGTGAGGATTTTGACATGTAGTTTCCGATTGTTGAAAATCACTTAAAACGTATAGAGAATTCATTTAAAACTGATTCATCGTGTTACGGCATAAATTACTTGATCGGATGAATGATTGCAATGAATTGTCCAGTGGCCTGGTCCACCGCATCTGATAGCGGACAGCTCATGACCACTGTAGTAGTGCAGTCGAAGAAAAGGGGTACATCGATGACAGCACCTAACAATTCCATACTAATTTGGAAACTCACGACTGAACATTAGCTATTATCTATGCCTCTGATGCTATAAACAGGGGCTAAAAACGACGTTACGCTATCTCGACGTACGCCATGATCACCGTACTCAAACAAAAGCAATTGATCTTATTATGGCAATAACTGAAAATCAGGCACAACGGATTTTGCTGGTTCGCTCCATTGAGCAAGCCTCGAACAATGGTGACATCTGGACCGTACATGATGCCAAAGCTGCAACACTGGCAACGAAAGCCCTTATCAGAGCAACGTCTGCGTTTGATTTGTTTGTTGCACGCAGGGCAGAGTTGGTTATCGAGCAAATTGCCAAACGAAACTCGGGGCTTGTCATTGAACTTGGCAAACGGCATCCGCTAACGTTTTTAGGCTGGATACTAATTGCCACCGCTTTTGCAACAGGACTTATCACGGATCACCTTATGGCTGACCGCTGGATAAACGTAATTGAATGGCCAATTGTTCTTCTAATATGTTGGAACCTCGGTTTTTTTACGTATATCTTTACCACATACGTTTTGTCGTTCTTCAGGCCTATCAAACAACCCAGAAGTTCG
>CAINDJ010000230.1 GCA_903847325.1 uncultured beta proteobacterium | reverse complement strand
GTTTGCCGTTGTAAAGGATTTCATGATCTGGGCCGTTGCCGGTCACCTTTACGTCGAATTTATTTGGACGCTGCATGGAGATATGAGCGCCTGTCAGGTACATGACCGCAATACCGTCGATTGAGGGGAACTCAGCCTGAACGACGGAGTCAAACTCGAGCGATTTTGCCGCTGACAATGCCTTTGTCATGTTGCGAATGAGCTCTACGGCAGCAGGCTCGACGGCCGCCATACCTTTAGGCAGCGTCAATGGTGCTTGGGCAGGGCTATCTTGTTTAGGTGCTGTCTGGGCTTGGCTGATGGTGCTCGCCAGCAACATAACTGTCAGTGCACTAAGTTTTCGAATCAGGTTCATAGAGTATGTCCCGTAAAGTGAGCTACAAAATTTGTACTGGATTTACTTTTATTTGTACTGGATTTACTTTTTTTAGTACTTAGGCAAATTCTCAAAGAGTATCGCATTCGAGTTCATGGATTTCTCTCAGTAACTCTCAACGTTAGGCTTGCTTCTTCGCCTCAAGCAGTGCTTGGTGAAAAGCTGAAATGATTTCAGTTTCACATTTAAATTTCCTGGCCTCGTGCTTGCCCCCTGCCGTTTGAACCCAATGCAGGGTGCCGGAAAACCACCCCTTCTCGAGGCGGAGGAATTCGATATCGCTCAGTGCTATTTCTTCGTCCTCGGCGAGCTCGTTGTGCCAAATAATCACTCTTCGGTTCGTGCAGATTAATGCTTCAACGGTTTGCTTTTTGGAGTTTGAGAGCAATATAAAACTGTAGAATTTCTCGTCAGTTGTCAGTTTGGCAACGATATTTTCAGCGTGGCGTTCAGGTGCTGTGACATGAAAAAAACGTTTGGCGACAAAACCTTTAACAGGAGTGGCCAGCATTGTCTGAATAATTTGTTCTTGTTGGTTCATCGTGCCGAAGCTTTGTTAAAGATTGGATTTGGTTGTGACACATCCTATTGTGTCAGATTGAATGGTTTTTGGCTTGAAAGTCTTGATTAAAAATTTTGGCCTAACGGGTATTTAGTGACAGAAGCCATTCAGACGCAAGTACACTCTGAGTGCAGCTATTTATTTATCGGACTCCTTTATGCACCACGACCTGACACGCAACACACTCGCAGTATTCTTTATTGTTGGTTTGATCGGTTTATCGCTCTGGGTGCTTCGGCCTTTTTTAGCGGCGACTGTGTGGGCAACGATGATTGTTGTCGCAACCTGGCCCTGGCTCAAAAAGTTGCAAACTATTTTTCGTGGACGGCGCACGCCGGCCGTGGCAGTGATGACGGCAGGTATGCTGCTTTTGCTGGTGTTGCCTATGTGGTGGGCGATTCGAACAATTGTGGAGCGCTCTGATCAACTTGTGATGTTCGGCAAGCATCTGGCCACAAATGGTTTGCCATTACCCCCGGAGTGGGTAAAAGATTTGCCGTACATTGGCTCGAAAGTCGATGAGTCGTGGACCGAGTTTGTAGCTGGAGGCGCGGCTGGGTTGGTTGAGCATATTTCACCTTACGCTGCCGATACAGGGCGCTGGCTGCTCACACAGTTTGGTGGACTGGGCGGCATGCTAATCCAGTTCTTTCTCGTCGTTGTCATTGCCGCTGTGCTGTATTCGACTGGCGAGCAGGCTGCACATATGGTGCGTGTTTTCGGCCGGCGACTGGCTGGCGAGAGAGGTGAGTCCTCCATGATTCTGGCTGGGCAAGCCATCCGTGGGGTAGCACTTGGTGTCGGGGTGACGGCGATGGTGCAGACTTTTCTCGGAGGTTTGGGGTTGGCTGTGGCGGGAGTTCCTTACGCTGCTGTCCTGTCCGCGCTGATGCTCATGCTTTGCATTGCGCAGGCGGGCCCGAGCCTTGTGTTGTTCCCCGCTGTGGCCTGGATGTACTGGTCTGGCGAGCACGCAATGGCGATCGGACTGCTTATCTGGAGTGTGCTGGTCGTCAGTCTGGATAATGTCTTGCGCCCGATGCTGATCAAGCGTGGGGCTGATCTGCCGATATTGCTGATTTTTGTGGGCGTCATTGGAGGCTTGTTAAGCTTTGGTCTGATCGGGATTTTTGTCGGCCCCGTTGCTCTGGCCGTGACCTATACCCTGATGCAGTCCTGGACCGCTGAAACCCACCCGAAAGAATTTAAGGACTGAGCCGCTCACTGTGTATAGTCTAAAGGCAGGGCGGTTGTGCATTTGATGGTCTCCATGGCAAATGCAGAGCTTACGTCGAGTAGTTCCACTGAGCGGATCAGTCTTTTGTAGACGCTGTCATAGCTGCTAATGTCGGGGACGACGATTTTGAGCAAATAGTCTGCGTCTCCGCTCAGCCTGTAGATTTCGACAATTTCGGGGATGCTGGTTGCGCCATCTACAAATTTTTTCATCCAGTCTTCGCTATGCTGGCTGGTGCGGATGGTGACAAATGTGGTCAACCCAAGATTGAGTTTGCTGGCGTCGCATAAGACAACTTGTTTTTGAATCACCCCGTCAGCCTGCAGTTTCTGCACGCGGCGCCAGCAGGGTGTTGGCGTCAGGTTGACCGCACTTGCCAGGTCATTGATTGAGATGCTTGCGTCAGCTTGAAGTAAACGCAAGATTTCACGGTCTTTTTTGTCGATTGACATTTTTATGCTCTTTTTTAATTAAAAAATAGAAAATTATTCTTAAAATATATATTTTTTAAGTAAAAAAGCAAATAATTTCTCAAATGTCTTGCATAGAATATCAAGTATGCAAAACATTCTGAACGTCAATTCAGCGCCTTCGATGGCCCCTCTGCCCAAGAACCAGACGGCTTCTTTGTTGCAACACTATCTGCCTGATACGGTCGGACAGATTGTGCGAGCTTGTTCCGAGCCAACCGATTTGATTGCATACCGGGTAAGACAAGCCCTCAATGAGGGGTTCTCACCGCAGGCTACACAGCAGCTTTTAACGCGCATCAATGTCCGGCCCGCTTCCGATCAGAGTTATACGCGACACATTCTGCATGCTGATCCGGAGGGACGTTTTACCGTTGCGGCCCTTGTCTGGGGCCCCCAGCACTGCAGTCCTGTGCATGCTCACCATACGTGGTGCGCTTATCGTGTCGTGATGGGGGAGTTATCTGAGTCGCATTTTGAATGGGATGCGATTGCCCAAAAGGCTTATCTGTTTAACAAAGTTAAACGTCAGGCAGGTCAGAGTGTGAGCGGTAATGCGGGCCTGGAGCTCATTCACAGACTTGGCAACGAAACGGCGCATCGCGCAGTCTCGATCCATGCTTATGGTGTGGATGCTGAGTCGATCTCAACTCATGTCAACCATGTTTTGCCATGGGCTGAAAAAATGTAAGCAATCGCAAAATTCAAAGCAGGAAAATCGTCGCCAGCCCAAGGAATATAAAGAACCCCAGCGAATCTGTCGCAAAGGTTAAAAGTACCGAGGATCCCATGGCAGGATCCTTACCAAATCGATTGCGCACGACGGGTACCAGTACGCCGATCATTGCGCCGATCATCATATTGCAGATCATAGCCGCCATCATGACCAGCGCGATTGGTATCGAATTAGAAATCGCCCAGGCGAACACAGCGGCGACCGCACTGCCCACGAGGCCGACCAGAAACGTCACCAGCATTTCACGTTTGACAAGCTGCCAGACGTTTTTATCTGTAATCCGGCCTACCGCCAATGCCCGGATAATGAGCGTCATCGTCTGATTCCCGGAATTGCCACCAATACCTGCAACGATGGACATCAGGAAAGCCAGCATCACGATGGTGCTGACCGTGTCTTCAAATCGTGAAGCAACAAACGATGCGATGGAGGCCGTGCAAAGATTCAGCAGCAGCCAGGGCGCGCGGTTTTTAAGCGCCATGATGACAGGCGCGAAGATGTCTTCTTCTTGCATACCTGCGCGCGACAGTGCCTGCTCATCCGAGTCCTCTCGGATCACATCCACCACCTCGGAAATCGTCACCCGTCCTATCAGGCGTCCCAGGTCGTCCACCACCGGGGCGGATACAAGGTCATAGCGTTCAAAAGCGCCGGCTGCGTCAGAGTCGGAGTCCAGCGGACTGAGCGACAGGTAGTCGGTTCCCATGACCGCACGAACTTCGGTCTCGGGCTCGTTGACCAGCAAGGATGAAAGGGTCAGCGTCCCGAGCAGCTTGTCGTTGCGGTCCACGACAAAAATCTGATCTGTGTGGTCAGGTAGCTCGGGCAGATGTCTGAGATAACGCAGAACAACTTCGAGCGACACGTCATCGCGCACGCGCACCATCTCAAAGTCCATGATGCCACCGACGCTATCGTCAGGGTATCCCATCGCCTCAATGAGTCGTGCGCGTTCTTCGATCGTCAGGCCTTTTTGAACCTCAGCAACGACGTCTGGAGGCAGATCGGGGGCGAGGTCGGCCAGCTCGTCGGCATCCATGCCTTCGGTTGCAGCGACCAGATCCTGGCGATCCATCGCCTCAATGAGCGATTCCCGGACCCAGTCATCGACCTCAAGCAAAATATCCGCGTCATGCTCCGCGCTAACCAAGCGCCAGATGAGCTGTCGCTCTGCGTTGGGCAAGGATTCAAGAATAAACGCGATATCAGCCGGATGCAGATCGTTGACCAGCTCTTTGAGCTCGGCCTCGTGCTGACGCTGCAGCAATCCCTCGACCAGTACCGCTCTGTCATCGCCTTGTTCCTGACGGTGCACCAGGTTTTCGACCAGCTCGTGACGATGCAGCAGCTCTTGCACTTGGGCAAGAGCTTGCTGGGCGTCTTCAGGGTCTAGCCTGCGAATCGACGCAGGAGTATCGGGTGTGATTTGTGTCATGACTTACCAAATCGGTCAAACGTGGAGCGTTGCCTGATTATGCAGGAAAAACGCTCGGCCCGTGTTCAGGCGGGCAACTAAATTGCAAACTTAACGAGCGCGTAGCCACCGAAGGCCAGCATCACAAACAGTATGAAGGCTAATAGCAGGACTTTCGGGCCCGCCTGACGCATTTTTGAAAAATGCGTTTCAATGCCTAAGGCTGTCATGGCCATTGTCAGCGCAAAGATATCAAGCGAACGAATGGTTTGAAGTAGATTGACGGGAATGATGTTTGCGGAGTTAATCAGTGCAAACACCAAAAAGAAAATCGCAAACCAGGGGATTGGAAGTTTAGGTTTGGCTTCACCTGGGGCGCGTGTCATGCGGGCAGATCGCTGTAACCAGACTCCCAGAACAATCAGCAAAGGCACCAGAAATGCCACACGTGTCATTTTCACAATGGTGGCGACTTCAGTCGTTTCTGGACCAATATTGCTTGCCGAGCCTACAACCTGCGCGACTTCATGTACTGTTCCGCCTAAGAAAATACCGAATGCTCTGGGATCAAGGTCAATCCATCCAAGCTGGTGGGCCAGGGGATACAAAAACATCGAAATGGTGCCAAATAGCACGACAGTTGCGACGGCAACGGCACTTTTATGGGGCGCGGCCTTGAGCGTAGACTCGAAAGCAAGGACGGCTGCGGCACCACAGATCGCGCTGCCAGCTGCGGTCAGAATCGCTGTGTCGCGATCAAGCTTGAGTATCCGTGTGCCGATGAAGGTGCCCGCCAGCAATACTGACATCACCACACCGAACGAAACCACTAGTCCGGGCAATCCAACTTCGGCGATTTGCTGAACGCTGATGTTCAGGCCATAAAACGCAACCGCAATGCGTAATAAACGACGCGCAGTCCAGTTGACGCCAACACCCCAGTCGGCGGGCATGGTGCCGCGCAGAAAGTTGCCATAGAGCATGCCGCTGACGATTCCGACGACCAGCGGGCTCAATCCGAGTGCTTTGACACCGGGGATTGCTGCAAGCTGGACGACCGCGGCGGCCAGAAGTCCTACGAATAGCATGCCATTTACTTTGTCACGCCAGGCAGAGGGGCTGGAGGTGCTTTGGGTGGACATAAGTAAATAACCCTCGGTAATTAAGGAATGACCGAGATACTACCTTTTAAACCAGTCCTGCGCCAATTTTGCCCAGTACGTCGCACCTAGCGGTAGCAGTTCATCGTTAAAGTCATAAGAACCGTTATGCAGCATGCAGGGCCCCAGGCCATGTCCAGCTTCGCGGTGAGTCCCTGTGCCATTGCCTATCCAAACATAACATCCCGGGATTTCCTGCAGCATGTAGGCGAAATCTTCCGCACCCATGGTCGGCACGACATGGTCATCGACGTTTTCAGCTCCGACTATTTCTTTCATGACCTGTGCGCAAAAGGCGGCTTCTGTCGCATCGTTAATTGTTGGCGGGTAGCTGCGGATGAATGAAAATTCAGCGGTTGCTCCCATCGCTGTTGCGGTGTGTTCAATGATTTCACCCATACGCTTTTCGATCAGATCGAGCGTTTCAAGGGTAAATGTGCGAACGGTGCCGCGCATGATTGCCTCGGTAGGAATCACGTTGTCAGCGCTGCCCGCATGAATCTGCGTGATGCTCAGGACCGCGGCCTCGAGGGGGTGACGGTTTCGACTAATAACAGTCTGCAGTGACTGTGCGATCTGTACGGCCGTCATGACAGGGTCGACCCCGAGGTGAGGCATACCACCGTGCGCACCCTTGCCGCAGATTGTGATGCAAAATTCATTGCTGGAAGCCATGATCGGCCCGGCCGTCACTCCGAACTGCCCGACCGCCATGCCTGGCCAGTTGTGCATCCCAAACACGGCCTGCATTGGAAATTTTTGAAACAGTCCGTCATCGATCATTTGTTTGGCGCCTGCACCGCCTTCTTCGGCAGGCTGGAAAATCACATAGACCGTACCATCGAAGTCCCTGTGTTCAGCCAGGTAGTGTGCTGCATTGAGTAGCATGGCCGTGTGACCGTCATGACCACAGCCGTGCATTTTTCCTGCGTGCTGGCTGGCATGTGCAAAGGTATTGAGCTCTTGCATAGGCAAGGCGTCCAAATCGGCACGCAGGCCAATTGCGCGTGTGCTGAGCGCGTTGCCCCCGGCGGGTGTTCCTGTGATTTCGCCTACGATGCCAGTACCCGCGAGTCCGCGATGTACGGTGACTCCCCATTTTTCGAGGGATGCCGCAACGAGATCTGCGGTGCGTAGCTCCTGGTAGGACAGTTCCGGGTGAGCGTGAATGTCGCGGCGTACGGCCTGTATTTCAGCTTGCCAATTCAGAAAAGGTTCAAGGAGCTTCATTTGTATAGTTGATCCATAAAAGAATACTGAAGGTATTATCAATTAAAAAATGTTTTTATTGGCAATAACCCTAAAACTGATCAGATGATGCATAAGTTCTGGCACGAAAGTTATCCTGAAGGCATGCCGGACCAGATTGATACGGGTGAGTATCACTCTCTGGTCGATCTGCTGGATCAGGCATGCAAAAAGCATGCCCAGCGTGTTGCGAGTGTTAGCTTTGATGTGTCAATGCGCTATGCGGAGCTTGATCGTGATGCCCTGTCATTTGCTAAATGGCTGCAGTCATTGAATTTGCCGCGGGGCTTTCGGGTTGCCCTGATGATGCCCAATGTGCCCGCTTACATGGTTGCTTTACTCGGCACGCTTCGCGCAGGGGGCGTTGTGGTCAACGTCAACCCTTTATATACGTCACGTGAATTGCAATTGCAGATAAAAGACAGTGGTGCGAGTGTGATTGTGGTGTTTGAGAGTTTTGCCCACGTGCTTCAAAAAATTGAAGGCTGCGATGGACTAGTACACCGTGTTGTGGTGGCTCCGGGCGATATGCTTGGGCTCGTTAAAGGCGTCTTGGTGAATGTTGTTGCACGCTTTGTAAAAAAAATCGTTCCCACATGGCACCTGGCTGGTGCGCTGCGCTGGGGCAAACTGCTCAAGCGTGCGCAGGCATTGCCCTGGGAGCCACCTGAGCTGAGCCTGAGCGATTTAGCCGTATTGCAATATACCGGCGGCACGACGGGTATACCCAAAGGAGCGATGCTGACCCATGGCAATCTGGTTGCGAATATATTGCAGATCCATCAGGTTGCGCTGCCGGCGCTTCGGCATGTCATAGCGCAGCCGCTCTCGATGCTGGCGGCACTCCCGCTTTACCATGTCTTTGCCATGACCTTGTGTGCGTTGTATGGCATCCATACGGGCATGAAAAATCTCCTGGTCATTAATCCGCGGGATCGCAAGGCGATCGTTCATGTATGGCGCAAGCACCCTGTGAACATATTCCCCGGTGTAAATACCTTATTTAACTCTTTGCTCCAGGAACCGGAATTCACCCGACTTGACTTTTCTGCACTCAAGCTTGTGTTTGGCGGCGGTATGGCTTTGCAGTCCTCAGTGGCGCAGCAATGGGTCAACGTGACGGGACGTCCCATGATTGAGGGCTATGGATTGTCCGAGTGCTCCCCGGTCGTGGCGGCAAACCCTACCAATGGAACGGTTTTTTCTGGCAGTGTCGGACTTCCATTACCTTCAACTGACATTGAAATTTTAGATGCTCAGGGCCAAGCCGTTGCCTGCGGGATTCACGGTGAAATAGCCGTGCGCGGCCCGCAGGTCATGTCTGGTTATTGGCAAGCTCCGAGCGAAACAGCCCAGGCGCTGCGGCCGGATGGTTTGTTCCTCACGGGTGATATTGGCTGGATGGATGAGAAAGGTTTTGTTTTTATCGCAGACCGCAAAAATGACATGATTCTGGTGTCCGGCTTTAATGTTTACCCGAGCGAAATCGAAGCCGTGGTGACAGAGCATGCGTCCGTGGCTGAGTGTGCGGCTATTGGTATACCTGATGCGCATTCAGGCGAAGCGGTCAAACTATTTGTTGTGAAAAAAAATCCCGAATTAACCGAGCTCGATATCAAAGAGTGGTGCATGTTGCAGCTAGCCCGATATAAATGTCCCCGGACAATTGTTTTTTGTGAAAATCTCCCTAAAAGCAATGTAGGTAAAGTACTCAGACGAGCGTTAAGACAGCATGGATGACGCACGCGTTGTCGCCGCGCTCTGTCAAGCATGGTCTGGCGAGTCGCGCTTGACGATCCTCGATGCTGATTTTAAAGAGGGCTTGTTATTTTTAAAGTTGTGGGATGCCTGGCGTGAAGCTACAAGCAGGCCAAAGCGATTGCATGTCATCGGACTTTTACCTGCTTTGCCTGACCGTGTCGCGCTACAAAATGATGTGCGCGCCAGACTTAAAGGTTTCGGCGGTGAACAACTCCTGCCGCAACTGCAGGCCATGCTCGAAGTCTGGCCGCTAAATTTACCTGGTCTACATCGCCTTGAGTTTGAAGCAGGAGCCGTTACTCTCACCCTGGCGGTTGGGCCGGTCGACGTCTTATTAAACAGGTTACGTGTACGCGTTGACCGATTTGTTTTAAGTCATACCTCATTGTTACCGCAGGCACGTTTGCTCGCAGCTGATGGTGCCCAAGTATGTTGGCGGGATCAGAGCGCTGGGCTGGCGCGACAGGACGCTGTTGTTCGCACACTTGTACCGATTACGCGCGCGCAGCCTTCGGTCGTGCCACCATACGACCCCTGGTTGCAATCGCCTGTGGCATTGGATGCTCAGCACGCATTGGTCGTGGGCGCAGGCTTTGCCGGCATGGGGGTAGCACAATCCCTGGCGATTCGGGGGTGGCGTGTCTCAGTGATTGATGCAAACTGGGGTCAACAGACCTCGGCTCATCAGCAACATGCCGCGGCTGCGCTTACGCCTATGGTGTCAAAGGATGACAATATTCGCGCCAGACTGTCGCGGGCAGGTAGTTTGCGTGCACAGTCTCGCTGGGGGGCGTTGCCTGAGTCGGTCTTGCTCAGATGCGGAGCGATTCAACTCCAGCGAGATCAGGGAAGGATTGTTGATCTTGCCGCAGTACTGGATGCATTGCAATTTCCCAGCCAGTGGGCGCAGTTTGTCTCTGCAGAACAAGCCAGTGAATTAGCGGGCATGTCACTTGGCCGAGGCGGTATTTATTTTCCAACCGCAGCCAGAGTGCACCCCCAGGGTTTGCTAAACGCGTTGTCCACGACTCCAGGTATCGATATGTTGCATGCGCAGGCCGATCGCCTGGCAAACACGTCGGGCGTCTGGCAAGTATTGGATGCATCTGGCAAGGTGTTGGCGAGTGCGCCACATGTTGTTTTAGCCGGTGGGATACATACTCAGACTGTTTTAAAGCAAAGCGGTTTACTCAAGGAAAACGCTCGGCTTGCCTCCATGCACGCCTTGGGCGGCGAGGTGTCTTTTATTCCGGCCGCAGATCTTTCTGGCGGACCACGTTGCATTGTTGCCGGGGATGGTTATGTTCTTCCCCAGCAAGAAGGCCATTGCGTCATCGGGAGTACCTATGCTCACGCAGCTCAGGAGGTTTTAGTTACTCAGGCAGGGCTTGTCGCAAATTTAAAGCGTGCAGCAGGGTTGTTAAATATTCCTGAGCTTCCTGGTCGGATCAATGTTGGTGCTCTAGCGGGTTGGGCAGGATGGCGTGCCGTTCTGCCAGGCAGGCTGCCGGCAATAGGGCCGGTATTACACGCCCCTGGTGTCTGGGTTGCGTGCGGCTTTGCTTCCCGGGGCCTGACTTGGGCGACTTTGGCGGGTGATTTGATTGCCGGTGCGCTAAATGGCGAGCCTCTTGTCGTGGAAAACGATATAATTGAGACAATTAGTGATAATTAACCGGGATTAGTCGTACAAAACCGCTTGTAATATAAAACCGCTTTTAGTACAAAAACGCTTGCGGCGATTTGTTCCGGTCCGTCAAAATAGCGCCCTTGGTCGCTTTTACACCTACGCGCTGATTATGCAACTCGAAACGCTCAAACTTGTCGACACTTTGCCTACCAAGGCTATATTCGACGTGGGCGCTGGCATGACGCTTGTCATAGAGCCTCATGCGCCCGGGGTGTTCCGCATTCGTTGCGGTCGTCCCGAAACAGTCGCTGCAGATATTTTGCCCGGAGCGCGTGCGCGTGTGCATGCAGAGGTTCTGCTGGCGCGTCCCGAAGCAATCGGCGAGGGCACGGTTCAGACCATGTCGGGGGCGACAAAGGGTTGGCATATGGTGCAGGGCGATGTGACACTGGATGTCACTTCACACCCTTTTCACCTAAATTTAAAGCGTCACGACAAAACTGTTCTCGAGCTCTCTGACACAGGCATTCAAGGTCACGGCGACGCCTGGTCGGTAGGTTTCAAACTCGCAGACCAGGAAAAGGTTTTTGGCCTGGGCGAAACACACGGTGATTTGGATCGCCGCTCCGAAGTGATCTTGTCTGATAGTCCCGAGCACCGCGCATTGCCGCTGGCATGGGGACCTTCAGGCTGGGGCGTCTACACCAACACCCTTGCCCGCGTTGAGCATGATCTGGGTGCCGAAACAGCCAGTGAGTATCTGATCACCATCGAAGACTCGATGCTTGACTTGTTTGTGTTTGCTGGCGAACCAGCAGAAATCCTTAATCAATATACGCAATTGACGGGTCGTGCCGGCCAACCCGTCCTGTGGTCCATGGGCGTCTGGATTGAGCAGCACCACGGTCAGACCGCAACGCAGACGGCAGAGATCATTGCCGATTTCCGTGCACAGAATATTGCTTTGGATGGCGTGCTGATGTTGCCGCCGACAGCCTGGACATATCAGGATTCGAAGCTGTTGCCAGAGTGGGATCAGGAGCGGTTCCCGGATCCGAAACAAGTGATGGACTTGTTTGCCAAGCATGCTGCGCATCTGTGCATGCACACCATACCTGGTGCTATCGCCGAGTCCTCAACCTTTGCAGAGCTCGAAGATCGTGGCTGGCTGCTGGCCAATGAGGATGGGGACGCCCACGTGTTCCCAGGTGTCGTGGCGACGGGGGGGAAAGATTTTGGCCTGCTCGATCTCACACACCGTGATGTATTAAATGCCTGGTCAGAGCGGCATCGTCATCTGATCGAGGACGGCGTTGGCGCAACCATTTGCGATGTACAGTTTGATATTCCTGATTCGATCGTTGCGCGAGGTGGTGAGAGCGGCCCGGTGTTGCGCGCTATTTACCCAGCGCTGGCGCGCCGTGCGTTGTTTGACGCGACAGCTGGCCAAAAGGTCCCGCCCGAGGGCGTGGTGTTTAGTTCAGATTTGTTCGTAGGCGCGCAGCGTTTGCTCTGGCAATCTGCACCGCGTGTCACGAATAATTGGGCTGGTTTGCAACACACTTTGCGCACCGCACTTTCAGTGGGTGCGAGCGGTGTGCCTGTGCAGATGCACGCGATCGGCAACGCGCTGGCGCCGACAGAGGAAATGACGCCTGAACTTTACCTGCGCTGGTTAGGAATGGCTGTATTTTCATCCAATTTTAATTTTCAAGCGCATCCGGCTCTGATACCCACTGCGTTTGACGAGTCAACGCGTGGACATATCCAGTCCTGGTTGCAATGGCGTTATCGCCTGATTCCTTATGTGCTGGGAGCGATCGAGGACGCTGCACGAACAGGCCTGCCTGTTCAGCGCTCGATGGCGCTATCATTCCCTGCAGACGCCGAAGCCCACCGCTGGGATACGCAGTATTTGCTTGGCCCTGCCGTATTGGTGGCCCCTGCGATGAAACCTGGCAACGATATCCAGGTGTATTTGCCTGCCGGCGAAGCCTGGTGGGATTTGAATACCGGGTGGCGCTATGAGGGTGGATCAGTCTTGACGGTTCCCTGTGGTTTGGGAGCCATTCCAGCATTTGGTCGCGAAGGCCACATGCTTTGTCTCGGACCCACAGCTAATCACACGGGTGAATTTAATTCCGCGCGTATTCTCGACGAAGTGTGGATGTTTGGCATGCCAGTCCATAATCCGGTTGTCATGCGCAATAAGATCCGTGTCATGCAAATGCAAGGCTCAAGCTACATCAAAGGTCTTGAGGGTCTTAAAATCTCCCCGTCCGAAGGTCTGGAGGTTAAACGACGGGGTGCTGAAGTTCGTATTTCCCGGGCCCGTTAAGCCATGACGGACGTATCTGATTTATATCGATACACGGTCACCGAGCTGGCTGGACAAGTTGCTAGCGGCACAATCAGTCATTCACAGATTATTGCGTCACAACTCTCGCGGATTGCTGCACGAGAGCCACATGTGCGTGCCTGGGCCTGGCATGATCCAGAATATGTCCGTCAGCAGCTCAAGACCTTGACCAGTGCACAACTGCGTCAGCCTTTGGCAGGCGTGACGATCGGAATTAAAGACATCATTGATACGGCGGATATGCCAACGGCTTATGGTTCCGAGGCCTATGCAGGACACCGCCCGACTACAGACGCATCCGTCATCGCCACGCTAAAAGCCGCTGGCGCGATTCTCATGGGTAAAACGGTGACAACCGAATTCGCCCATGTGCATGCTGGCCCGACTGTCAATCCTCATAATTTTGCGCATACGCCTGGTGGCTCGTCCAGCGGCTCCGCTGCCGCGGTGGCTGATGGAATGGTCACTCTGGCGCTCGGTTCGCAAACGGGAGGCTCGACCATCCGGCCTGCTGCATTTTGTGGCGTGGTGGGCTTTAAGCCAACGTACGGCCGGATTGGTCTTGAAGGTGTCATGCCGCTGTCTGCAGCGATGGATACGATGGGACTCATGGCGCGTTCCGTGGATGACATTCTGTTGTTGGCGCAGGTGTTGCTTGGGCCTTTTTCGGCGCGCCAAGTCAGTGATAAAAAACCAGTTATCGCCTGGTATCCCGGACCGGACGCTGATGAGGCTGATCCGGCGTCGCACAGACTCCTCGCGCATGCGCGTGCGCAATTAATCGAGCATGGCGCGCAGTTTGCAGAGGTAGACTTGCCGAACGGTCTGTTTGCCGAGGTTGGCCGTGCAAATCGTTTAATCATGGCCTATCAGGCGGGGCATCATCACGAGGCTTTGTACCTTAGCCAGCCCGAAAAACTTGGTGCCAGTACCCGTAAGCTGATAGAAGCGGGGCTCGCGATGACTGCCGAACAGTTTGAGCAGCAGCTTGCTATTGCCGCACGTGGCCGCACGGTGTTTCAAGAGGCCATGCTAGGCATTGATGCGCTGCTGACTTTTAGCGCGCCAGGTACGGCACCGCTTGTCGAGGACGGTACCGGTGCATCCACATTCAATCGTATCTGGACGACCCTCGGCGCACCTTGCCTGACCTTGCCAGCAGGGCGTGGTCATAACGGTCTGCCGCTTGGTGTGCAGTTAGTTTCGAGCCATGATCAGGATGAGAATTTATTGCAGCTGGGTAAGCGGTATGCGTCGATCTTTACTGCTTGATGACACACGTTTGACAGGCGTCATCTAAATAAGTAATAATAGCGGGCTTGGGGCTGGTAGCTCAGTTGGTTAGAGCAGCGGACTTTTAATCCGTTGGTCGCGAGTTCGAGTCTCGCCCAGCCCACCAAGCAGCATTCTTAAAAATGCTGGAGTAAAAAAACAACCTCGCTTAATCAGCGGGGTTTTTTTTGTCGCGGCGAACGGCGTCTCTGTCAATCAGGCCGCGCCCAGGGCCTGATTGCGAGTTAAACTGCTTTGCTTGGCAATCATCCGGTCTAGGGAAAACGATGAGCAATTCAGCCCCCTTGGGATTGAGTATTGATCCAAATAACACGCGTCAACTAACTAAAGTGACGCTGTGCTTTATTGGTTTTAATTTTTTGCTCTGGACACTGCTGGCCATTGTGAGTCAGTCGGCACCGCATAAAGACAGCATCGAAGAACTTTTCTGGATACAGTCCTTTGACTGGGGTTATCCAAAGTTCGGGCCGATTTCGACCTGGTGGGTGTCTGCCTGGGTGCATTTGCTTGGCCGCTCAATCTGGGTGACCTATGTGGCAGGTCAGGTCAACGTAGCGTTGATGCTGCTAGTTGTGTGGCGCATTTGCCTGCTGATGATGAGCCCAGCACGTGCACTGATGGCGGTGGTCCTGACCTCGCTGGTGGTCTATCACAGCATCAACGGTATTCAGGTGAGTTCTAATCTGCTGCAGCTGCTGCCAACAGCTTTGCTCCTCTGGGCGCTGCTGCTGGCCGTACGTCATCTGGACTGGTGGCGCTGGGTCCTCGTGGGGATCGCGGGCGCAGTTTGCTTGCTGACCAAATATAGTGCGGGAATCTGGTTTGCCGTGATGGGCATCTGGGTGCTCCAGGATTCCAGAATGCATAACTGGCGCGCGATGCGTGGCCTGGTGATTGCCATCATTGCAGCGTTGATCGCATTGATCCCTCACATAGAATGGCTTGTGCGCGAAAACGCGCCGACGATTCGCTATATGCAATATCAGGTCAGTGGTGAAGTCAACCATATGGCGCAGCTGGGTAAATTCATTTTCAGTCAACTGGGGAAAATCGCTCCCGTGATTGTTGCACTGCTAATCCTCAAATTCACCCTTAAAACGGATGCGCACGCAGCAGACAGTGCTTCGGGCGCATCCTATACAAATCAGGAAATGAGGTTTATCAGTTTTGCAACGCTTGGTCCGATGTTATTGACCTCTGTGCTGGGGACTGCTTTCATCAGTTTGCATGCAAACTGGGCGACCTCTTATTTTATTTTTCTTGGTGTGTATGCTTTGCGCTGGATCCCGCAGATTGATACCTCGCGTGCGGTTCGTCAGGTATTGCGCGTGGGGTTGTTGCTCAATATATTGATCGCATGTGGCACCGCACTTTATTTTGGTTTGATTGCCGACTTAATGAGTAAAACGCCCAGGGAGAACTTTCCTGCTAAGCAGTTAGGTTTGAAGTTTGATCAGGTATGGGATACGGAAATTAAAGGGCCGATGAAAGTGGTGATTGGTGAAACATGGATTGCAGGTGTAGGTTCTGTGACGTCTCGCTATCAGCCCTTAGTGATACCGTATGGCGACTATGGCGAGGCGGCCGCAGTGAGTCCGGAACTGGTCAAGCGTTGTGGCGCATTAATCGTCATGGATGCGAGTGAGACTAAATTAAATCCGAATATGCAGGCATTTATGTCGCGTGCGACGATTAAAGGATCATTTGAGCTCGCTTGGAATCGATTCAAGTCCAAGCCAACCTATGAAGTCAACTGGGCCATCATTGAGCCAGAAACAAAAGGCGCATGCGCGCAATGAATTTATTTAAACGTTCGGTAGTCTCTGAGATTCTTAATCACTTTAGCGTTGTCTTATCCACGCTGATTGTGGTCTGGTTAAGCGTTATTTTGGTCCGTTTGATTGGCGAAGCCGCAGCAGGTCGCATCGGCGCCGATGTGGTGGTGGGGTTGGCCGCATTTACGACGATTGCAGCGATGCCGACCATTCTTGCGGTTGCTATTTTTATCGGTGTGCTGACGACCATATCGCGTAATTTTCGTGAATCAGAAATGGTCGTCTGGTTTTCTAGTGGTGTATCGCTGCTGAATTGGATTAATCCCGTGCTGCGCGTGACTATTCCGGTTTTATTGATCGTAGCCACCCTTACGCTGTATGCAACGCCCTGGGCAAACCGACAGATCGAGGATTATCGCGCACGGTTTGAAATGCGCTCGGACATATCAAAAATCACGCCAGGCCAGTTTTTTGAAACGGAAGGTGGCGCGCGGGTGTTTTTTGCTGAAGGCTCCGAAAACGACGACACCTCACTGGGACAGGTGTTCATGCGGATTCTTGATCGCCAGTGGCTGGTGCTGGTCACGGCAACCTCGGCACACACCGAAACAATCCCCAGCGGGGACCGTTTTTTGGTGCTTGAAAAGGGTTACCGCTATGATCTGATCCCCGGTACGGGTGAGATGAAAATGGCAGAATTTGATTCGTTTGGTGTACGCATTGAGAGTAAAAACAGCGAAGAGTCGATGGAGACTGCGCGCAATAAGGCGCTCACTAATAGACGCGCAAGACCGACAATGCTTTTAATAACTGATCACGAAAATGGCTCCTGGGGACAGTTGATGTGGCGATTAGCCATTCCATTGGCTTCGTTGAATCTCGCGTTATTAGCCATACCTTTAGGCGCAGTGAATCCCCGCATCGGTCGCTCAGGTAATTTGCTGATTGCCGGACTGGTTGCGATGCTTTATTTGAATTTAATCAATATTTCGCAAGGCTGGATTATTCACGGCAAATTACCTTTCGCGATCGGTGTGTGGCTGGTCCATGTATTGTTTGCATGCTTTACTGCAGTGCTGTTGTGGTGGCGCATACGCGTCAAGCTGCCTAAACCACCTGTTGTAAGTGTTTGAGAAATACCTACTGCAAAAGTATGAAACTAACTACTCAAGATATCAATTCCTTCCTCGGCGCCTTGTTGATCGGGGTGATGCCCTTATTAATGCTGACTGAAATAGGTCACTCAAGTAGCGCATGGTACGTACTGGTTGGAACGTGTTTGATTATTTGTCTGACACGCGAAGGTGGCTACAGAAAAACCGTTTCTGCGCTGCACCCGTATCGTTGGGTGATCGCTGCATTTATGTTTTCGCTTGTTCCTGCCGTACTCAACCTGCTGCGTTTTCAGGCGATGCCAGGTGCTGAGGTTGAGCGTGCCTTACGCATGATTCTAGGGTGTGTGCTGGTGCTGGGGGCTGTGTTGACGATGCACCCGCAGGTGGTCAGACGCATTTCCTGGGGGTTTGTCGTGGCAGGGCTTATCAGTTGCGCTTATGTTTTTTGGCCGAGCGAGCGGGATTTTGGGCGTCCTGTTACCCCGGAGTACAACTCGGTCACGTATGGCAACCTGATGCTGTTGCTTGGCGTGTTGATTATGTACGCCACGCGCTGGAGCCTCACCCCATGGCCACGTGCTGAACGCCTATTTAAATGGCTCGTGGTGGTAGTGGTGCTAACAGGATTCGTCCTGACGCAGACACGCACTGGATGGCTTGCCTTGCCGTTTTTCTTATTGATCTGGCTTGTTCTGAATAATTTTGTAAAGCGTCCCGCCAGATTGCTTGCCGCATTAGCTTTACTCGTGTGCGTGTGTGCTGCTTCACTAATGTTGATTCCTAAAATGAATGAGCGGGCCCGGGAGGGTTACCAGGAAGTGTCCGAATGCATGACGACCAATCCTCTTGCCTTTACTTCGGTTTGCATTCGTTTGCAGTTATGGCGTACCTCCATGGATATGTTTTACCAAAATCCCTGGCTTGGCATTGGTCGGCGAGTCGACTTTCAACCTGAATTACAGGCGCGTGTAGACAAGGGAATGTTGTTACCTTTCGTTGCCGCAGACTTTGCCGAGCCGCATAGCGATATGATCATGTCGCTATCGACGCAGGGATTGTTTGGTGGCCTTGCTTTATTACTGATTTATTTCGCGCCTGCAGTGATGTTTTTCAGGCGACTTGCCTCTAAACAATCAATCAATATCAGAGTGGCTGCCGCAATGGGGTTGGCCGTATGTGTGGGTTTTTCAATATTTGGCCTAACTGAATTGATGTTTCGTGGCATGCGCACAATTGGATTTTATTCGGTGATGGTGGGCTGCTTGTTAGCCTTGTCGGATCCTCGACTGGAAAAATCGGAAAGATAGTCTGCGGGTATGATTCCGACGTGTTTACGAGATTTGTTGCTCACTATAAAAACAACGCTTTGGTAACGGAAAGATATCATGAGCATTCATATTGCTACGTTGATTAATCGCTGGGTCATTACGCTAAAGAACGGTTGTATAGCATTACTATCGATATTGGGTATTGGAATTGCATCGATCGGGACCTACAACGGTCTGACCAAAAACTCCGTCACGCTTGAAGAAATCAGTGTTCCCCCTGCATTCGAGGCACGCGGATTTAACTCCACCGTGACGACCCGGCGTTTACTTGACGAAATAAAACGGCTACAAGCAGAAAGTACCTCTGCCAAAGAAAGAGTTTCTTTTTTTGGCCATCAGTCCGAAGATAAAACGCCGACTTTGCAAATGGCCGGGACTGGGATAGACGTTAAAACAATACAAAAATTCATTCGTGATTCTCTTGATATCGAGACCGCTAAGATCAGCGGGGATATTACGCTTGCTCAGGCAGAGGGTGACGAGGTCTATAACGTAAATATCCGTGACGCTCAAAAAAATAAGGTTCTTGTTGATATGCGCTTCAACGGGAGTCCGGATGCTGTGATCAAGCAGGCGGCTTTAAAAATGCTTGAAGTGCTGGATCCGCAAAACGCTGCGAGTGCGTATTGGCGACGCGGCGATGAGATCAATGCGATGCGTCTGGCCGATATCGTATTAGGTAATGAAAATCCGAAAGATGATATGTACTCACTCAATTTACGTGCGTATATAAACTTAGTGAATAAAAATCTTGATGGTGCCCAAAAAGATTTGGAAATGCTGACAGCGATCGCACCAAATTTTGTACCGGCTTTTGGTGCTTACAGTTGGTATTGGAGAGAAAAGAAGGACTACGATCAATCGATTGCGATGGCTGAAAAACAGATCGCGTTAGAGCCCCAAAAGTATTCGGGTTATAACTTCAAAGCATTAGCGCTCGCTGCACAAGGTAAAAATGATGAGGCAAGCATTTTTTTTGAAAAAGTAATTTCTCTGCGGCCTGATGCGCCACAAGCTTATCTTGCAGCTGTCCTGCATTTCCAGGCAAACAATGAAACCGCACGTGCGCAGCAAGCATTTCGAGTCGGCTTAGCTAAATACCCAGAAAATCCAACTCTAAAAATTAGATATGCTGATTTTCTCGTCCGTCAAAATGAAATCAAACGAGGGAAGTCTATTTATCTCGAAATGCTTGAAATTAATCCTGTTCGTTCCTCATTAGGTTTAGCTGAGATTGCTCTATTAGAAAATAATAAGAAAAACTTTTTAAAATATCAGGAGCAGTTAAGAGTAGCTCTGAGTATGCTCCCTGGCAGCAATCCACCGACAGTGCAGATTCGGATCGATGATGTACTTTCAAAAAATTGATGCCTTAGGGTTTTCTCGAGTCTTTAAGTAGAAAATAGATCGCCATTTGCAGAAATAAAGATATATAGTTAGCCCACAAGATTTATAAAAAATAATTATTGAGGAGACATCTCATGAGCGCAGACTCAGGAAAAAGTTCGCTGATACTTACCCGACGCGATATTTTGCGTGGCGCCGGCGGCTTAGCCGGCATTCTTGCCTTTGGTCAAGCGCCTGTATTTGCACAGGCTAAGCCGCAAAAAATGATTGTCGGACATATGAATCCCTTGCCTGAGTCTGGCTCGGTCTCCATGGATTGGTTTGCCAAAGCGCTCTCCGAGCGCTCAAAAGGTGAAATCGCGGCTGAGTTTCAGGGTGCAACCCTGCTGACCAAAGAAATCGAGGTCATGAACGCCGTTAAGTCAGGAAACATTGCGATGGGCTCTCCTGCCGGGGGTGCCGCAACCTTGTTCCCGGAGATGGGTGCTTTCATTGTCTCTTATCTGATCAGCAGCTACGAGCAGGCTTACTCGATCCTCAATGGCAAAGTTGGCGATCGCCTTGATAAAATTTTTCAGGAAAAGTATGGTGTCAAAGTCGTTTACTTTTATGACTACGGTTTCAGACATTTCTGGCTCAATAAGCGTCCAATCGAACAGCCTAAAGATTTGCGCGGTATCAAAATCCGCGTGCAGCCTTCCAAGGTTTTCGCTGACTGCGTCAATGGTCTTGGAGGCGTGGCAGTACCCTTAGCTTGGTCCGAGGTGATTACTGCCGCTCAGCAGGGTGTGATCGACGGTGCGGACTTGCCTGTCGTGAACATGGTCCCACTTAAAGCCTACGAAGTATCCAAATACTTCTCAATGACCTACCATAATTACGGCGCAACTCTGGTGGGTATGAATCTTGGCATTTGGAACGGACTGCGTCCAGATCAGCAAAAAATGATCATGGATACCGGACGAGAAGCTCAGGGTGTCGTCAGAAAAATCACAGAAGATGTGGATAACCTGGACTCTGCCAAGAAAATCCTTGAGCCGTTAGGCATGAAAGTGAATGCTCCGGATCTCGGACCTTTCAAAGCGCTGGCGCAGCAAAAAATCTGGCCTCAGTACCAGAAGCAGTATGGGGCGCTGTGGGATGAAATCGTAGCGAGCAAATAACATGTCACGATTCATCGCAATGACCCCCAAATTTATCGTGGGGTTTTTGGTTCTATTTGCGATCGGTGTCATGTTGTGTGGCGTTTTCCTGCGCTACGTCATGCTGCCGATCACAGACTGGATCGATATTGATCCCATCAATTTTTTTTGGGTCGAAGAGGTGGGCGAGCTCGCGTTAACGTGGCTTGTCATGATTGGTGCGGCGCTTGGGGTAGCTGAAAACAGCCATTTTGCATTGAATGTCTTTACGCATAAGTTATCCGAGCGCGCGCAACGGATCATGGCAACGTTCAATCAACTGCTGATCGCTGGGTTCGGTGGGCTTGTCGCATGGATTTGTTACAAGTTAACGATGCTCAATATCACGCTCTTATCACCGGCTCTGGAGTTGAGTCTCGGTCTTTTTTATGTGTCAGCGACCGTGGGAGGCATATTGATGGTTTTCCATGCTTGTAATAATGCGCGGCGATTACATCTCCCAGGTCAGTCTGTTCAACAAGCGGGTGGTCATTGATATGGTGTTAACAGTCATGGGCATCGTTTTTGTATGCTCACTCCTCATTTCTTTGCCTATCGTTTTTGCTCTGGGTATTTCTGCTGTGGTGGGGTTGTTGCTCGGCGGCTTTCCCTTGCAGCAACTCGGGGCCAGTATGGTCGCCGCCTCGCAGAGTTGGGTGTTGCTTGCGATTCCTTGCTTCGTATTCGCAGGGAGTGTGATGGAACGCTGCGGGATGTCGCATGCGCTGGTAGAGCTTGCTCGCGCACTCGTCGGCTGGTTGCGTGGCGGCCTTGGTATGTCAGTCATTGTGGTCTCATATTTTTTCTCTGATATTTGCGGCTCAAAAATGGCTGAGGTATCTGCGCTGTCCAGCGCCTTTATGCCTTCACTCAAAAAATCAGGCTATCGCGCGGAAGACGCGGCATCACTGATCGCTGCGGGAACCGCGATGGGGATGCTGGTACCGCCGGCTATTTTCATGATTGTGATTTCGGCTGTGACGAATCAGTCTGCTGTCACACTGTTTCTGGCGGGCTTTATTCCCGCAGCGGTGATTGGCGTTTGTTTATGCATCTTGGTTCTGATCCAGGCGCATTTGCTGGGTTGGCCTAAGGATTCTCGTCCAAGTTTTAACCGACTCCTGACTGCGGCTAAAAATGCAGCGGTTCCGATGGTCATCCCCGTGGTGATTCTGGGCGGTTTTTACCTCGGCGCATTTACCGCGACTGAGGCCGGTGCAATTGTTGCCCTCTACTCGTTACTTGCCGCCAAGTTTTACTATAAAAATCTGCCCTGGCGTGAGGTCTGCACGATTGCCTATCAAAGTGGCGTGACCACCGCGAGCGTTGTTTTTCTGTTGGCTGTAGCAACGGTGTTCCAATATATCCTCGGCGTCTCTGGTGTGCCTGCACTGCTTGCCGCGATTCTTGAGCCGCTCGCAGTCTATCACTGGACATTCCTGCTTGGTGTCGCGATGATCACGATGCTGTTTGGCATGGTGCTAGAGGGTCTGCCTGCAGCGGTCGTGCTGATCCCGGTGGTTTATCCGATCGCAGTGAAAATCGGTATTCATCCGATCCATTTTGATATTGTTCAGACCGCAGCTGTTGGCATCGGATTGTTTTTACCACCTATGGGTGTGGGCTTATTGATGGCGCTTAAGTTTGCTCAGGTCGGGGTCTGGCAGCACTTCAAGTTCTATTGGCCGTATATCTGTGCCTTATTATTCGGTTTGATGCTCATCATTACCATCCCTGAGCTTTCGCTGGCGTTGCCCAGAAGCGCGGGATTACTTAAATAACTAGACCGCGAGTCTATTTGCTCAGCCTGACATGATTAGGCTGAGCAAATTAGGACTAAGCCAGCTCAGGCTGGCTGCGCAAGTGTCGGTGCGCTATCCGTAAGCGTCATGCGTCGCATGTCGCGTTTGCAATGCTTGTCATCGTATGGGCGTGCGCGATGCATGGTGCAGCGGTTGTCCCACATCACCAGATCGAATTGATTCCACTTGTGACTATAGACAAACTCGCGTGCCGTGGCATGCTCAGTCAGCTCGCGGATTAATACCATGGCCTCAGGACGTGGCATGCCATGCACAGTGCCAATGTGAGAGGCGAGGTAAACAGACTGGCGGCCTGAACCAGGATGACGCCTGACGAGTCGTTGCGGCACAGGTGTGTAATTGATGAGCTCTTGCTCTGTGAATGCGTCAAAGCCTAGTTGCGAACGGGAATATATCAATGAATGATCACAGACCAGAGGATCGATGTGTGCTTTCATTTCTGGCGTCAGACGATCCCAGGCCGCGCGCATATCCGCAAATTCCGTATTGCCGCCCTCTGGCGGGATGACGCGCGCATGCAGCATGGAGTATTTGGCCGGCGTTGCTTTAAAACTGCTGTCCGAATGCCAGAGCAAATTACCCAAATTAAACATACGGCGACGATCGTCTAGTGCCATGATGGAGCCATCTACATCCAGATTCGAAATGTCATTCATCTGGTTATAGGGTAGGCGTTGTTTATGCACGTCAACGACCGCACGGGTCTCTTCGAGCGGACCGAGTCGCTGCGCAAAGGCAAACTCCTGATCATCATTGAGCGCTTGCGCGGGAAAGACAACAACCGCGTATTGATCCATCGCTTGATCGATCGCTATAACCTGAGCGTCTGTCAGAGGGGCTCTAAGATCTATATCTGTGATTTCAGCAACAAAATCAGACCCGATTGCTTTAATTCGCATTTTGATTGTCTCGTCCGGAAAACTAGTGTTTTTTTTATTTATCAATAAATAATATAGCAATCCACATCTGTAGTCTGCTATCTTGACGATAATTAGTGTCGTCGCGCCAATGCGTGAGCCTGAGCTATCAACCCAATATTTAAGGTTTTGAACATGACTAAAACGTTGCTGCAGCAAATTACAAAAATGAGTGTTCTGACTGCAAGTTTGTTATGTTTCTCGCAGGTACAGGCACAACAAGCACCCGCATCAGACTCACCCACCGCTGATCAAGTAGTCGGCGCACTCGAAAAGCTTAGTGGTGTCACGCCCGGTGAGCGGCGCAATCACATTATTGGGATTTGTATCAAAGGTAATTTTGTCGGTACGAAGTCGGCGCAGTCATACAGCCGCTCTGCTTTATTCTCAGGAGCCAGTATTCCGGTCGTGGGGCGTTTCTCTCTGGCGGGGGGCAATCCAAAAGCACCAGACAGCGTGAAAAGCCCACGCGGTATGGCGCTTCAGTTCGCCTTGCCAGGCAACAACATCCATCACTTTACGATGCTCAATGTCCCCGTATTTAGCGCCGCGACGCCCCAGACTTTTTATGATGCGGCCATGTCCAACATGCCTGATCCTGCTACAGGTAAGCCTGATCCTGAAAAGCAAAAAGCATTCAGAGAGACGCATCCAGATGCAAAACCGCTCGGCGAATTCATGGCCAAGAACAACCCCCCTGTCAGCTATGCGAACAGTGATTTTTTCAGTATTCATACCTTCAAATTCATCAACCAAAAGAATGAGGCCACTTTGGTCAAATGGCAGTTTGTGCCAGAAGACGGAGTCAAACGGCTAACAGATGCCGAGATGGCAAGTGCTCCGCCGCGCTTTCTAGATGAGGACTTGATTGAAGAGTTAATCATGCGTACTGCTGGTCCTTGCCTCACGGCGATTAAAGACGCTGGTGTAAACGTGGCTGATATTGACGACGTGATTTTGGTCGGCGGTCAAACCCGTATGCCTGC